>CAZXUQ010000001.1:0-266338 GCA_964644075.1 uncultured Candidatus Peribacteria bacterium
ACTGAACCATTCTTGTAAGAGGAGAAGTTCCACCTTTCGACACTCGGATCCACCAGAAAGACATTCCTATCAAATTTCTCCGAGACTCTATAATCCAAATGATGATTACCATTACTTCACGATTATAGTTCCACGAGAATAGAAAAATTCTCTCTTTTTAAAGAGGGGATTTTTTTATTTTTTCTCTTTTTCTATTTTTTCAGTTTCTTTACTCCGAAAATCCCATAGTAATCCTTTATTATATTGAAAATATGTGAGCTGATGACGGATTTAGTATCGTTTTTTGATAATAAACTAGCAAATATTTTCTATAAATTTTCATGAGAAATGTATATCTATTTCCAAATTTTTGTAATAGATTTAGCGGAAAAAGTCGTCAGAGCATTGCTTTATAGTGTTTTTTCATTATAATAACAAGTCGAAATAGTAGAAAATACTTTACCAATCGTAAAAATGTGAACTGCTATACAAGAAAACTTCCTGCAAGAAATACTATCAGACCTCCCGAAATGGTCGAAGATACTCAAAATAGATCCTCGTGTACTTGGAAAGATGACTCGTGGTGAGGGTACAATTCATATAAAAACTGCTCAAAAAATGCTCGATGCCATCATGGAGCATACAGGAGAAGAAAAGAAGCTCGAAGATGTATTTATCCTCTCAGAACTGAAAGGATATGAATCAGAAAGAAAAGTAGTCTATGAGGAATCAGAGAATCAGTTCACGAAAAATGACTGGATTAGTATTATCCGCTATGTTATAGAAAAACGCTTTGACGCTCTTACTCTTCTCGAAGTTCTCCTCTTCCTTCTTGCTCTTGGTATGATTGGCATAATTGTTTCTTATTTCTTCTTCTAGTCTTCTTATGGCTTCTCAAAATTCTACAGGAAATACGAGAGTAAACCCATCCAGTACAGTACGCGTTAGTCAGTACCTTCGTGTTAGCACGCTTGATCAATCCCGAGATGGCTATGGACTGGATAGTCAGGAAAGAATCCTCCAATCTTTCATAGCATCGAATGAAGACAAAGGATGGATGACAAGTAATGATCTCATGTATGTGGACGAAGGAATATCCTGAGCGAGTGAAGTCAGTGAACGTCCTGCCCTTTCTCGACTGAAAAAAGATATCCTCGATGGAAAAGTGGATGTACTCCTCGTATGGAAGATAGATAGACTTTTTCGCAAGACCTCCTATTTGCTCGAATTTATAGAGTTTCTGAAAAAACATAATGTAAACTTTGTTTCCAAGAATGAGAACATAGATCTCTCCTCTCATACTGGAAAACTCGTACTTACTCTCCTCTGAGCTATAAGCGAGATGGAACGTGATGTAATCACTGAGAGAACGAGTGAAGGAAAGTACTCGAAGGCACTACAAGGGTATCTCGTCTATGGAAGCTCTGTACCCTATGGATACGAGAAGATGCACGATGGGAGAGGAAACAAACTGAAAATCTATGAAGAAGAAGCAAAAATCATACGAGAAATCTATGATATGTATGTCATGGAAGATAAAAGCACGAGTGAGATTGCTCGCATCCTTACTGCTCGTGGAATCTGAGGGCGTGGAGATACTGAGAAGAAAGAAGGAATCAGGAATACAAAGGTACATAATGGGCTTTTTCGTCAGTCTACTATTACGGACTTTATACGGAATGAAACGTATAGAGGAAAATACTATTGCAACCGTTATAGCGTAAAGAAAGAATGAGGAGGAAGAACTATAACTACCCTTAAAAATGAGAAAGAATGGGTACTCATAGAGTGTGATCCTCTCGTGAGTGAGGATATATGGAAACGAGCCCAAGAGAAGATGAATAAATCCAGTATATTCTCTGGAAAGTGAGAGACTCATATATTTACTGGACTCATAAAGTGTGGAGAATGTGGGAAATCGTATAATTTCTATAAATCCCATAAAGGTACTGGAAACTATAGATGCTGAGGAAAAAAGAAAGATAAAGTTTCTCTCGATCATGTATGCAGGAATAAGGACATCTCAGAAGAAAAGATACTCTCTGGAGTACTCCCGATTCTCGAAAAAATGCTCATGAATGCCGAGAGATTCATAGCAGACTATGAGGAAGTGCGAACGGGAAAAGACTGAGAGAAAAGAAGAAAAGCACTCGAAAAGGAGCTCCTAGAAATAGAGGAAAACATGAGAAAAAAAGAAGAAACCCGAAAGAATGCTCTACGAAAAAGTCTCGAAAATCCTCATGATGCAAGTGTCTATGGTACTATCCTCATGGATCTCTCGAAAGAATCTCATACACTCGAACAGAGGAAGAAAGAGATATCATCAGAACTCTGAGAATACCAAGCAAATGCAGAGCTATTCGATGCCATACGGGACGCATCAGAACGCTACAAAAAAGGACTTGGAAAAATCGAGAAAAAAGTTAGAATAGTACTCATTAGGAAGTTTATAGAGAAAATAATAGTCGAGAGGGAGAGTTTGCGAGTGGTGGGGAGGGTTGGGAAAGTTTAATTAAATTATCTATGCCTAGTGAGCGAATTTTTGACAAAAAAGGATTGCATAAAAATTGAACATATTTTGATGATGAAGGGTTTAATAAATTTGGATTCAACGAGTATGGTATCCATCAAAATTGAACTAAATATAATAAGCATGGCTTTGATGTGAATTGAGTACATAAAAATGGTACCCTTTCTGATGAAAATTGATTTAATAAAAAAGCTGTACATGATATAACATGAACTCGATTTAATGCGGAATGATTCGATCGAGATGGTTATAATCCAATGGGCTTTAATGGAAAATGATTTGATAAGTATTGATTCGATAGGGATTGATTCAATGGATTCTGATTTGATAAGAATGGTTACGATAAAAATGGATTTAATAAGGAATGACTATCTATAAATTGAACTCGATATAATAATCTCTGATTCAACTCACTTTGATTTAATAGAATTGGATTCAATGCAGAGTGATTTGATATGTCAGGATATAATCATAAGTGATTTAACAAGGCTTGATATAATAGAAAGTGATTTGATATATATGGGTATAATGAGCGTGGATATGATAATGCCGGATTCAATAGAGAATGATTAACATCTACCTGATCGAAGTTTAATCATGAATGATTTGATAAGTATTGATTCAATAGATTCTGATTTGATAAAGAATGAAAACACAAAAACTGAACTTATTTTAATGATATATGATTTGATAAGTATTGATTCAATAGCCAAGGTTATAACAAAGATGGTTATAATCATGGTGGGTTCTCTGAAGATTGAATGCATCAAAATTGAACTCAGTTCAGTAATGAATGATTTGACATGCTTGGTTTTGATAAGGATGGCTTTGATCAATTTGGTTTTGACAAAAGATGATATACTAAAGATGGTTATAATAAGTTAGGATACGATAAATCGTGATTTAATCGGGCATGAGTAAATGCCCAATGACAAAATAAAGACGATATATTATTTAAAATTCATTCTCCTGTTTTTCAGGCATTTTTAGATATCAAGAAATGGGAAGAGGCAGATAAATATCTTGAAGATAATAAAGTGAATCCGTATGACGATAGATGGATAACGTTAAAACTAAAAAGACTGGAATTATACTTATCAGAATATTGAAGTATTTACTGAGACTGATCAAAGGTAAGTGAGGAACAGAGAAGATTTCTGGTGGATATTTCACCTCAAATTCTTTTACAAGCTCGTGCATGATCAGGAAAAACTACAACCTTGATTTATAAAACACACTTCCTGTTAAATGAATTACAGTATAGAAAAAATGAAATTATCTTTCTTGCTTTTAATAAATCTGCAGTGGAGGATGTAAATGAAAAATTTTCAAAAAATTGAATTGAGCAATTTCAAAATGCCATGACATTTCATAGTCTTGCTGGCAGAATTGGTTCAAATGAAGATTACATTGAGGAAGATAAGGACTTTCAGACGAATAAAATTATAGGAGATGTTATTAGAAATGTATTGGAAAATGAGCAGATGCGAGAATTACTATATAATATATTCCGTAAAGAAACTAGAGATTGAAGTGAATCACCAGAATACGATGAATTTATTCACTCAAAATGAGTTACATCTTCTGAGTATTATGAACTTGTACGAGATAATCAACATTTCCAAACATTAGATGGGAAAATGGTAAAGTCAAAAGCAGAAAAATGGTTGGCAGATTTTCTCTTTGAACATGACATAAAATATACATACGAGCGCACTGTTCAATACGAAAAGAAAAAAGAAAATATTCGTGAATATTCTCCTGATTTCTGCCTTGAATGATTTACAACTCAGAAATGACAGAATCATCAGATTACAATATGAAAGGTATGGATAGAGTTCTGGTGAATTGATGAGAATGATTCAAGAAAAAATATAAATCCAGATTGGGATATCACATGGGAGCAGTATAAGGAAGAGATGGAGTGGAAGAGATGATTTTGGAGTGAACAACCAGAAAATACTCTCATCGAATTTTCTGTAGCAGATATCCCCTATAGTAAAGAGAATGCTCGTGAATGTTTCGAGGAAAAAGTTAAATCAAGACTAGAACATTATGGAATTATATGCTCAAAGCTTCCATACGATATACTTATCAAGAAAGTAATAGAACTTTTTAAAACAAAAATTGAAGAAATGATTGAGCAGTTTATTGCTCGATCCAAGCAAAGAAAATGGTCTCCAGAAGGTGTGAACAATCAAATAGATTCTCTTTCATTATCTCCAAGTAGTCGAGTTTGAATGTTTTATATATTTTCCAACCATTGCTATAGTATATATGCTGATTTCTTAAAGAATAAATGAAAGAAAGATTATAATGACATACTCATTGAGGCAACAAAAAAGATTCATAAAGAAAAGTGAAATATTGAAATCACCATTAGCAAAAAATATAATCTAAAAGTTAATTTGCTTGAGCTTAAATATATTATGATTGATGAATACCAGGATTTCTCACAACTTTATTTTGATCTTATTGAAGCCATACAAAACTATAATCAAAAATTGAAAATTGTTTGTGTAGGTGATGATTGGCAACTCATCAATAGTTTTGCATGATCTCAAAAATGCTTTTATGAAGAGTATTGAAAGGACACTTACTTTCCATGAGGTAAAAAATTATCTCTTCTTACAACATGGAGGTGTCCTCAAGAAATAGTTAATCTTTCTAATATGCTCATGAAATGATTATGAGCTGGTACTAAATGTGGAAAATGACACCAATGAGACATATCTGGGAAATATATCTGAGACATATTCATACAGCTCAAAAAAGACTATAAGGAGGAATACGAAAGGGATGGCATATACTATATAAATGAATCTGGAAAACTAGATATCACTCGTGACAAAAAAAATGAGGAACGTGCTAGGTATTTAAAATATTGTTGTGATATAATATTTAAACATAAGAAACAAAATAAAGGATGTACATTCTTAATAATGTCGCGAATGAACTCCACTCCTTTTAGAAAGGAACACCTTATAGAAGCTTATTTTCAGAAACTGAAACAAGAATACCCAAATTTTGATTGGAGAAAGGAAGATATAAATCAAAAAAGAAAAGAAATCGAACAAAGCATAGTTATGCAAACCGTTCATAAATCCAAATGAGCAGAAGCTGATGTGTGTATTCTTTTGCAGATATGAAAAACAAAGTGAAAAAATAAGGCAAAATTTCCCTTTCTACACCCTGATTATCCTTTTTGAAAGATTTTTGGGGATACACCAAGATCTTTATTAGAAGAAGAAAGAAGATTATACTATGTTGCACTTACTCGAACAAAAGATAATTTATATCTTGTGTCAGAATCAGAAATTACAAGCTCAAAATGAATCAGTGATTTTATTATATCTTCATTTAATGAATGATGTAATTCTATCTTAGAGTAAAGCTATCATTTTAAAAAATCCCATTTATTCTGATCGAGCCACCCCTCATGATTCATGGTGATTTCAGAGACTATAAGTCTATCATTTTTATCCATGAATTTCACGAGATGTGTACTTATATCACTTGCACTTCCATTGGATTTCACGAACCATACAGATTCTAGGGCGTGGATACATGGATATCTTTTGATCTCGTTATAGAGACTATTATAGTCATGTCATGGAACATTGAGATCATAGGTGATGAGGTAGTTTTTCATAGTAAGGTATGCTGAATATTACTAACTGAAAGTATAGCTTCTTTTTATTTTTGTCGAGAAAAAACAAGAAAAAAACTCGATTTTTCATTTTTGATTTTCTAAAAATCCCTCTCCTGTTCTTTCAAAAAATCAGGAGAGATAATGAAAAAGTATGTATAATATAGAAATTTCTCTGATTTTTAGATATTTTCGCTTCTCTCTGGCGTATGTTTTCCTTTATCTAAGCCACGATGTATCATATCTTGGAAAATTTAGTACTGAAAAATAAGATTAATATTCATGATTTATACGTTTGTTTATACTAAGAAAAAAGATTAATTTTGTACCTTCATAGGATGATGGGTATTTTTTGTCAAGAACAAGTTACATATGTATATTTGGCATGAATTTATGATTACAAGTGACTGCATTTTCTGAAATTTTCAAAAACGCCTGACATGTCATTTTTCAGGGGAAATTTACAAATGTCACACTCTCCACTCTTTACAAAAAATCATTTCTCGATATATTATCCGTGTTGATCTATTCCATTATTTATCGACTTATGAAATCTATGATTTCTGAGTCTCGTAAAAATTTGACGGAAAAGTCTCTACTACCAAAAAATAGCCTATCTCCCCTTTCGGGAGATTTTTTGTAATTGAGTGAGTTCTCAAAGTACGTTATTTCTCTTTTCTTGGTCGAGGGGATGTGAGTATTCTCATTCTTCGAGCAAATCAAGCAAATAAGTAAAATGAGGAAAATACTGCTCCATTTCTCCTGCTGTAAAACTCATCGCGCGGACATCCTGAGAGTGTTCGGCGAGCACGCTGCGGAGAAAATCAAGAGATTTTTGCTCAAAAAGTGTATCAGACGTATCCGGAAGAGGGAGTGAAACGAGAGGAATTGGTTTTTGTTTTGGGTGAAATCTATAAAAAAAGAAGGCTCCTATGCCAAAAATCACACAAGAAATACAAAAAAATATGAGTGTTTCGAGAGAAGGAAACACGAGAAAAATAGGACGTTCCTGAAAGAGAAGAGAATCTGGGATGATCATAGGATACTAAAATGATCCGGAAAACGTAACAATATCAGAGAAGAAACTATACGCAGCGAGAAGAATAATAGATGCTATCAGGGTATTTACGAGTATAGACTTTGCTTTTTTGATACGATCCTCCTCTCAGGCAGATGTCATATAGTAGTAAGCGGCAAGGACGATAAAAAATATCGCCACTGGACCAGCAAAATAGAGTGCAAGTCAGAGAAGTTTTCGTCATACGGTAGCCACCTCCCCCTGAAAATCACCTCGTGCAATCACAGATGACCACACCCTCACAAATCCAAGAAATATGAGTCCGAGTGTCCCGTAGAGGATCTTGTTTTTGGCAGCTTTCTGACGCTCCTCATCTCACCCAGACATGATCATACGCAGAAGTCCGTAGGTAAAAGATGCTATAGCAACTCCAAAGATGAAGACCTCAAAAAATCCCGTAATCATAGGCACAACTCCACTTCCTCCTGTGAGACGATCAGTATTCCAGAAAGAAAGATTTGGAGTACCATCACCGATGGTATCTTTTGCTCCTGTAAAAAATATGTCATAGAGCGTACCTGGAATATTGAGAAAAAGGAAACCAACGAGGACATAGACGATCTGTTTTCTCTGAGATTTGATACGATCTTCGTTATCAGAAAATACGATCATATAGACTCCTATCATGACGATATAGAGGAGTGCAAATCCAGATACGACGACTTTTGCAGCACTGAGAATCCGTATACCGAGAGATCTCGAGGCTTCGATAGGGTCATTTTTATTACCTGATATATCCACTGTTATAGAGTCGTTTTTTATCGTCTCAGAACCACTGGGAAGTATCCCAGCAGCATCGACACCACAGACGAGTGTTGCACCGAAGAGAAAAAACAAGATGAACTGGGTAATGAGTCGAAATTTCATAAAACGAGAATAAGAGTACAGAAAAAACCGAGAAAATCAACTATATAGAAGCATCAAGTTCTTTTTTGAACGAGTTAATAACTCACTTGATGCGATTTTTTTCTGCTTCCATAGCACCAGTCTGACGCTCCAGATCCTGGATCTCGTACTCGAGAGCTCGCACACGAGCGTCTGACTCAGCACGGATTTCATCGATACGAGCTCGGTAGATCATGATCTGCTCTGTACGGCGAGATCTTCATTTTTCATCTTCGATTTCGAGAGACTCGAGTTCTGAGATAAATTTTTCGAGCGTATCCTTGAGCTTCGATGCTGAAGTTGGTATCAGAGGGCGATTGTTGTTTTCTGGATTTGGATAGAGTGTATCTATGATATTGTTCTCGGATTTTTGAGTGTCCCTTTCCTGAGGTACGAAATGAGAGAGACCAACATCGGTCGATACTATATTATCCTCACCTATGAGAGCTCATCCTACTGAAGAGGCATCTTCTGTGACAATCTGCTCTCCTGGAGTTATCGGTGTCACATCCTCTGTCACAAGTGATGAAAAAAGACTATCAGTCGACTGTGTTTCAGGATATGGTGATACTGACACCTCAGAGTTTGTTTGTACAACATCAGATGAAGGAGAGGTTTCTCCTGGATTATCTTCATTGAGTATAGAAAAGAGTGCATTATCTACTGGAGTTGATGGTTCAGGAACATCAGCAATAGCAACAGTTGGGTCACTCAGAGTACTCGTGGAAGGCACACTTACTCCACCAATTGCAGCTGCTACGGCATTGATTTCTCCTGGACTCGGAGGAACTCCTTCGATAGAAACAAAGCTTTCTGTAGATCAGACCGCTGGAACCCCAGCAACATCACCAGGAAGAGTCGTAACTCCAGTACTCGGAACCGACTCACTCGTTTCTACAGGGGATACACTTGATGTATCTGGTGACGGAGCGAGTCAGATATCTCCTCCGATATCAAAGGAAAGATCTCCCCCAATATCAAAACTCGGTGCCGAAACCTCAGCAGAAGGAGTCGGAGTAGCTTCAGGCAATCATGAAGAATCTCATGATGAACTCGCAGGAGCGAGTCCTATTTCGAGAGCGATATCTTTTTCTGGTTCTGCAGTTTTGGTCGGGAGTTTTTCCTCTGGTTTCGCAAACATTTCGGTAAATCCATCCTTCTTTTCTTCAGTTTTTGGAGGATTTTTATCATCTTTTTTACTATCATCCTGAGGAGGATTTGCACCTCATCCGGTCGCTCACGGAAGAGGAGGTTTTGGTGCGACAAAATCTTTGGAGTGATCAATTCAGTCATTGATGGTTACAGGGGTATTCTGATCGAGAAAGAGATTATCAAAAAGTCACATAGAAAGATAAAAAAAACAATACTCCTATGAGAGTACCATATCAAATATAGATTTGCAAAAAAAGTTAGTATTTTTATACTATTTTTGTGGTTAAATATATCATTTTCTCTTGTAAATTATGTATTATATCGTTTCGTTCATACTTTCTGCTGGTGCCATATTTTTCCTCGCGAATTCTAGTTATATTCCTGGCATTACTCTCGAGCATGGATATACGAGTGCTCTCATATTCGCTGTTGTCCTCACGATAGTGAATATCATCCTCGGTACGATCCTTCGTATCATCACTCTCCCACTGCGACTTATCACTCTCTGACTCTTTTCATTTGTGATCGGACTCATCCTGGTATGGATCACTGACCAGCTCGTACCATGAGTTACGCTTACAGGGATTGTTCCTGTCGTTGCTATAGCAGTCGTCACAAGTGTGGTTTCATTTATGATGAAGCTGATAAAATAGTTGAGAAATCAAGAAAAATATGCTAAAATATCCATATGGGATCAAAAGAATTTCTCAAATACGAAGAAAGGCCTGTATTCTTACAAGGCTTCGAGGGAAACCCCTATGCACGTATCACGTGTAGGAACTTTCATAGGTAGTGCACAGGAGCATGTGGTAATTGCAAAAAAGAACGAGAATCGTATAAAACGATCATGCTAGAAGCTTGGAAAAAATACTATGCCACTGAAGACATCCGTAGAGGTGGGGAAAATGATTTTATCTCCACAGACTGACAAAATCCTGAAGACGCTCTAAAAAAACAACTCCAGTATATCCAAGAAGAGAAAGAAAAATATTGGAATTCAGCAACTCCAGTACGTTGATTGCAAGAGCAAATCAAGGAACACGCAAGCTCTACTCTCCACTAATCCGCCCGAGAAGTTCTTTTTTCTCGCTTGCACTCAGTTTGCGATATTCCCCTTCTCCGAGTTCTCCGAGAAAGATATTTTCTATACGTACGCGCTTCAGGCGTTTCACATCATATCCGACGACCTCGACCATACGGCGGATCTGACGATTTTTTCCTTCCCTGAGGATGATGGAGAACTTGGATGATGAGAGTCTCGTGATGTCACACGGACGAGTGCGGTAGGTACGAGTGATAGTTTTATCCTCCCCATCGATACGACGGATGATTTTTTTACGTGAGCCGTTGTCTTTGAGTTCGATCTTGACACCTGTGCGCATCTTATTGAGAGCACTCTCTTCGATTTTTCCATAGACTTCGACGACATACTCTTTCTCATGCTCATAGCGAGGATGGATGAGGTAGTTCGAGAGGCGTCAGTCATTGGTGAGGAGGATGAGTCCTGTGGTTTCCTTATCGAGGCGACCAACAGGAAACACTCGCTCAGGAAATGAGACAATATCGAGAATTCATTTTTCGTCATCTTTCCCTGAGAGACACGTCGTGACGATGCCACGAGGTTTATTGAAGATATAGTAAACGAGATTTTCTTGTTCAGAAATAACCTGATCATCGACCTTTACGATATCTTTTTCTGGATCGATCACTTGTCCGATATGAGCAGTCTCACCATTGACACTGACGAGTCATTTTTCGATGTATTCTTCAGCTTTTCTACGTGAGCAGACTCAGGCATGGGCGAGATATTTTTGGAGTTTCATGGGGATGAGTATATAGAAAAAAAGTGGATTTGCACTTTTATTTAGAGAGAAAGGTAACAACCTCATCATTCTTTACGAATGATATCAAGAGCGTCCTCATATAAAGTATGATATCCATGGATTTTCGCGAGAGATCGTATACGATTGATCGCACGGATATAGCGGTATTTGACGAGTTCTCAGAGTTTTTGTCGAGAAAGTTTTGTACCATATTTCATGAGAAATCGGAGTACGAGTGACTCCGTGATGCCTATATCATGGTGACGGAGACTCGCGACATCGAGGAGGCTTGCTTCGATCGAGAGATACCTCAGTTTCACACTATCTATGAGGATTTCTTCCGTCACTTCTCTGAGAACATGATACATATTCTTTACACCAGTTTTTTCTCATGTTTTGAGCGTACGGAACTCCACCTGATATCATGCGATACGGATGCGCTTATCAGTATCTCTCGTATAGAGTACGAGTTTCTCAGGGATTTCATAGTTGCGCAGATGGAGCTCCATGGATTTCTCATGGGCGATGATAGCGCCAGATGGAGAGTATTCACGGATCAGGAGTGCTATTATCTGCCAATAGATCTCATCGAGATCGGGCTTTTTACTTTCTCCTACGATGAAAATCCCTGTTCCGATACTATAGATAATCCCTTGGTTCTTTGCTTTCCCGATACCATAGGCACTTCGAGACTTCGATCCTCATGCGAGCATCCAGAGCTCGACGAGATCAGACCGTAGAAACAGTTTTCACATTTTTTCCTCGAGCTTTTTGACGAATATGTCAGAAACCATATTTTCACTTTTTCTCATAAATACAATATATTTATGCCATATATTTTTGCAAGTTTTCACTATATGTTTTTGTAAAAAAATCACATTACTCTATAATTTTTGAGAATTTAGTAAATACTCATATAATGAATGGAGCCTGATCTAAAAATACTTTATGGACGTTCTCAACTTTCCAAAGCTCGATAAATACATAAGTGATTTCTCATCTGTACTATCGGATAGTGAATCAAATACGATTAACGAAGCTCTCGCTCAGCATGAAAGAAGTACATGAGAGCAAGTAGTCATAGTACTCTTTCCGAATAGGAAATGATTTGAACTCATCGATATATGACTCAAGGTATTTAATGAAAATGGTATAGGAAAAAACGACCTCAATAATGGACTTCTCCTGATAATTGCAACGGAAGAGAAGAAACTGCGGATCATCACAGGGAAAGGAATGGAGATCAAATATAGTGAAATGCGATGTCGAGATATCATAGAAAATAAACTCCGTCCTCTTCTCAATAAGGGAAAATATAAGGAACTTACTTCTCAGTGGATAGAAGAAATTGCCCAATTAAATCCTTCAACATCTACAGAACTCCTAATTAATAGAAAAGATAACTATATAGTAATCATAAATACTATTATTATCTTTTTGTTCTGAAGTGTATTTTTTAGCATCTTTAAACATGAAATAAAAAGCATATGTATCATCGGGGTATTCTTCACTTTTATGACATACATGATGGTGATATCAAACTACCGCAAGAAGAGGATAGAAAAAACTATAGCACTTTCTATATGTGTAATTAGTCCTCTTTTATTCCTCTTAATGGGGGCATGGAGCTACTTCAATCCTCCTCGATGTACTCCCGATAATCTCTGTACACGTACTATCTTCTGAACGGATTATGTCTACACAATATGATGATCTTCGAGTTCTTCTGATTGATTTTCATCTTCTCAAAATTCGAGTTCTTCGTTTGGCGGAGGAGGTGGATCATCGAATGGTGGTGGATACTGAGACTAAAAAAATATGGAAATAATACTACCTATACTCATCTTCATAAGTATCTTCTGAATAGTTATTTTTCTCTCGAGACCGTCTTTTACGGAGAGAAAATCTCGGCTCATGAATATGTACTCATCCCTCCTCTCGGATATGAATGTGGATTATAAAAATATGGAGATTGGCGCAGAAAATATAAGAAGTCTTTCCCGAAGTATCCTAAATTTCTCGAGTGAAGTACAAAAAATGTCCAAGCAAGTCAAATGAGAAGACGAAATAGAGCAAAAATGGCTCACAGATATAATAAATGAGTTTTCTCAAAACCTAAAACTCTGGATGGGTCGACATATGAGTGAGCTCAATGTCACTGAGATAAGTATAGAGAAAACTCCTGAATGAAATACTCCTGCACTCGCCCTAGCAAGAAATAGGCTTGATGTACAAATACAGAATCTCCAAAGAGCAAAAGCACTCATATAAAAACTTTTGCATATTTCCTCTATTTTCGATACAATTCCCATGTTAATTTTTCACTAATCTCCTATGTCCACCCAAACTCAAACTCAGGATCCTCAGGCAGAAGCAAAAGCTCAGGCTATCGTCAATAATACAGTAAAGGCAAAGCCACTTTCTGCAACTGAGACACAAGAAGTCGAGAAAACATTTGCGGAAGCAAGAGATTTCCGCTCACTCGGAGAAAAAATCACCGCTCCGATCGACTCAATCATCTCTGAAACAGCGACGATCATCGACTCTGATCCGATCATGCAAGTATCCAATACTCTCGCTGAGATGAATGGGGAGGTCCAGGAAGTCTACAAAGAAATCATCAATAATGATGGTACTGTCATGCGTATCGCCAAAAGCATGCCGCTCCTTGGCTCTCTCATGAAAAAGCTCGACTCCAAATGGGACGAAGCAGCGTTCAACATGAAATCCCTAGAAGGCAAGATCCAGATGATCTTCTCAGGATTTGATACTGCATACAACTCTCTCAATACATCTATCGACCTCCAGAAAAAATTCCTCGATGGGATCGATGATAATCTCGGGAAAGTGGTCGCCTACAAGGAATTCCTCGCAAACAAGATCAAAGAATTCAAGAAAAAAGGTGTTGAGACGACTGATGAAGCCGAGAAGATGAAATATGATATGTTCATCCGTCATGTCGAGTACTTCCAGTCCAACCTCGTGGTCCTCATCGGCAACCTCGATATGGCTCGTAAACGTCTCCTGATGCGACTCGATGCTGCATCGAAACTCTCTCTCGCGATGAGTTCATCTCGTCCGATATTCAAGACACTTCTCTCGACTGCTCTCATCGAGACGAGTAGCCAAAAAGCTCTCGATGCCTCTATGGCTGCGATCGGGGTCATGGGAGAGACAATCGATAAGATGTCATCTGAGCTCACAGACAAGACGATCGAGAGTGCACGCAAGAGTGAAGAGCTCTCATCGAAACCAGTCCTCTCAGCAAGTGTATTCGTCGAGAATGTCACTAAGCTCAAAAATCACTTCGATACCATCGAGAGTTACCGTGCTCAGGTTCAGATCGAAGCTGATGCTCAGAAAAAACTCTTTGACGAGGCGAGTGAAAAACTCAAAAGTGTAAAAGTCCTCGGAGCAAAAGATCAGGAAGAGTTCGCAGAGGAATTGAGTAAATAATCTTTATCTTCCCTTCACGAAAGTGGGGGGATTATTTTATGTCTAAATTATGATCTACCGAAAAGAGGATTTCCAGTCCTTCATCCTCAGACACATAACCAAGTGAGTCAGTATCAATGGAAAACCTGCCCAAAGTGTCGGTGATATGATTGGTTTTTCTGCCGCTTTCATTGGTGTGGGGTTCGGATTTTTCATCATTGGACTCATCATCCTGACGCAGGAGATATCATGGGGTGCGATACTTTTCACACTTCTCCCGACGATCCATGTCAGCGTCGGCATATGGAAATATCTCCAACTCCGAGTCTACAGGAGTCTCGAAAAATACTTCGAGATCAAGGAATCTCTCCTCGAAAAACAGTCTACGCTCGATGCTATCCGAGCACATGATCGAGATCAGAGTGGGATCGATCCTGTCGAAGTGGAGGCATTCGCATATACGCTCAAGAACCTCTCACTCGCTTACCAGAGCCTCCAGTCTCCTATAGCAAAAATAGAAAAATGAAAGCAAAGCTTCGAAAAAGCGGTAGAGCAAGAGCTTTTTGAGTTCGTTAGGAGAGAGTGTCAGTGGATGATCGACTATATGATCTCATGTCGGGACATAGTGCGCTTATGGAGCATGCATCACGAGAGTGAGCTCAGAGAAGTAATCTCATCGATCAGAAATACTGACACTAATATGCTCGCGGGCAAAGAAGCCCTCGATCTCGTCGAAACTCGTCTCGAGAATCATATTAACAATCTCGAGAAAATCCGAGTTCTCATCTAATCTATATTGATTTCGAGAGAAAAATCCTATAATATCCTCATGCTTACGCGTACACGCACGACATCACCAGATTTTTCAGAGTCTATCGAAAAAGAATCTACCATCCACGAGATCGAGGAAAAAGTCGATGAACGTGGATTTTATCTCTATGAGTGGATCTCTCCGGAAGAACTCAGGATGAGTATAAAAGATGACTATCTCAGTATCATACAAAAATCGAGCATCCCTCTCGCGATCGTGACAGGAATATTTGGGTTTCTCGGACTCGCCTGAGGCCCTCTCGGCGCTATGATAGCTATCATGGGAGTACTGACTGTATTTTATACGATCGTACTCACGATACTGGTCGTGAAGATGATCAGAAAATCGTACCTCTATACGAGAGGAGCAAATGTCGTCATCACCGATGATCACTACGTCAGTAACGGCAAGATTGTAAAACGAGGTGACTTCCGAGCACAGAAAGAAGCATTTGAAAACCTCGAAAAAACCTTCCGAGAACCACTCCTCGAACCATCTGGGCTCAGAGCACATCTGGATGAAAAAAAAACTTCCCTCTTCGCAGATCTGAAAAGTATTGCTCTCGGATGAGGAAAAGTCATAGAAAAACTCGGTCGATCTCGCGACTCTGGTGGTATCATACTCGTACTCCTCCTCGCATGAGTTCTCTATGGTGGTATGATGGCACTCATATATACCATCGGAGTATTTTTTGTATCTATACTCGCGAGGGTATTCTCATGGATAGCACACAGATGGCTCCTCATGGTGGACAATACTGAACACGAGATACAGACACTTTTCGGGAAGATAGCAAACTCATCCATAGATCTCAGAGCATCAAGCAAAGAGAGCATATCTCTCCTCACAGAAGCAGGGAGAAATGAGTGGAAAGAAAATCTCTCTGGCAAAATCCACGACTCACTCGCACTCCTTTCAGAGAGAGCCTCTCTCACGACAGAGGATACTACAACACTTCGCATACTCCTTGAGAGTTCGAAATATAGAGATATATTTAATTTTACAAAATATGGAAACTGGATCAAAAAACAGATCATAGAACCTATAGATGATATACTCTGACTCCTATGAAATAATCATACTATCCTCGTAAAAACTATAGCACATCTCAATACACAAATACAAGAGACAAAAGATCCATCTCACCGAACTCCTCTCGAAATACAAAAAAAGCGTCTCGAAATACAAAAAGAAAGTTTCGAACAAAATATTTCCCTTCTCAAGAGCTATAAAGAAAAACTCCTATAAAAATTTTTTAAATTATCCTTATGTCTAATCCGAAAGATACATCTAGTTTTGATACATTTTTCTCTGAAATCATGAACTCCCCAGAGTATCGAGAAATAGAGAAAATAAAATGAAATATCGGCGCCCTTGGTGATATCGCAGCAGAGCTGCGGAAGATGGAAAGTACAGAATCGAGTGCAAAAAACCTCATGTGAGGACTCGAGAATTTCACAGCTCCATCCCCTGCTCCAACTCCGAAAAATGAGTGACCAAGTGCTCCTCCAAAAACAGGAAATGCAGGAGATGAACCTACGATGAAAGTCGAGGTACAGCGGTTTGAAAAAAAAGAATGAAAACCATGGGGATTTGAGGCAGTCGCAGGAATGGACGAACTCAAAAAAGAACTCAATGATAGCTTTATCAAGCCACTCAAGTTTAAATTTCTCGTCGAAAAACTCAAAAAAACAGACACGGATTCACCAGGCACTGAAGAAGAAAAAAAGAAACATGAACTCGTGCTGAAACTCTACAGTGAGTATGAGAAATTTAAGATTTCTATCCCCACAGGGATGCTTTTTTACGGTCCTCCTGGAACAGGAAAAACATTTATTACCAAGAAGCTTGCCGAAGAACTCGGATGTGGATTTATCTCAAAAAATATGGGAGAGTTCGGGTCGAGCTATCTCCACCAGACAACAAAGAATATCAAAGACTTTTTCACATGAGCCAAGAAAGCTGCAGAAAGTGAACCAATCATCCTCTTTCTCGATGAGATCGACTCACTTGTATCCGCTCGCACCAATAACGTCGACGCAAACAAAGCCGAGGAAGTGAGCCAATTTCTCCAGGAATTCAATGCTCTCGAAGAAGCACCGAACCTCATCGTCATAGCGGCAACCAATCGCCCTGATCATCTCGATCCTGCGATCCTCCGGTCAGGCCGACTTGATAAAAAAGTCTACCTCTGACCACCAGATGAAAAAGCACGCAAAGCCCTTTTCGA
The DNA here is from genome assembly GCA_964644075.1 of uncultured Candidatus Peribacteria bacterium. Classification (GTDB taxonomy): domain Bacteria; phylum Patescibacteriota; class Gracilibacteria; order BD1-5; family UBA2023; genus JAGOMW01. The sequence continues at coordinate 17,573 of CAZXUQ010000001.1, forward strand.
GATGTATATAGAGAAAGCAGGCCGTCCAAGTGAAAAACTCGACTATGTAGAGCTCGCGAAACTCACTGATGGATATGTCTCAGCTGATATCGAGGCAATTTGTGATGAGGTTGCCCGAGATGCGAGTCGAGACCTCCTCGAGCTCATCGATGAGGCTGAGGATGGGACATTGACAGGGAAAGATCTCGATGGACATGCTATCACGATGCAAGACCTGCAAGAGACCATCAGATCGACGCCATCAAGTCTCAAAATGGTCGATATGAGTATCTATACGAGCTGGCTTGAAAAAATACAATAAATTTTCCCTTGATTTTCTACAAAAATCAATATAAATATACGCCATGTCAAATTATACTACCCATACAAATCTTGGAGATCAAGTACGCTCCGTCATGTTTCCTGAAGCAAATTCTATAACACCTCACTCAGCTCTTACTGTAAAAACTACCACAGTAAATGTGGTAAGTGCCTTAGAAAAAGCAGATATTCATGTAACAAAACTTGGCGTGAATACATGGCTAGTTCGAAGAAGTGATATTCCAAAAGTAAGAGAAGTTATAACTCGAGTAGCAAAGGTTAAAAAAGTTGAAAAAACATCAAAATAATCCTCATTTTTTTGCAGTAAATAGAAGAATATGCTATGCTAAGATCATAGCATTTTTCTTTTTACTATGATACTCCAGAGTCTCTTCGACGAAGCCGTAGCAAAAGGCGCTTCTGACATCCACATCAAGGAAGGTGAGCAAATCGTCATACGAGTACATGGTGATCTCATCCCGAGTGATACAAAAGTACTTCCAGACAAAATCACAATGTTTGATTTCCTCTATACGCTCCTCTACGGAAAAAAGGAGCGTATCTCCTACTACAAACGCAATATGGAGATAGATTTCGGATATGTCCATAAAGATGGTGCATCCTACAGAGGAAATGCCTACATGTACATGGGTCGTATGGGTATCGCTATCCGTAAAATCCCCGAAGAAATCAAAAATCTCATCGAACTCGGACTTCCAAAAAGTCTCTCGAAAGTTCTCCAAGCAAAACAAGGGCTCTTTCTTGTGACAGGACCAACAGGAAGTGGTAAGTCGACGACCATGGCATCGATGATCGAGGCAATCAATGAGTTCCGCAGTGAGCATGTCATCACGATCGAAGATCCGATCGAATATATCTTTCACAATAAAAAATCTATTATTTCTCAGCGTGAAGTCGGTCGAGATACAGCATCATTTCGTAATGCTATCCGTTCTGCCATGCGCGAGGATGCTGACGTCATAATGATCGGTGAGATCCGTGATGCAGAGACGATGGATATTGCCCTCTCACTTGCTGAGACTGGACACCTCGTATTCTCGACACTCCATACTTCAGGAAGTGTCCAGACACTCTCTCGCATCATACAGTTCTTCCCTTCTGAGATAGAAAACCAGATACGCACACGCATCGCTGACTCCCTCGTCGGTGCTCTCGCACAGCGTCTCATACCACGAGTTGATACGACGGGCCGAGTCGCCATACGCGAGATCATGTATGTCACTTCTGGTATCCGAAACCTCATAGCGAAGTGAGAGTTCCAGCAGATCCCGACAGCGATCGAAACAGGTACAGAAGAAGGTATGATCACGATGAAAAAATACGCTGATACTCTGCGGGATAAATGAGTAATTGAAGAAAAGGACTACAAAGGATACTTCGTCAATGACACGAACTCATATGTCTAGTGCAGTCCATAAAACCGAAGAGAGTTGTCATAGACTCTCTTTTCTATTTCTTCTCGTCACTCACTCCGCAGTTCGACGAGTTTTTCGAGCACATAGAGTGTATTCGCAGGCTCATTGGTCGTGCCACGTACTGGCTGTGGTGCGAGAAATGGCGCATCCGTCTCGATCAAGATACGCTCTAATGGTATTTTTGATGCGGCTTCTTGGATTTTTAGAGCATTTTTGTAGGTGAGGATGCCCGAGAAAGAGAAATAGATCTCACTGGAAAATTCGAGGAGCTCTCGAGCAAAGTCCCAATCTTCGGAGAAACAGTGCATGACACATCGATTGATAGCATTTTCTCGCATGAACTCCAGTGTCGCATCGCGAGCATCGCGAGTATGGATGATGAGGGGAAGATCATATTTCTTGGCGAGTTCCCACTGTATGAGCCACCATCCTTTCTGATTTTCTATCTGACCGAGGGCTTTTTCTGAGAGTGCGCTAAAATCGACTTTTTTACTCCCTCATTCGCTTCCATCGAGATAGTGGAAATCAAACCCGCACTCACCCACTGCGACGACGATATTTCGATTATTTTTTATAAGCGCCTCGAGTTGTTCGATATATTTTCCATTATCCACTTTCCATCATTCACTATCCTGAGCCTCTTCTGGATGGTACCCAACCGTCGCGAAAAATATGCCAGGAAAGCGCCGAGCGAGACCGATCGCCTGACCTGAACTCTCTATATCACAGCCGATCTGTACAGCACGTCTGACTCATCGAGAGTGCATATTTGTGATGATTTCATCGATGCGTGGGAGGAGTGAATCCCAGTAACAATGTGAGTGTGTGTCAAAAATCATAATCTAGCGCGGTAAACGAATACGGTATACATCTCCTGACGGATCGAGAAAAAAATGTTCCCCATCACGAAAGAAAAATCCTCGTATATTTCGTCATTTTTCTAGGAGGGATGAGCTTCCCGTCACCCGATCAACCAGGAACATAAGTGATTGTCCCGATGGAAATCAGGCAAGAGAAAGTTTTTTTTCATCACTCTGATCTATGTATCCTATACGGTAACGATCACTCATATCTATCATATCGGTAAATCGAGGATTTTCGATCCAGAGATCACTCTCGCGTTCATATACTCATCATGAAGTTCTGACGATCCAGTCTTCATCATATGAAGCAAAGAAAATATCCTCACCTGATGGGAATGACACGCTCTTCTCTCCATCGAGAGAAGTGATAAACTTTGAAGTATCTTTTTTTTCGAAGATACAGCTCGATCGACTCTGATCAAGAAAAGCACGCACAGGAACCCATGGGAGGGTCCAGAGCGGAGAAACAGTATCACTCGAAAGTTTCCCAACCATAATCTGATCGACGAGATTGCGGAGGACGAATATACCTCATGATCCATCCTGTCATATGAGGTCATAGCGAGGTCAGAGACGTAAACTCATATCACTACGCAGAAGTTCTAAGTACGTAGGATCTTCATCGATGTGACCAGTACGCTCAAGCGATAGAGTCGGGGCGAACTGTGGATAGTATTTTTTTGTCTCCCCGAGACTGAGTGCGATATGATCCTCTATGAGAGCAGATCCACTCGATGAAATCATGACATCATAGGAAAGCGGTGGTATCGGGGAAAATATACATGACCCACGGCACAGACTCTCATATTCGAAGATTTTATCAAAAAGAGGAAAATATTTGAATGAAAACTTCCCAGAGAGTTTCACTCGAAGCCCAGTATTTCCTTCGACAACAAAAGCAATACCCGAAACATTTCGAGAAAATAGGTACCAATATATTGATCATGGTAGGCCTACGAGGACAAGGAGAAGGAGTATGGCAAAAATTTTTATACGCATAAAATTTGCATTTGTACGCATTATAGAGAGAATTAACTCTATGGAAAGACAAAATATCATAAAACTGTATCTTCAAGCTTTTAGAGAACCTGGAGCCATGCTCCCAATCTCTATAGATACCGATGGAGCCCTCGAAATCATCAGAGCAATATCCTGAGAGGCTGTGACAGATCTGTCCCTATGTAAAAGTGGTGAATTCCCAAATATTTTTCTCTACGAGAAAAATGAAGAGAAAAAATCCCTCTCTATCGAAGATATCCGCATATTTCTCGAACGTGTACACGAAAAACCATACGAATGAAGGACGCTCTCAATCATACGAGATGTGGACCTCGCGAGCACTGAGGCTATGAATGCGCTCCTAAAAATCCTCGAAGAACCACCAGAACATAGTGCCATCATCCTCGTAACAGAAAAGCCGGAAAGCCTCATAGATACAGTTCGATCACGTGTTATTATCGCAGAGAGTATTTATCGTGCATTACCGGTAACTACTGAGAAAAAAGAGGCAATTCGCCTATACTTCGGTGGTGATGTCACGCCCCTTATTTCCCTTCTTTACAGAGAGAAAATGGAGGATGAAGAAGCAATTTCCCTCCTCATGGAGTCAATACAGTATGCATCATGAGAGTTTTTGGAGAAAATAGAGCAGGCAATCGGAGAAATTTTTCATGTCAATGAAAGTTCTCGCAATATCCTCGATACAGTATTTCTCTCTCATGTACCCGGGAGGGCATAGAAAGAAATCCTTTACTGTAAATAAAAATATAGGTATTTATACAATTTTTCTTGTATACAAAAATGTATCAGGAACATCTTTTCACGAAATCGCTAGCGAAAATAGATGACTTCTTTTGACGAGAGAGCGGTTTGTGCATATAGTCGATAGGTAATATCCTTTATATATGCCTACCGTGAAAAAGTCCCCGAAAAATACTCCCCTCCCTACAGTAAAAAAGGAGGTATTCTTCTCTGCAGAAGAGCGCCCAGGTACACTTATCATCGTCGAATGATCAGACGGATCAGGAAAGTCGACACAGCTCCTCATCGCTAAAAACCTCCTCGAATCAAATGGTTTTTTCTGTGTTCATAGCGTCTGGAACTCATCTATCAAGATCCATGAGATGCAAAAACAGCTGAAGAAAAAAGACCTTCATATGCCAGCAGCTGTGTTTGATATGGTATATGCCTCTGACTTTATCGAGCGCTATCTCACTGAGATGCGAGGAGCCCTCCGTGCTGGTATGGTAGTTCTTTGTGATCGTTATATGTACACAGCACTTGCCCGTGGATATGCTCGTGGGCTCAAGATGGAACATATGAAACCATTTTACGATGCATATTTCCCTGTTCCTGATATGGCATTTTACTTCCGTATCCCTGTAGAAGTCGCTGCTCAGCGTGCCATCGGTCGCAATCCACTCAAACACTACGAAGCTGGTATGGATGTACGCTATAGTGATAACATCATCGAAAGTTTTAAAAGATTTCAAACAAAGGTGATCGAAGGATACGATATCCTCTCAGAGGAAAACGGTATCCATGTTATTGATGGTATTGCTCCAGTCTACAAGACTACTCCACTTTTCATCGAAAAGATTGCAGACTACTTTGAGCGAAAATACGATGTACAACTCATGGGGATCCAGCGTCGAACAAAAACAAACTAATTCATAGCACTCTCTATTCACTACACTTTATGCGTCCAAATATTTCTAATTGTCATGCTCTCCCTGGAACACTCATCACATTTGAGGGACCAGATGGATCAGGGAAATCTACTCAGATCCGCATGCTCAAAAAACTCCTCGAACGAGAAGGAAAAAAAGTAACTGTTTCATCGTGGAAAAATTGTCCGATTCTCGGAGATTTTCTCAAAGAAAACGAATCTCTCAAAAAATTTGATGAGCGTGTCCTCCCAGAAACGAACTTGTTTCTCCAAGCTGCTGACCTCCTCTACCGTATCGAGCGGGAAGTTATACCAGCGATGAAAAAAGGACATACCGTCATTCTTGATCGGGGAATTCAGACACTCATTGTCCGAGGACTGATGCTCGGGATGAGCGAATATCAGCTTCGTAGTGGGCTTCTTTGGTGGAGAAATACGATCTATCGAGAACTATTTGATAACGCTATTACAATCGAGCTTTCGATTACTCTCGATGAATCTCTCGCTCGTCTCAAAAAGCGAGCCATGAAAGAAAATACAAGCCTCACAAAGGCAGAAAAAAAATCTGAATGAACGCTCCTTGGTCTTGATTTCATCAACTCCCTCGTCTACTCTCCAGAAGGAAAGAAGATGACCCGAAACGACAAACGTGTATTTATCAGAAAAACACAATCTGATATTATCGAAACATACAAAAAAGTATTTCGAGAAGAAAAAGGAAAGTGTGTCTCTGTCGATGGTGAAGGCACTCTCAAAGAAGTTGGATACAACCTCAAAAGAAAAATTGTTGACTCAATATTCTAATCTATCCCGCATTATGCGGGATTTTTTATTGCAGGAAGTGATTTTTCTCATATCATAGGTTCATGGATAGTATATCAGCTCTCGAAAATTTTCTGACATATCTCCGCCTCCATAAGGGAAGGAGTCTCCGCACGCTCGAACAGTATGAATTCCATCTCTGGAGACTTTTTACATTTCTCGATAAAAACCTTCGAGAAGAGAAAGAAATACAAAAAAATCATAGAAAAATTTTTCTCTCTGACGATGAGGCTCATAGAGAGAAATACCGAGATATCAGAAGAGAGCTCAGAAAAAAATCACAACTCCAAGTCGAAGACATCAAAAAAAGTGATATCGATGAGTTTCGAATGGATCTAGCGAGAGACGCGCTCTCGGTCAAGAGCATTAATGCTCACATCATCACATTTCGGTCGTGGCTCAAGTACCTCAAAAAGGAGTGAATCCCCTGTCTCGACCCAACAGTACTCGATCTTATCAAAGCTCCTGAACGAGAAGTAACATTTCTGACAGATGATGAGATTGTTCGATTTTTCAGGTCTATAGATCAGAGTGATATCCAGTGAGTACGTGACTATGCCATATGCCAGTGTATCTACTCTACAGGGCTCCGTATATCAGAACTCACTGCTCTCGATATCCGCGATGTAAATCTCGAAACCATGGAGTTCGCAGTACGCGGAAAGTGAAATAAAATCCGCGTTGTCTACCTGACAGAAATTGCTCGAGACGCGATCAGAGCGTATCTGGAATCTCGAAGTGATGACTTTGCTCCTCTTTTTATCAGACATAATTTTCGAGAAGAAAATATCAAATCGATCCATCTGGATAACGAAAATGTGCGCCTTTCTCGCTTTTTTATAACAACTATGGTGAAAAATTATGGGGTGAAAGCGGGTATACTCAAAAATCTCCATGCCCATACACTCCGTCATAGTTTCGCGACAACACTCCTGACTAATGGCGCAGATATCCGTATAATCCAGGAACTCCTCGGGCATGCATCGATCACGACCACGCAAGTCTATACTCATGTGACCAATCCGAAACTCAAAGAAGCTCATAAAAAATTTCATAAATAATTATAAATATATGCGAGAACTACTATCTCACAACCATCACGAAGATACAGTAACACCTACAAGTTGCTCTCTCCAGTTATCCAATAGAAACATGCTCCATGCTCGCCCAAGTGCAAAAGTAACAAAAATTGCTCAAGCATTTCAGTCTCAGGTTTATATATCTTATGGAAATCGAAAAGCGGATGCTAAACAAGCTATGAATCTCATACTTTTATGAGTTACTCACTGATCAGAAATAAAAATTGAATGCGTGTGAATCGATGCAAACGAAGCAATAGAAGAACTAAAAGATTATTTTCAAAATAGATTTCCCCTAGAGGATGTAGTATAAACACCTATGAATATCCTTCTTCGCCTCGCGAACTACATAACCAGATACGCCCCAAGCGAGAAAAAACTGAGCGAATATCTCAAAAAGAAAAAGTGGCAATGAGATATGGATGAGCTCTTTCATAGTCTCGGATACAGTGAGGATCTCATGCTCGAGATGTGGATGTCGACATTTCTCGCACGATCAAGTAGCGAGAGAGAGATTACCATGAAACTCATCAAAAAATGATTCCCAAAAGAAAAAATAGAAAATCTCCGCGAATCCTATCATGATGCCATCCGATCTTGGCAAGACCATGTATGAATGATAACGTCCGAGAGAGATAAGCTCCTCGCGAGAGGAAAATCTCGTCAAGTAGCTCTCCTTACGCTCATAAAAAAATATCCCTACTTTCGTGACGAGATCTCAGAACTTCTCCTTGAGAAAGATGATAGCACTAACCTCAGAGGACTCATAAAAAAATATTGCCAAAAATATGATCCGTCCTCACAGGATGGAAAACAAAAAATCATACAGTCTCTCATAAGACGAGGCTTTCGTTATGCTGATATTCGTGAACTTCTTTCTGGGGGTATAGCTAGATAATATCAGAAAGTTCTCCGACATTAGTAATCTTTCTTACGTCTGCTCATTTCGGGATTGGTCCAGTGTATTGAGCTGAGATGACGAGGTCAGTAAATCCGAGTTTTACTCCTTCAGAGATGCGCTTCTCGAGGAGAAAGACACTTCGGACAACACCAGTCAGGGAAACTTCTCCGAGAAACACCGTTTTTCCGAGAGATTTTCCTTTTTTCGAACTCATGATAGCTGCGACGGTAGCGAGATCAACTCATGGCTCAGAGAGACTTAACCCACGACCGACATTGGTATAAACATCATAACTCTCGAGTTTCGTGTCCGTAAACTTCGACATGACAGCAATGAGAAGTTCGAGTTTTCCCTGAGCAACACCACGAGAGGATCTTTTTGGATAGCCAAACTTCGTATATGTCGAGAGTGCCTCGATCTCGATGAGGAGTGGACGATTTCCTTCGATCGTGAGAGAGAGTGCACTCCCAGGAAGCCGAGTTGTCACTTCATCGACAAACTCAAGTCCTGGATTAGGGAGATCAATGAGTCCGGTTGATTCCATTCGAAAAAGTCAAACAGTGTCAGTTGGTCCAAATCGATTTTTGAGTGCTCGAAGAATACGATAATTCTCAGTACGAACTCACTCAAGGTAGAGTACGACATCGACAAGGTGTTCGAGAGATTTTGGTCCTCCGATAGATCCATCCTTGGTTACATGACCGATAAGAATTATCGATTTTCCGAGTGTTTTTGCAAGAGACATAAAGACCTCAGTCATCGTACGAATTTGGCTTATACTCCCAGAAGTGCCATCGAGAGAGTCACTCCCGAGAACCGAAAGCGAGTCTATGATGATAATTTCGGCAGGATGAACCTTTATAGTAGATACGATATCGTCAAAATAACTCTCCGTGATAATCTCGATATTCTCACTCTCTACACCCAGTCTCTGTGCTCGTGCCGATATCTGTCATATATGCTCTTCTCCTGAGACATAGAGAACCTTTATTCACTCTCATTTTTCTCACTTTCCGTTATTCGTATACCACTCAGTCATCTGGAGTGCAAGTGTTGATTTTCCTATGCCTGGCTCTCAGGAAAGGAGAATCAATGAGCCAGAAAGAAGTCCTCATCAAAGAACAGCATCGAGCTCTCAAGATTGACTCGTATATCGGAAAAATTCATGATCCCGGGATTTTTCGATCTTTTTACTATCGAGCACATTCCCACTTGTCTTCGCTTTTCATTTTTCCCCTTTTATCTCTTCGAGCGTGTTCCATTCACCACAGTGTGGACACTTTCCTGTCCATTTGAGGACTTGTGTATGACAATTTTTACACGAAAACATACATTTTTAAAAACTACTAAACAGTAGGTGGTGTTTTTTTCGTAGCTGGCTTTTTCTTAGCTGGAACCTTAAGCTTTGCAGGCATTTCAGCTTTTGCTACTTTAGTTGGCTTTTTCTTGGCAATCGCAGCCTTAGCCATGCGTTTTGCTTTTTCAAACTCATCTACCTCATCCTCGAGTTCTTCAACCTCATCTTCCAGTTCATGGATATGATCATCTCGCTTACGCAAGAGTCTCCACGCTATAAAAATCACAAGAAGTATAAGAAGAATAGCTCACCAATTCAGTCATTTATCGATATAGTTGTACTTCACATAGATATCTTTTTCAGTTTCAAAAGGTACAGCAAGATTATTTTCTCCACGGTATTCGAGGTAGATTTTTGCATGTATTTTCTTTGATTCGACAAAAATCTTGAGCTTCTCCCATGGAAGCAGATAGCGTGCATTGTCTTCTGTTTGTTTTGTATAATATTGCCCTGGGGAGAGAAACTTAATTATCGTCTTTCATGCTTCTATCGCCTCATAAGCAAATCCTTTCCATGTAACAGAAAAAATTCTGTCAGATCCTGGAAGAACATTTCCTCCTTCATCGTTAATAGGAAGATAATCAACGATAGATTCACCGAGAAACACTCACTCAGGGGAACGAATTGTTTCCTTTCCAATTTTTTTGAGCATACTTCCATCTTCATCATAGAGCTCGATACGTCCGACAGGGAGACTGTGTATGTTACCATTATTGGTTACAGGGAGTGTAAAAATGACAGAAAAATCAGAGGTATCGACAAGTATCGGTGACTCAACACGAGGATCGAGTTCACGAGTGATACGTTTAAGCCATTTTTCCCATGTATTTGGATCTCTGAAGTTTGTAGGGAGATCGTTCTGATCGGGTGCACTTAATAGTGGTACATCGATCGCAATCTCTCAAACCTCAGTGTCATAGATCAGCTTTCCCGGAACATTAACCAGGAGGAGAACTCAAGCTCGACGTACCATCTTTACAGTATTTCCATTATCACTTGCTCATTCTGGATTATTGAGAAATATAGCACCATAGTGACCTCCTGGAAGAGCATCTTTTGGTGGAGTGACAGAAAAATTAATCTTTCTCTCAGACTTTGCAGGAACAGTGAACCGAGTAACTCACTCGAATTTTATCCAACTCGCAAGACTTGTGCTATCTACTCCTGTTCCTACTATAGGTCGACACTTTGGTGTGCCAACCTTATCATCAGAAACACAGTCTTCAGCAGAAAGATAGATATTATAGGCTGTATCTGAATTATTATAAAAAGTAATTGTCTTGGTTATCGTTTTTCCCGTTCCGACAGTAAACTCGTGTCGTATAGGAGAAACTCCCATATCAATACGAGATCATTCACCGAGAGCAAAAATAGAGAGAGGAGCTAGCAAAAATAAGAAAAGAAATCGAGATACCTTCATAAGCACAAGAAAAAGTGAATAAATAGCTAATAGCATGATATAAAAGGTCTCCTAAAATGCAAAAAAGCCTTCTCCAATAGAGAAGACTTTTATTCTTTATAGATTATAATAATACTAGAAATTTCCGCTTACTGTAATGACAACGACATCTCGGTAATCCCCTGCTGGAGTCTGCGCATTTGGCTGTGCGACGACAGAAAAAGTGATGTCATTGACACCAGTGAGTGGCTGGGGACGAGTACAGCTATAGACTGCATGGTTGGTAGTGTTGTTGTTGACTTCTGTATTGAGTGCTGCTGTCTGAGAGAATCCAGGAGCAGTAGAGTCTGTGGCTGCTGCTGATGATACGAATTTATAGCTATCTGCAAATCCATCTGCAGAAAGGCTGTTGATAACGATAGCACCAGAAGAGGTATTGGTCATACCAGCGTTCGTAGAACGTGCTGTTACTGAGGCTCCATTGATAGCATTTGTACCGATTTCGATACTGACTGAACCAGTAGAAGCTGCTGCACTGGAGAGGTTACCGAGAGCGATCGTACCAGATCCAGAAATCGTCATATTGAGTGTTGGGAGGATACGACCTGTGACGACGATACCATTGATACTACCAGAGGCGCTTGATGAAGAAAATGAATCATTCCAATTGATAGGACTCGTAAGTCAGCCACTTCAGACAACAGTACCAGTACCAATTTGTGATGCAGAAACGAAGGAAGAGTTAATCAGAAGAGTAGTAATAGATACTCAGACTAGAATAGAACGAAGGAAGCGCATATTTGTATTGGTTATGAAATATTCGTAAAGTCATATTCGCACAAATAGAGAAATAAAGAAAATAAAACAAAAAAAATCCCACCATTTCGGTAGGACTTTTTTTTAAAAATATTTTTTATATATTTTTAGAAGTTTCCAGTGACTGTAAGGACAACCACGTCAGTATAGTCACCAGCTGGAGTTTCTATATTTGGCTGAGCCGAAACACTAAATGAGAAGTCATCTACACCAGAGAGTTGCTGAGGTTTTGTTGATGTGTAGAGAACATGATTTGTTGTATTATTATCTACCTCAGTATTGAGAGTAGCTGTCTGAGAGAACGCTGCATAACTTGAGTCATCAGCTGCGACGATGGCAGAAAGAAACTTATAGCTATCAGTTACCTCATCAGCAGAAAGGTCATTGATATATACAGAAGCATTTGATGTATTCTGGAGTCCACCATTTGTAGAACGTGCAGTAACAGAAGCCCCATTGACAGCGTTTGTACCGATTTCAATATTGACTGAACCTGTAGAAGCAGCTGCACTTGAGAGATTTCCGAGATCAATGACGCCACTTCCAGCTACAGTCATATTAAGAACTGGGAGGACGCGTGCACGTACCTGGAGACCGTTGATTGTACCAGTTGCTGTAGCATTTCCGAAGACATCTCACCATACTACAGGAGAAGAAAGTCCTCCACTACCAACTACAGTACCAGTACCAATATTTGTCGCCGCAAACGACGATGCTGCTGTGACGATCATCCCGGCAGCGAGTACTCCAGAAAGGAGCTTTTTAGAAAGATTGTGCATATGTGTATTTGTTATGAAGTACAATGCTCAGGTATATTAGCATAATTTTTTATGCTTGTCAAAAATATTACCAATTATTAATTAGTAAAATACACAATACCTTAAATTTCTTTTTATTTAAAAGAAAATGTATCTATTTTTTAGAAAAATTTACTAAAATTTATTTTTATACATATATATGTATAGTTGATTTATAAGGATTTTTTTGACTCTAGAAAAAAAGTATGATATTATATGAAGGTAGTTTACCAATAAATAATAAATACATATGTCTCAAGATAGTCACATAGGAGCACATGCAAGTGCCCTCCTTACTCTCAGAATGCGATCACTCGAGGCATACGGTATAGATCCCCAAGCACTCGTGCTCAGAGAGCTCCACCCACTCATGAAACAAGAGGATACTACGCGATCTCTCGCAAAAGTATCGAAAGAGTCACGCGCACTGGCTATACAAAATGACCACGCACTCGCTCTCATCTAAACTAGATATACATCAGAATAGAAAAAATCAGGGAAACTCCCTGATTTTTTCTTGCATTTTACAGAAAATTCCTATGATGTGTAGTATATCGTATAATATAGTATGCCACTCACTCGAACACATATAGCATTCCTCTGAGTTATCAGTATTCTCACAGGGCTTATTGGACCAGGAACATCGACAGAGTTTCGAGCCCTGAGTTATCTTATGACTGATGTTTGGCTTGAGACCTCAGTCCTCCTTTTTTTACTTATTATCGCATTTTACCTCGCTGCGAAAAGGTCATGGAAGGGCTATAAAATAGCCACTACCGTTATTATTTTAGGACTCGCTTATATACTTGGTACAACTATATTTGGTTCTATTTACGATAAAAAGACACTTGCAATAGCAAATGGTCTTTCCTGGGGGTGGATATTTCTTTTTATAGGTATATTTTTAATGATCCTTGCCTACCGATCACCTCGAAAATGAGCAGAAGAGGGTTTTTCAGAAAATATCGATACCGTTATAGGGATACTATGAGGTTTTGCTCTTTCCTGTATTGTATCGATTATCATCATTTCATCAGCATCTTTTTTTACGGAAAGAAGTAAAAAAAATATCTTAGAAGAGTTTTTCTGATCAGGAAAACTTACCTATGGGACATGATATACGCTCATGAAAGGGGCTCATGAAAAAATAGAGTGACTGAACTATGAACGATCTCATGATTACCTCTCGTATATGTATAGTAGTTGAGGTATGCTAAAACTCTTTTGGCGGGAACAAGGACATTCAGGAGTTCTCGATATAAAAAATGAGAGAGAGAGTTCTCTCATAGGAAATACACTCTATAGTGTCGACCAATCTGGGCAAGTCTACTCATGAGCACTGTATATCACTGGGGCAACCTGGATAGAGCAAAATGCTGGAGTTCTCATAAAAGAGAAAGATGCCTATACGGTCAGTTCAGATCATGGAAATTGGACATTTCACTATACGGGCAGCATATACAATCCTCTCCTTTCAGAAACAAAAAGCACCCTCGCATGGACAGAAAAAACATGATCTGGGGTACAAATAGTTCTTCAGGGAAAACCTATAGGAAAATACTATACTTATCTTGAGACTTATTCCCTTTCGCCTTCTGGGAGAAGTATTATTTCTCTAGGAACTCGATCATGACAACTCCTCATAGAAAAAAATGGTGATATGGTTATGTCAGTAGACAAAAAAGAACTTCGATGATTTGTATCCAACGGTGACAACAGTCTCGTGCTCATAGAGAGAAATGGTCTTTTTTTCCTCTTTTTCAATAATACCCTTGTAGGAAAAGACCTTGAGGAAGTGCGTGAAATATTTCTCGAAAAAGAATGATCAACATACGCATTCTTCGGACGACCTCTCTGAGTAACAAAATACTGTCTGTATACTCGTTATAAGGGAAATGTTTGTGGGCTCGATGGGTATATGAACCCACGATTGGGCGCTGATGGAAGTTCTGTGATATTTGGTGGGTACAAGGATAAAAAATGGTCTCTCTACAGAAATACCGAGATGATCGTACGAGACACTGGATATACAAAAGAAAATATTGCCAATGACTATCTTTTCTTCGATGCAACGAACCCGAGAACCTACCTCTTCGCCATAAAAGACACAAAAAATGGCACCTATAGTTTCCTCAAAAATGGAAAGACTCTTCCTGGAACCTGGCAAGATATCGGGACTGATGTATCCTATGGCTATGACAATCATATCCTCACAACAGTGAAAGATCGTGAAGGATGGAAAATCATAGAACTCTAAGATATGCTACTTTTTTCCAAATATGATCTCCTTGAGAGTATCATATTTTTCTCTATGAAGTCTAGCTCAGAATAAGTCAGGTAAAAGTGGCCAGTGTGAAAAGTATGAATTTTCTGAATATGAGATAAATTCATCAAAATCGAGAAAAAGGAGTTCAATTTTTTCTCAAGCATCAGGCTGTAGTTCCGCTATTTTTTTCACAGAACGTGCGATATAGAAATATGTGTAGGCTATAACATTGTGGGTTCCTTTTGCTGTGAAGTAGAGTTCCCATTCTCACTCCCCATATCATGTCTCCTCGAGAAGCTCTCTTTTCGCGCAAAGAAGAGGATCTTCATCAGGAAAATCAAATGATCATCATGGAAGAGAAAAAAAGAAATGATCTCGTGCAGGTTGCTCTTGTTTCGTGAGAAGAATTTTCCCATCTTCTGTGGTAGCGATAACAAATGCTCCATCCAGAAAACGAATACACTCAAATGTGGATCGAGAACCATCATAAAGTTCCTGATCCCACTGGTAAATATCGCTACGGATACCAGAAAATACCTTCTGTGCCGAGGATGGAATACGAGGATCTATCATAAGAGTTATTTTTGCTGGTTTTCTAGAGCATCTCGTCGCATGTAGAGGGGTTCTCACTTTTCTCGTATAGAGAATCCATGGTGGATATCCCATCCTTTCTGTACACCGATACGATCGAGGAGTTCGAGCATTTTTTTCTCGAAAAATGGGGCGAGATTATATGCGAGAAATGCGAGCCCAACACCCACAGTGGAAAGTGTTTTCATAAGGAGACTATGTTCACTTGGATTAGCTGGATCGAGTTTCCATGGCTTCATCTCATCGATGTATTTATTGAGTTCGGAGGCGAATTCAAAACTCTTATCGAGAGCATTTTTCATATCATAGGTCTGCATGTACCATATGTACGCTGACTGGTAGTCATCACGGATACCTTTGATCATCTCATCTTCCAGGTAGGAAATCTTTCCATCCAGGCGCAAAGAAAGGGTAAGAAAACGATTGAGAAGGTTTCAGAGGTTATTCGCAAGCTTTGCATTGTACTGATTAAGAGCCTCATGTTGACTAAAGTCTCCATCTTCACCGATAGGAAAAGCGGTAAAAAGATAAAGGATAAGTGCATCTCTCCCGTTTTCCTCAATATACTCTACTGGATCGATCACGTTTCCGATTGTTTTCGACATTTTCTGTCCATCGACAGTAAAGTGACCCGTAACGAGAAGCTCATGCGGTGCATCGTATCCAGCACTCCAGAGCATCGCAGGCCAGTATATAGCATGAAATCTCACGATATCTTTCCCGATCACATGGAGATCTGCAGGCCACCACTTTTCCTCCTCGCCCTGACATACAGTGAGATAGTTAAAAAGGGCATCATACCAGACATATGTTACCTGATCAGGATCAAACGGGAGAGGAATACCGAACTTATTAGTCTCGCGGGAGACAGAAAAATCCTCGAGTCACTCTTTCACAAACTCGATAACTTCATGATATCTGCTCGATGGATTGATAAAATCAGGATGTGCCTCATAAAAAGCAAGGAGTTGATCCTGGTATTTTGAAAGTCGAAAAAAGTAGTTTTTTTCCTTGAGATGCTCGAGTGGCTTATTCGGGTGATCTGGACAAATCATCACACCATCTTTCTCTATGAGATCAGATTCTTTTTTAAATGCTTCACAACCAACACAGTACTTCCCCTCATAAACTCACTCATAGATATCGCCATTTTGAAACGATTTGAGGAGAACTTTTTGGACGAATTTACGATGACGCTCCTCTGTCGTACGGATAAAGTCGGTATAGCGTATCCCGATACCATCCCAGACAGCTTTGTGCTTACTCGCCATCATGTCAGCATAGTCCATGGTTTCCATACTTGCGTCTTTCGCTGATTCGACGACTTTTTGAGAGTTTTCATCGACTCCAGTTACGAATTTTACTTCTTTTCCAGAGTAACGCTTATAGGAAGCGATCACATCTGCGAGAAGTGAAGAATATGCATGTCCAATATGAGGGATACCATTGGAATAGTATATCGGAGTAGTGACGAAAAACTTATCTGACATAAAATAGGATAAAATCGAGTGTATTATAGTTGTAGTTCAGAAAAAAACAAATATACTCGAGCAAAATCCTATGAAACACTCTTTTTTTATCATACTCTGTATCTCGATCATATCAGGAACACTCTGATATATAGTGGGGAAAAATAGTATTTCTGTAGATCCTAGAGAGGAAGATAGCAAGACTGTGCGCCAGGAAATCTCCTGACTTACCAATCCCCTCCTCGAATGTGAAAACAATGGATCATTTGCGAAGCAAAAATATATGCCCTTCGAAAAACCCACACTCGCACGCATAGAAAATGAAGTAATACATGCTCATAGCGGAGTGGAAATATCTGTCTATTTCCGCAATCTCAATAACGGTCCTTGGTTCGGGATAGAAGAAGAGAAACAGTTCCTCCCAGCAAGTCTCATGAAAGTAACAATTCTCATCAGTTATATGAAATGGTGGGAGGACGACCCTACACTCCTCGATAAAAAAATCCAAATACGAGAATGAGTCTGACTCAACCAGTTTATCCCTCCAGAAAAAAATATAGAAATCGGGAAAGAATACACCATCAGAGATCTCCTCTATGCGATGATTTCCTACTCGGATAATACTGCAAGTAAGGCGCTCATAGGATACATCCCAAAAGAAAGACAAAATAAAACATTTATCGATCTCGGGATACCTCTCCCGAGCGAAAATCCGAACTACAGCCTCTCGGTCAAAGAATATGCATCTTTTTTTCGTATACTCTACAATGCCTCTTACCTTTCAAGAAAATCCTCTGAAGAGGCTCTAAAAATCTTATCGAGTTCGGTATTTGGTGAGGGGATACGAAAAGAAATCCCAGAAAGCATCACAATAGCTCACAAATTTTGAGAGCGTGAGGTTCTCGACGCAGATGGGAAAGTCGTCAATCAGCTGCACGACTGTGGTATCGTCTACGACCCGAGTTATCCGTACCTTGTCTGTGTAATGACAAGAGGGAAAAACACCTCACTAGAAACACTCTCATCTATTATTAGTGAAACTTCTGGGATTATATTCTCTGAGGTGAATAAACGTTTCCAAATACAATAAAACTCCCATTTTTTGGGAGTTAATTTGGTATATATATGGCTCCCCGAACTGGATTCGAACCAGTGACCTACCGGTTAACAGCCGGTTGCTCTACCGCTGAGCTATCGGGGAATATCATAGATGACTGGCGTATATTATGAAAGAGGTAGGAAAAGTCAAAAATTTTTTCGCTTTTTTCTATTTCTTTTTACAATATCTACCATGAAACACCTCAATATCCATATAGAATCATATGAAATCGATGGAGATATCATACTCGGACCGATAGGAATCATAGTCAATGCAACTGACAGGATAGCGATCGTATGAGGAAATGGGGTCGGAAAATCTACTTTTCTCAAGATTCTCACAGGTGAAGTCAAAGACTATCATGGTAGTATCGAAAATATCGGTAACATCAGTCTCGGATATCTGGAACAAATCCACTTTCTCGATGAGAAAAAAACTGTTCGAGATGAGCTTCGAGATGCATTTTCCGAGATACGAAGACTCGAGAAAATCATAGAAGTAGAAGAAAAACAACTCGAAGAAACATGAGAATATGAGAAATATACTGAAGCCATCGAGTCATATAAAATGCTCTGAGGATATACCTATGAGAACGAGATCGAGCGAGTGGCACGAGGGATCGGTATATTCCACCTCCTCGAACGGACTCTAGAGGCAGTTTCCTGAGGTGAGCGAACCAAGATCGCACTCGCAAAAGTACTCCTTTCTCGTCCAGAATTCCTGCTCCTCGATGAACCGACGAACTTTATCGACCTCGAAAGTGTCGAGTGGCTCGAAAAATACCTCGTGGAGTCCTGGAAATGAGGCTATATGATCGTCTCTCACGATCGAGAATTTCTCGATAACACTATCACCGCTGTGGGAGAAGTACTCTGAAAAAATGGGATCATGATGTTCCATGGAAACTACTCAGACTATGTCGTGGAGAAAAAAGAACAACAAAAACGCGACTGGAAAGCATACGACGAACAGGAAACTTTTCTCGAGAGTGAAAAAACACTCATTAACCGATTTCGTGCTGGATCTCGGGCATGATTTGCAAAAAGTCGTGAACGTCAACTCGAAAAAATCGAGCGAAAAGAACGACCAGAAGTATCACTCGTGACAAAATTTCACTTCGATACACCGAAAGAAAAAGCACCAGAACTCCTCATCAAGATCGAAGAAGCATTTATCGGGAGACGTGATCCGTTATTTTTCGTCAGAGAAGCAAGCCTCGGATCGAGAGAACGCATCGGTATCGTCGGAGAAAACGGTGTCGGAAAAAGTACGTTTATCAAGACAATTCTCAGCACACTGCCAAAAAAAGATGCCTCCACCTACCCATCTGAGATAAAAGTCCTCGAAGGATATCTCAGTGTATCAAAAGTACTATCGGTAGGATACTATTCTCAAATGCACGAGTGACTCGATACATGAAAAACGATAGAGGAAAACTTTTTTCTCCATGGACTTCCCTACACCAAAGAACGTATAGGTGGAATACTCAAGTCCTATATATTCGACTACCATGATGGTGCACGAAAAGTCTCATGACTCTCAGGCTGAGAGCGATCACGTCTTGCATTCGCACTCCTGGCAGAAAAATCGTACCATCTCCTCGTCCTCGACGAGCCGACGAATCACCTCGACTATGAGACGAGAGAATCTCTCGAACAGGCACTAAAAAACTATGAATGATCAATACTTTTTATCTCTCATGATCGATATTTTGTAAATAAAATAGCAGAAAAGCTCTGGATAATCGAAGACGGAGAACTCATGATCTCCTATGGAAACTATGAAGACTACCGATACAAGAAAGAGCGAGGAATATCTCTAGATATGTCGCTCTTCGATGCTGATGGAGAGATGAACCTCGTACTCGAGGAAAAACTCGGAGCAGTGGAAGCTCGCCGGATCAAAGAAAAGTTTGCACGGAAAAAAAGAAGGAACTAAGTCCTTCTTTTTTCTTATTGCATCCACATACATCTATAGGTTGTCGCTACAGAGTTCGCAACAGTGGTATTACACGTTACAGAGTTCGCTGATCAGTTTGGACGACAGTAGAGTGATGTAGTATTTGGAGTGGTAAATGCAGCTGCAGCATTACAATGAATAGCTACAGAGGTGCTTGCTGGAAGGCCAGTACACGTATAGGCTGTTGCCGTAGTAGTGATAGCAGTAGAAGCAATAGTACAAACTCAAGCATTGGTAATAGTAGTTCCTGCTGTTCAAAGCTTAACTGTACCACCTACATCAAGTTTTCTGGTAGGATTAGATACTCAGATACCGATATTTCCACCATTTCCATAGATCCAATCACCGATATTGAGTTGACTTGATCCTGTAGCAGTTATAGCATTAGTGTCAGCACCGATAATAATATTATCTGAACCAGATGTGAGATTTGATCCTGCATTGGCACCAACTATAGTATTTTGGTTTCCAGTAGCATTTACAGCAGTGTTGTACCCGAGAGCAGTGTTGTTGTATCCAGTAGTTACTGTATAGAGTGACTGGTATCCCATACCGAGATTTCCAGTACCACTCGAGTTTGAGTAGAGCGCCTGGTATCAAACTGCAGTCAGGTTAGAGGCAGTAGTACTATAGAGAGCCTGGACACCGAGAGCAGTATTATATCTGACAGAACTTCCTGCGAGGACTCGAAGAGCTTGGAAGCCCACTGCAGTATTATTGTCTCATGTAGAGAGGTTATAGAGAGATTGAGCACCGAGAGCAGTATTTCCAGTACCACTTGAGCTCGAGTAGAGCGCTTGGTAACCATCGGCAGCATTCCATGAGCCACCGTTATTATTGTAGAGTGCTTCTTGTCAGACAGCGGTATTGTTAAATCCTGCAAGCGTCAGACGCAGTGCCTTGTATCCGATAGCGGTGTTTGAGTATCATGATGAGAGCGTGAAGAGCGCCTCTGCTCCGATACCAGTGTTAGCATTTCCTGAAAGGTTACTTTTGACAGCACCGTATCAGAGTGCAGTGTTATTGGTGCCACGGAAGTGGAGAAATGAAGAATTCGTGGTAGAGCCAGACCATACTTCGAACATACTTGCAGGAGTAGAGTTTCCTACCGAAATATATCCACCAGTACCATAGATCCAGTTACCAATATTGAGTTGGTTTGATCATGTAGCTACGAGAGCAGTTGCTCATGATCAGATCATGATATTGTTTGATCATGTAGTGATATTACTACCAGCCATATATCAGAGTGCGGTGTTTCCTCATCCACTTGTGATGACATCAAGTGCATATGCTCCAAATCAGCTGTTTCTTGCTCCAGAAACACCACTGTTGGTCGCACCTAATCCCATACCAACATTATCCGTCCCACGGAAGTGGAGAAATGATTCTGAAGTAGCTCCACTCCATACCTCAAATCGACTCTGCGGAAAAGTAGTACCTATACCAACACGTCCACCTCAAGATTGTGCTTGAAGTTGGGAGTTAAGACCAGTATTTATATAGAGATACTCTGGATGGTTTGCTGGAACGGAGAGGACTCGTTGCCAAGGTGCTGGAGTCTGAAATGGCGAATCATTCGTATAGAGTCATCCTGTCTGAGAACCATTAAATCGACCACTTCGAGCAAAGAGAGGAGCGTCACCACGAGCACCAAGGGCAAGTTGATAACCAAATGTATCTCCCTTTGCCGTCATAGTAAAGGAATTATATGGACTTGCAGAAAGTCCCGTAACAGGATCAGCAGTAGCACAATCATAAAAACTTGAACCCGTATACGTTCCTGTTTGAGAACACAGAGCATCTGTACCGTTTTCTTTGAAATATGGGCCATTATATGCTGGACCGTCTCCTTTACTCACCACAAAGGACTGCTTTCCAGGAATACCAAAATATTTGTTAAAGTTATACGTAATGTTAAATGTATTAAGATCTGGATCAGGTGTAAGTACTGTAGTTCGAAGTACTCATGTATATACGGCAATATTACTTATAGGACTTATCGGAAGAACTTTTCCAGAAGCATTTACTCAGAGAGCAACAACAGCGTTTGATGTAAGTGTAGAGTTCGGATCTATACGAGCCAATCTCAATCCTGAATCATCATCAATTCATGAATCAATAGTGAGCTTTGTACTTAAGTTTGATCATGTTCATATTCATATATTTGTCCCATCATCAAAAATCTGTGAAGAATACAGTCAGTTTCATCATGTTCCAAATTTAGCTACATAGTTTTGTGTTCATCAGGTAATTCATGATGCACTGATAGATCAGGAAAAGCCGGCTGCCCATCGCGCATTTCCACTTGCATCAGAGGTGAGGATATATCCATTTGATGATCCTGTTGGGAGACGAAATCCAGAGAATGATCCTGTGCCATTGACCTGGAGAGTGTAGGCTGGAGAGGTAGAGTTAATACCGATATTCCCTCCACTACCATAGATCCAGTTACCAATATTGAGTTGGTTTGATCATGTAGCTACGAGAGCAGTTGCTCATGATCAGATCATGATATTGTTTGATCATGTAGTGATATTACTACCAGCCATATATCAGAGTGCGGTGTTTCCTCATCCACTTGTGATGACATCAAGTGCATATGCTCCAAATCAGCTGTTTCTTGCTCCAGAAACACCAGTATCAAGTGCTGAGAGACCCATACCAACATTATCTGTACCACGGAAGTGGAGCATACTATTAGAACCCGTGAATACTTCTAACTTCCCTTGCGGAGACATTGTACCGATACCAATATTTCCTCATCAACTGATAGGATTATTATTTTGATCCACTCATGGGTTGATATAGAACCAGTCTGAGCGGTTAGTTGGTACAGTGATAGCCTTGAACCAAAGAGCAGGAACTGTCATAGCTGTATTCATGAGAGTACCACTCGCTGTACTATACATACCTCACCGTACAACAAATGGAGCATCTACACGATCTGAAATAAGGATTTGGTATGCATAACGATTCCCCGATGTTGCATTTTGTGCAGTCATGACGTAACTTGCCCACGGCGTCTGAGTACATCCTGTTGGTCCTTTATTGGTACTTCCTGTCTGGAACTCTGGACAGTTATACGGGACTCATCAGACATCAGTCACTGCAAAAGATTGTCGAGCATTAATCGTAAAATATTTATCATAGTTAGCGCCGATTGTTGGAGGGTTGGTGGTAGTATCTACAGCAGCATTTGGAGTTGCTCAGAGTGCTGTGTATACTGGTATGGCACCCTGCTGGGCAACGACGACATTTCCACTTCCATCGACTCCAAGTGGTGCCGCTACACCACCAAATACAGGTGATGTTGCTGTCAATTGAGTAATTTTAAATCAGCTCGTATTTCCTGATCAGCTATTGAGTTCGAGTTTTGCTCCTGGAGTTATCGTACCGATACCAATATTTCCTCATGTATTAAAAAGTCATGTACCAGCATTCCATGATAGACCATTATAGTAAAGAGTACTTCACGTAACTGCTCATGTTATACTGAGAGAAGTGGCTGTTACCAATCCTGTCCAGCTTGCATTCCCACTGGCGTCAGAGACGAGATATCTTCATGCGGCAGATCCTGTCGGAAGACGAAATCCAGAGAATGATCCTGTGCCATTGACCTGGAGAGTGTAGACTGGAGAGGTAGAGTTAATACCGATGAATGATCATGTCTGGAAGAGGAGCGAAGAATAGAGTCAGTTACCAGATGATCAGAAGAGGGAAAGATATCCACTTGCTCCTCATGTAATACCTGTAGCGAGTGTATTTCCTGAGAATACGTTTGACCATGAGGCAAGACCGACAGCATCAGAGGTGAGGATTTTATTAAGTCCTGGGGAACCTCATCCTATAGTGACTTGACCCGAGAGATAGAGATTGTTCCATCTTCCCGTATTTGTACCAATATCTCGGTATGTAAGTGGAGCATTTATGTCTGGTAAAATTGATCCAGAAACAGTAACATTAGTAACTGTACGGCTTATGATTGTATCAGTGATAACTTTTCCTTGCACTGTAAGATCGCCACTTATGAGTGTAGCTCATGAGACCTCGAGACTTGCTGTAGTAGGGCTAACCACACCAATACCGAGTCTTCATGCAGACGTCAAAACCATTTTTTGTGTGTTGTTTGTATAAAAACGCAGGTCTTGGTTATTTGTCGTACCAAGAAAGTCTGATGTGCTAGCAGTATTTCCAGAAAGTGTCCAAAAAGATCATGAAAGTGACGATGTAGGATTTATCCAGCTTGCAAGTCCTGTTGCATCGGAAATAAGTACTTTATTGAGTCCTGGAGAGCCACCAGTAATTTTTACTTGACCATTCACTTCGAGACTTGCTCCAGGGGAAGCTGTCCCGATACCAACTCATGTACCAGTATCATATATCTGAGATATGTAGATACCATTTCATCCCGTTCCAAATTTAGCCAGATAGTTTTGTGTTCATCAGGTAATTCATGATGCACTAGTTGATCATGAAAATCAAGCTGTCCAGCTCGCATTTCCACTCGCATCAGAGGTGAGGATATATCCATTTGATGATCCTGTTGGGAGACGAAATCCAGAGAATGATCCTGTGCCATTGACCTGGAGAGTGTAGACTGGAGAGGTAGAGTTAATACCGATGAATGATCATGTCTGGAAGAGGAGCGAAGAATAGAGTCAGTTACCAGATGATCAGAAGAGGGAAAGATATCCACTTGCTCCTCATGTAATACCTGTAGCGAGTGTATTTCCTGAGAATACGTTTGACCATGAGGCAAGACCGACAGCATCAGAGGTGAGGATTTTATTAAGTCCTGGGGAACCTCCAGTAATTTTTACTTGACCATTCACTTCGAGCTTAGCACCGGGGGTTGCTGTACCAATACCGACATTTGATCCAGTGTGGTAAATGTTTGCACTTGGTATCCAGTTTGTACCATCATAGTAGAGCGTATATCATAAGACGGATCCTGTGATCGAGAGGCTATTTGCAACGATGAATCCTGTCCAGCTTGCATTTCATAATGCATCACTCATGAGGAGACGACCATTTGCAGATCCTGTCGGAAGACGAAATCCAGAGAATGATCCTGTACCAGCAACTTCGAGTTTGTATGATGCTGTTGGTACTCAGATACCGACATTTGTTCCGTTATCAGAAAGAGATCATGTTCAGAGAGTTGTTGCAGAGAGCCATCTTGCTATATAGTTTGTTTGTCATCCATTTACTCATGCAGCTGCGGCTTGCCAGCTCGCATTTCCACTCGCATCAGAGGTGAGGATATATCCATTTGATGATCCTGTTGGGAGGCGAAATCCAGAGAATGATCCTGTACCATTGACCTGGAGAGTATAGGCTGGGGAGGTGGAATTAATACCGATGAATGATCCTGTTTGGAAGAGGAGCGAGCTAATAAGACCATTTCCTCCTGTAGTAAAGTATGGGAGGTATCACTGCGTACCATTGATAACTCCACTTGCAGAGACTGTAGATGCCGTCACTGTTCACCAAGATGCCGTACCACTTCCGTCGGAGAGAAGAACAAGACCGCTTCATGCTCATGTACGCATACGGATACGACCATTGACATCGAGCTCGACGGATGGATTTGTATTCGCAATACCAATATACCCTGCACTCTGATAGAGTGTAGAGGCAAATATACCAGTTCATCCAGTTCCAAATTTTGGTATGTAGTTAGCGACACCATTGGTGATATTCGTAGCATCAACTGTCGAAGCTGGTACTCATGCCTGCCAGGTTGCTAGTCCACTGGAGTCTGATACGAGCACATATCCCGATCCTGGTCAGCCTCCTGTGATTTTTATCTGACCATTCACTTCAAGTTTTGCTCCTGGATTAGCGGCTCCGATACCGATATTTCCAGCGTTTCCATATATCCAGTTTCCTATATTGAGTTGATTAGAACCAGCTGTGCTGATATTTGGTTGAGTATTATTTCCGATAAATATATTGTTGTTTCCTGAGATAAATGTCGATCATGCGAGATTACCGATACCAATATTTCCATCACCACTTGTCAGAGCAGAGAGAGCCCCATATCAGATAGCGGTATCTGTTGTGCCTGAGACATTGACTCAGAGGGCATTCCATCCAAATACCGTGTTTGAGATGGTGTTTCCAGGACCTCGACCTAGTCTGAGACTATTGAGGAGGATATCACCAATGATATCGAGTTTTACAGTCGCACTCGGAGTAGCAGTACCAATACCGATAGATGTACCATTGTCGAAGATTTGGGAAAGTGTGAGACCATTCCCACTCGTTCAAAATTTTGTAAGATAATCCTGGGTTCCTCATGTGATACCACTCGCTGAATATGTACCAGAAAAGCTCGCAGCCCAGTAAGCATTACCACTAGCATCAGATATGAGCACGTTTCCAGAAGCAGCGCCTGTCGGGAGTCGTATTCATAGAAAATTCCCAGTTCCTGCTACATCTAAGAGGTATGATGGGGATTGCATCCCGATACCGACATTTGTAGCATTGTTATAGATGAGATTCGTTCTGACCCAGTCAGTTCCATTGAATCTGATCGTATCACCGGCTGTTTGCCCAGAGAGAAAGAGTCCTGAACTCACAGGAGATACACATATCGGGACTCCCGTAGAGGTAAATCATCAGATTACCTGACCATAGGTATCACAGTCGCTTCCATAGTTCGCAAAAATATTATCGAAATAGTTTCGATACGTACCTCACGTCATCTCACCAGGAGGAGCTACTGTCGGATACGATAGCGCTCATGCAAATGGAGCAAGCGAAAGAAGGAGAAAAAAAGAAAAAAACCGTGCTTTCATAAAGAGAAAGGTTATTGGAGTACGTTAGCGATACCTGGGGGCGGATCATTCGAGAGTTCGGGGTTATAGTCGATTATCATAGATGCAGCATTAAATCGAGGATCATTGTAGGGAACGGATTTTTGAGTGGTATCAGTCGGATCATACGCACGGAAATAGTTAAAATCAAATATCTGTGCGATCGTTGGAGTACAGTCATTTATCACCACAGGACAGACAGAGGGTGACTGGAGTGATCCACCGATTGTATTTTTCGATATCATAGCTCACTTGAGGTAGAGTTGGTTTTGTGGGATATTCCATACTCACGCTGCGACATATGGCACGATTGCTCAAGTAGCAGTTTTGTAGCCAGAGTAGATAGTTCCTTCGGCATAGATGAAACCATAGATGCGTTTCACGTTTTCCCCGACGATGACATTTCCTCCATTTCCATTTTCATCCTTGAGTACGATAAATGCTCGTTTTGTATTCGCACTATCACCGATAAAATATGGAGAAGTTGTAGAGTCTAGAAGAAGATCATGTCACTTTATGATGATTGTTTTTTTACCTGTAGGCCATATCCATCATCAGAGCCCAGTATCGTAATCACTACTATCATGGAGAAAAAACTCAAAAGAGTTGGTATCGTCTGTGAGTGTAGCATATGGGATATTACGAGTCATCAGAGCGATATTTTTTCTGATGTTATTGAGCATCTCAGAGTGATTGATCGAGCTAAATATATATCCCACCTGCTGGTTTGGTAGGTTGTAGATGCGTGTACCAGCGATATTCCCGATGACGGCAATACGTCCGATAAAGTTAAGTCCGATACCATCGAGGAGTACTCATGTTTGTGAAGTGATAGTCAATGGTGTCGATGTAGTCGCATAAAATGGTACCCATCCGAGTGCCTCACTATGTCCAAATCACTCTATGAGTCCACTTGCAGGATTATAGTATACTCCTGAGCCACCATCGATCCACGCGCCAGAGAAAGCGATCCATCCAGCATTCTCACTCCAGGCATATCCAGTGAGAGGACAGACGATATTTGGATTTTTAAATACCTGATCATCACAGAGTACTCTTGCCTTCTCAACTGAAGCAACTTCATGGTTAAATATTCCCCATCAAACATTTCCGAGCCAAAAAGCTCCAGAAAGATATCCATCAGCATCCACGCCAGCAGTATAGCCACTATTCGTTGTCCCGATATCAAAACTCACCTTTCCAGGATGCCCTCCAGTCCAGGTATCAAGTGGCTCAAAGTATCACCGCATACGGAAAAATTTCCCTACCCCAGCAGCATCAAGTGCAATGAGGACAAAGAACAGAGAGAATATGATCGCAAAGAAAATTTTACGATTCATAAAAAATGAATAGGATAGAAAAAGACTATCCCCGATTATAGAGAAAAGAAAGAGAAAATCACGAGAAAAACTCTTACAGAAAAGCCAGTCTATTGTATCGTATAACTTTTTTGCTCATATGCCTATATTTACAGTCGACATTTTCAGTATCCAGATCAGTCCTACATGGTATGGACTCATGTATGCTTTTTGATTTAGTATCTGCTATTTTTGGATGTACAAAAAGAGCAATCTCTCACAAAATCTCCTCGATACACTCCTTATGTACGTTTTTTTCGGGGTAATCATGGGTGGACGACTTGGTTATGTCATACTCTATGATTTTTCCTACTATATTCATAATTTAGAAAAAATATTTTTTATCTGGCAAGGGGGTATGAGTTTTCACGGTGGCCTTTTGTGAGTTATTTTTTCTATTTTTCTCTTCTCTCGGATCTATAAAATCCAGTTTTTTGAGCTAACTGATACACTTGCGCTCATCATCCCGATAGCACTCTGACTGGGTCGTGTCGGAAACTATATCAATGGCGAACTTCTCTGATATTTTCCCTATAGCGGACCTCTCGCGATCGAGAAATCTGGAGTCTCATATTTTCCGAGCACACTTCTTGAGATGCTCCTCGAAGGTATTGGACTGTTTCTAGTCATGTATGCGCTCTCGAGGAAAAAAAGAAATCTCGGATTTCTCTCTGGAGCATTTCTCTTTTTTTATGGAATAATACGCATCTTCATAGAGTTTTTTCGTCTTCCTGATGCACACATCGGATATCTTTTTTCGAGCTCATGGATAACTCTCGGGATGCTCTATAGCATACCGATGATCGTAGTAGGACTATTTCTTATGCGGTTTGCTCATCGATAAGAGGATATCTTTTCCCTGGAAGGAGATAACCGATAAGGGTCATATTTTTTATATGCACATATCTATTCCAGAGGGAAAAAGTAGTATTGAGCTCGTGAAATGCACACTTCATATCTCGCTCATGGTCGATGATAAAGTCGCGAATATAGAGAAAATATTCTTGTTTCTGAAGTTCTGGGATCTGCTGAGAGAGTTGCATGAGAAAGAGAAAGTTTCTCTGGATCTCAGAGTTATGAATGAGGATATCATAGACACTTCCCTGAGACTCGACGATAGATTTGGTATGGACGTCTGTAAGCGGGGAAAATGCCTCATTTTTTGCAACATATGGACGCATTGATTCGATGAGAGCTGGTATTTTAGAAATCTTTTTCCCAAAAAGAGTAAGCACATGGTCTTCTGCATTCTTGACACGACGAGAGAAATAGATATAACTCCCTATATAGAGCGCCATACCGACAAAAATCAAAACAAGAACTGTATAAAAAATAACCTGCATAGAAACACTATAAAAAACGATTTCTCTTTTGCAAACTTTTTTCTAAAGAAACCCCTCTCATGAAACGCGCGAAAATCATCGAATCCGTCTGACTCCCCATCATCGAGATCGTCTTTTTGATTTCGATATTTTTCTTTGCCTACTACCTCCGAAGTGTGACAGACTGGATACCGTTTAAGCAATTACCTATCCCCTATATTTCGAAGGAGCAATTTATTCCTTTTGTCATATCAGGAGTGGTTCTCTGGTGTATTATATTTGCTACAGGATGACTCTACAGTCTCGATCAGCGACGATCTATTTTCGAGGAGATACAGTGACTTCTTTGGAGGAGTTTTCTCTGGTTTCTTTTTTATATAGGGTTTGTCTATCTTTCTCTTGGTTTTATATTTACACGAGAGATACCGAGACTTATCATACTCTATGTGTGGTTACTCTGAACCACTATGAGTATACTCATACGGGTATGAGTATACATCATAAAAAAAATCCTTTATAAAAAAAATATCATAAAACGTGACACTATAATCATCCTCGGGCAAGAGTGATCCATAGAAATCCCTGAGACATACAACGTCATATATACGACTGATAGAGAAGAAATCCGTCTCTATCTACGAGAGAGAGAAATCGAAACTCTCCTCATCGCAGATACGAAATATCTCAAAGATAGTGAAGAACTCTCTCGTCTCGCCGCTATTTACGGAACAGCATTTGCCTACCCAAAAATCCTCGATGGAGGAGATATATCACGCTATGATCGATTTATCGGCGATACTCTCGTCGTCGAGTCTCGCGCTACGTCTATCGGTGCATGGGAACGTATCATAAAGAGAGTATTTGATATCGTTATCGCGCTCTCATCCCTCATCCTCCTCTCTCCTATACTCATCCTCATAGCTATAGCGATCAAGGTAGAAGATCCGAGTGGTCCTGTGATCTACAAAAATCGTCGTGTGGGATTTGCGTGAAAAGAATTTTTTCTCTATAAATTCCGCTATATGTACTGGAAATACTCGATCAAAGATAGCTATGGTATAGAAAACTCCAAAGATAGCGCTCTCGCCTACGAAGAAAAACTCAAAAAGAATGCAGATACACGAGAAGGTCCTCTCTACAAGATCAAAGATGATCCTCGAAAAACTCGGGTTGGCAAAATTATCGAGAGACTTTCCCTCGATGAACTCCCTCAGTTTTTCAACGTCCTCATAGGAAATATGTCGTTTATCTGACCACGCCCACACCAGCCTCGCGAAGTGGAGAACTACCAAGAGCACCACTACCAGGTCCTCACCGTAAAACCTGGTATCACTGGTATGGCACAGGTTTCATGAAGAGAAAAAAACTCATTTGAAGATGAGGTACGCTATGATCGCTACTATATCGAGCACTACTCACCTCTTCTCGATATCATGATACTCCTGCGGACCTTCTTCGTTGTGATCGCTCGAGCTTTCCGATAAAAAGATTTGGAAATAGCGGTTTTCTCCATATAATCATCCCATGCGTATCTCTCCTCTCTCATCTGTGGTACTACTCTAGTCGGAGAGGTGATACTATCCTCTCCATTTTGGGGAGGATTTTTTTAACACATATTCTTATGTCAGAATTCCCAAAACAATACGATCCAAAAATCGCAGAAAAAGAAATCCAAATGCTCTGGAAAGAAAAAAATGCTTTTGCGCCGATGCCTTCTCGTACTGGCAATACTTTCTATATACCCATCCCACCACCCAATGTCACTGGAAATCTCCACATCTGACATGCACTCACGCTCACACTCGAGGATATCATGACTCGTTATCATCGCATGAAGGGTGACGATACTCTCTGGGTACCAGGGACCGATCATGCTGGTATAGCGACCCAGGCGCAGGTAGAAAAACGTCTCGAGAGTCAGGGAACATCGAGAAAAAACCTCGGAAGAGAAAAATTTCTCGACGCTTGTCGAGAGTGGGTCACAGAGTATGGTGGAAATATCCAGAAACAAATGGACATGATGTGAGCATCTGTCTCATGGGAACATGAACGTTATACATTTGATGAAAAATCCAATCATCTCGTGGAAGAGACATTTGTCGAGCTCTATAATCGTGGACTTATATACCGATGAGAGTATATGGTAAACTATTCTCCTGTCCTTGAGTCAGTGATATCTGATATCGAAGTGGAGTATCAGGAACTCGATGAGAAAATGTACTATGTAAATTATTTTGTATCAGGAAGTGATAAGGAAATCATGGTCGCAACGACTCGACCAGAGACGATGCTCGCAGACCAGGCCATCGCAGTCCATCCGAAAGATAAGCGGTATAAAAAACTCATCGGAAAATCTGTCGTGCTCCCGATCGTCAACAAAGATATCCCCATCGTCGCAGATGAGATGGTCGATATGGAATTCGGAACAGGGGCGGTCAAAATCACTCCAGCACACGACCCAAATGATTTCGAGTTCGCAAAACGCCACAATATCCGCACAAACTATACTGTGATCGATCGCAGTGGCTACATGACAAAAGAGGCATGACCGTTTGCAGGACAACTCGCGACAGGAGAGGCTCGAGAAAATATCGTCGAACTCCTCAGAGCAAAGTGAAATCTCGTCCGCACAGAGCCATATCGTCATAAAGTAGGATTTTGTAGCCGAGGAAAATGTCGTGTCGAGTCTGTCGTTTCTACTCAGTGGTTCGTCCGAGCTGGAAAAATGGCAGAAAAAGTAATCGCAGGATATAAGAAAAAGGAATTTTATATAACTCCTGAGAGGTATGGGAAGATATTTGAAGACTGGATCTACAATCTCCGTGACTGGTGTATTTCTCGTCAGCTCTGGTGGGGACATCAGATCCCAGCCTACTATCACAAGGAAACTGGTGAACTCCTCGGAGTCACTCGCGATCCGAGCGAACTCGAGGCAAAATACGGAAAAGAAAATATCATCCGCGATGCCGATGTCCTCGATACTTGGTTTTCATCAGGACTCTGGCCATTTTCAGTACTGGACTTTGATTTCTCCGAGGCAAGCGAACTCATGAAGCGATACTACCCTGCCAATGTCCTCGAAACCGGTCATGATATTCTCTTTTTCTGGGTGATACGTATGCTCCTCATGGGGTATGAGATAACAGGAGAGGCACCATTTCGTGAGATCTATCTCCATGGGCTCGTCCTCGATGAACATGGGAAGAAGATGAGCAAAAGCTGGGGGAATGTGATCAATCCTCTCGAAGTGATCGAAAAATACTCTGCTGATGCTCTCCGTCTCGCTCTGGTCCTCGGAAATACCCCAGGAAATAACCTCAACTTCTCACTGCGCGAAGTGGAGGAGTACGGCTTATTTCTCAATAAACTCTGGAATATCGTCCGATTTGTCTCGATGAATATCGGGACAGTAGAGCTCTCTCGCAGTGAGCTCGAGAAAAAAATCTCGAAAGAAAAAACATCCCTTCTCCCCTATGAGCGCTGGATTATCTCTCGTCTCTCACATATCAGAGAAAAACTCAGTACTGGCATGGAAGAGTCTATGTTCTCGATCTCTGGCATGGATCTCATCGCATTTATCCGAGATGAGTTTGCCGACTTCGCGATCGAGGCGTACAAGATCGAGAAAGATCGCAGTACTCTCTGACGTGAAGTCATGAGTCTCTGTCTCATCGATATACTGACACTCCTCCATCCATATGCTCCACATATCACTGAGCGCCTCTATGGTCTCATGACAGAGGGTGAGATCCTCACGACGAGTGAGTGGCCACTCACTCTCGCTATGCGCGAAGAGAGTGAAGAAGCATCGATGACTCGGATATTTGATATCGTACGTACGATACGCAACATCCGTGCAGAATCATGAGTAAAACCAGGCGAATATCGCAATACTATCCTCGTGACTCCTCCTATATATGAGTCTGCCCTTACAGAAAATATCTCTCTCATGCAGGGACTTGCTCGTATAGCAGAACTCTCTATCGAGAGAAAGTCTCCAAAATGACTCGGATATGCATACGGTGTCACTGATGGTATCGAGATCTATGTCGATGCTCATATCGACGAGAGCAAAAAAGAGGAGGAAAAAAGCCGACTCAGTTCCCAGATCGATGAAAAACGAACCTATATCCTCACTCAGAAAGCTAAGCTTGCCAATAGCGCATTCGTCTCCAATGCTCCAGACAAAGTCGTCAGGCTCGAGATGGAAAAACTCCACAAAGCTGAAGATGAACTCATGAAGCTGGAGGAAAAATATAAAACACTCTAGCCTATCTCTCATATAAAAAAAATCCTTCCGTATCGGAAGGATTTTTTATTGCCAAGCTTATTGTAACTTCGCTTCGATAACTTCTAGACGAGACTTGAGTTCTCGATTTTCTTTTTCGAGTTCTTCGATTTTCTTATCCTGAAGGTCATTTTTGTTTGCAAGTTCCTTGATTGCTTCGATGATCGGTCAGATAAAGTGTTCATATCTCACACCGAGTTTTTTCTTAGCTCCAGTAGCAAACGCCTCTACGAGCTCTGGGAATACCTTTTCTACATCTTGAGCAACGAGTCCTATATCGTACTTTCCTGGAGTGAGCCCGTATGCTTTTGCTTCATTATTGAGTGTCCATGAAACTCAATTTAAGCGCCTCAGTTTAGAAAGTGAATTCTCTAGTGGTAATATATTATCCTTAAGAGATCTGTCTGACACCCAGTTCATATAAGCATATTGTCATCCAGCGAAGACGTTACTTGCTGTAGCAAATCAGTATACTCACGCGTAAATGCTATTGTTGATAGTAGTATTCGCACTCGTGTCTATCTGTATAGCTATAACTCAACCAGGACCTGTACCTGTAGCGGTGAAGTTTTCTTTAAAGATACGTAGTGTACCAGCACTGTTATCAAAGTTCCACATGTTCGTCGATGCTGATGGGAGAGTAAGTCTCTCTGTAGCTGTTCATCCAGAATACCCCAGACGGAACTGTCCACGTAGATCGAGTTTGGATCATGGTGTGGATGTACCGATTCATATACTTGATCAGCTATCTACCATACTACCAGTACCTAGAGCAGTTCCCGAGGTCCATCTAGCAATATAGTTTGCTTGACCACCAGAGAGTCCTGGCGTTTGCCAACTTGCAAGTCCTGCAGCATCACTTGTCAGTACTTTGTTAGCTCAAGGAGAACCTCAAGTAATTTTTATTTGTCATGCAACCTCAAGCATAGCTGTAGGATTCTGGTTGCCAATACCTATATTTCAACCTGATCAATAAATCCAGTTACCAATATTAAGGTAATTTGATTTATTAGATATTCATAATTCTGTATTAGCTCATATAATTATGTTGTTATCTCATGATATACCAAATCACGCTTGATTTCCGATTACTGTATTATTTGATCCTGTGGCGTTCGAGTAAAGCGCTCCGACTCAAAGAGCTGTATTTCAGTTTCCTGTCGTATTAGTTCACATAACTCCATTACCAAAGGCTGAGTTATCATAGCCTGTCGTATTAGATGGAAGATTATAATATCCAACGCTTGTATTATCATAACCTGTCGAAGATGGTAAAGCGTATCATACTATTACATTTGTAAAGTTATTTCACGGTCAGGTTCAAATGCGAACATTATTGATGAGAGCATCTCATCATGAAACCTCAAGCCTATAAGATGGGGAGCTTGTACCGATACCAACATTTCACGTACCTACAGTCGTACCAGTAGTAGTAAGGTTTGTTGCATAAATAAGATTTCCTATATTTAGAATATTATTAGAACTAGTACTTGGAGTATCTATATCATAACCAATGACGATATTTTTACTTCCTGTAGTGACAGCATCCCCCGCCTGGTATCAGAGAAGGATATTATTTCATCCCGTCGTTACAGCTGATCCAGCTTGATATCATAAAAAGGTATTATTTGATGATGTTTGAAGCAAAACTCAGGCATTGTATCAAATGATAGTATTGTTACTATTCGTATATCATGCTCATTTGCCCGCATTTCATCAAATCGCAGTATTATAGTGTCCTCCGTAGTTTTGTCCCCAAGCATTTGTTCCGACAGCCACATTATTTGATCCTGTTGAGCTCCAACCCATAGAGCCAACACCGACACCAACATTGTAGCTTCCTGTAGAGTTTGACCCCATTCATCCGATCGCCACATTTTGTTGTCAGAGCGTATTCCAGTACATAGCACGTCATCCGATAGCTATATTATAGGTACCTCCATCATTGGTTGTATCTCCAGCGTTATTATAGAGCGCCTCCCATCCGATCGCTACGTTTCATGCGGAAACAGTATTATTTTGTAGAGCTCATTTTCCTATAGCCACTCATCAAAATCCTGTTGTGTTATTCTGCATTGCTCACTCACCTACTGCGACATTGTATGTTCCTGGGTTTACATAAAATCATCTCAATGCACCATTGAATGATGGTGCTCCTGAGGCGCTATTGAGAGCACTCACTCAAAATGCAGTATTTCCTGAGAGTTGACCATTTCACTTTCAGACGGTAAGTGTATTAATACGAGCTTCGCCATTTACTTCTAATTTTTGACTTGGATTAGATATTCAGATACCGATATTTCCACTATTTCCATATATCCAGTTACCGATATTGAGTTGATTTGAGGATGTGTTTCAGACATTTGGCTGGACGTTGTATCCGATGAAGATATTGGAGTCTCATGATGTCAGATTATATCCAGCATTTTGTCAGAGTGCAGTGTTAGAGTTTCATTTACTCGTATAGAGTGCCGCTTGTCAGACTGCGACATTATTTGATCAGCCGGTGTTCGTATAGAGAACATTGTCACCAAGTCCTGTATTATTACTTCAAGTAGTATACATGAGAGCATTATTTCCAACACCAGTATTTTTTACACCAGTTTTATTTTCATGAAGAGCAAAATATCCGATTGCCGTATTGTCTCATCCAGTAGTATTGAAGTAGAGAGCCTCTCTTCCCATGGCTACATTATTGTTACCAGATGTATTTGAATTCAGGACAGCCACTCAGAGAGCAGTGTTACTGCTTCATCATGAGTTTGTAGTCATAGCTCAAAATCAGACTGCCGTGTTGTCTGTACCTGTCGTATTGCTATAGAGAGCAGAACCACCGATCGCCATATTTCGACCTCCAGTCAGATTAGGACCACCGAGGGCATTTAAACCGATAGCGAAATTCGTATAATACGAAGTATTACTGTATCTCAGAGCACTGGCACCGATAGCGACATCGATTGCTGAGTTGGCGCTACTCGCAGCCTCCGTACCGATGATAACTTTACCTGCAACAGAAGATCATGTCATTGTATACCCTGCTCTATATCCAATGGCGACATTTGTATATCCGATATCATTTGAGTAGAGTGCCTGGTATCAGAGAGCGACATTCGAGTATCCTCCACTATTTGTATAAAGTGAATATGGACCAATTGCAGTATTTTGTACTCAGGTTGTATTGCTCGTCAGAGAGTAATCCCCTATTCCTATATTGAAATTTCCACTCTGGTTACTATAGAGCGCCATATTTCCCATACCAATGAGGCTAGAACCAACAGTATTGAAGTAAGCAACTGAGGTTCATATTCCTATATTATTGGAGCCTCCACTATTATTTCGCAAAGCAGCAGCTCATATAGAAACATTGGAGTTACCTGTAGTCGTATACCTTCATGCTTCGTATCAAATAGAAATATTAGAACTACCTGCAGTATTAAACTGTCATGCTGATGAACCTATAGCTACGTTATAGTTTCATGATGTAAGCTGCTGAAGAGACCATCGTCCCATAGAAATATTATCTTGTCATGAGACATTCGCCGAAGCCATCGATTGCCATCATACAGCAGTATTCCATGTTCCATTTTTATGTGCTGCTCCAGCTTGAAATCAGATCATCGTATTCCCGACTCATCCAGTCGATGTACTGTAGGCTTGATATCATACTACTGTATTTTGGTTTCCAGTAGTATTGGCTATCATAGAGCCCGTTCAGAGAAGAGTATTTGTGACTATAGATCATGCTCAGCGTCAGACTGTTACACCATTTATGTAAGCATCATTTGTAATATTCACATTTGTTCCATTATCAGTTATTTGTGAGTTTCAGAGAGTAGTGGAACTCGTATATTTCGGGATATAGTTAGTTGTACCTGCGAGAGAACCTGTTAAGCTTGATGCAGATGTGCTTATAGTTTGCCAACTCGCATTTCCAGTCGCATCCGAAACAAGAACAGCACCATTGCTCGCACCTGTCGGGAGTCTCACTCAGGAGAAACTTCCTGTTCATGATACTTCGAGCTTGTATGCTGGAGAGCTGTTTCCGATACCGACATTTCCCCCACTCTCATAGACAGCAGATGTCACGAGCGCACTTCCATTCCATTTTGAGAGGAAGTTCGCTGTATTAGAGCCGACTTCTGGGTCAGTCTCACTCGATGTAACTGTTGTACAGTTCGGTTGTCCGTAGTTACTCGTACCAGTACTGAAGGAAACAATAGCTTGCCCGCTCGGACATGCATTCGTGATGAGGTTTTGGAAATATACTCCGAACGCTCACCCAGAGTAGGAACCACTCGGCCCTGTCGAAGGAAAGACGACAGCTCATGTTTGCTCGAGGGAGAAACCCAGAGATCCTAGGATAGCAAGAATGGCTATGAGGAGATATCGGCGAAACATAGGAAGAAAGGAAAAAAGTAAAAATTTTAATAACGAACATTTTCGAGACCTGGAGGAGGATTTTGTGCGACACGAGGATCATACTCCATGATGACAGAGTAGGCATCTTTGGAGTTGTTTGGATAGGCACGATTACTCGCATTTCCATCATATGATCTGAAGTAGTTCCAGTCATATTTGAGTGCTGTATCATAGGTACACGACTCTGAGAGTGAGACAAGTGAAGGACATGCTGCTCATC
This sequence comes from uncultured Candidatus Peribacteria bacterium, assembly GCA_964644075.1. Classification (GTDB taxonomy): domain Bacteria; phylum Patescibacteriota; class Gracilibacteria; order BD1-5; family UBA2023; genus JAGOMW01. The sequence continues at coordinate 55,826 of CAZXUQ010000001.1, forward strand.
AGGATTTGGATGATCATCAGATCGTATTATATGAGACTATAGATCCTCGTATATAGAGTTGTGTGCGTGGTATATTCGTAAATATAGAGCTTTTTGTCGATATATACGGTGAGAGTTGTCATGCAACCACCTCATCTCATGACCATATTGTCCCTTCTGATACCATCGTCGACTCGATCTTGCGAGCTGTTCCATTGATATATATATCACCTCACTGTCCATTTTCATTCTTGAGAGCGATAATAGCACGAGGTTCAGTGATATAGGAAGGAATTATAGCTCCTGTATCTATGTAGATATCGGCTCAGACGACGATCAGACTCCTATTTTTATCGGTAACATTATTCCATGCTGTCTCTATATCAGTGAGCTTCAGAAATGCATCAGTTGGATTTGAATCGATCTTATAGATGAGAGATTTATTAAATGATATCGGAGTCAGAGTAAGTCCAGTGCTGATCTTTCCATTTTTTTCTGCATTTCGAGTGATGATTGACACATTCTTTCGTACTTCATTGAGAAATGATCAGATACTCGCTGCTGTCTGTTGCACAGAGAGACTATTGAGGACATTGAAGCTACGATCTCATCCGATCCCACCTCAGACAGAAATCCCTCAGAGAAATCCTGATCCTACTCATACTGTACCAGACGTGAACGATATCCATCCGAGATTGTCACTCCATCCAAATCCTACGAGTGAACGTGTATCAGGAAGAAATATCACTCATGAAGCATTTGACTCACCATGATTGAGTTTTATCCATCCAGCATTTGGACTCCAGGCATATCAGGAGAGATACCATGGGTCACGGATATTTTGCCCTGCTCATGGTGGGATGATCGACACCGGGCCAAATCCGACATCCTCAAATGTTGCCCATCAGACCGTCTGGATCCAAAATATTCCTGTCAAATAGGCTCCTGTATTTCCATCGATACCAATAATCTGTGCTCCTGAGTATCCACCTGGCGTGACATCAAAGGAGAGCTGTCATGCATTTCCCCCTGTAGAAAAAGAACCAGTACTATGAATATCTCCGACAGTACCTGTCAGGAGAACCGAACCAGTAGGAGAAGAGAACACAAAAACAATCCCGACTATACACATCGCCAGGAGAGACAGAGCAAGAAAAGGCTTTCTCTGGATCATACGAGATCATAATAATTACAGAGAGTATAGGGGAAAGATGGCTTTTGGAAAGGGAGGAGGCAAAAAATCTCTCGACGTATCGTATAAAGTATGTGTACAGAAACTAGTTTCTGCGGAAAATATAATCATCCTCTACAAATCGTCACTTCAAAGACGAGAGACATCGTATGATATTATTATGCCAGTTTGCATTGCTCGAGGCGTAGATAGTACCGTCTGAGTTCCCCCAGCGAGAAAGCTCACTGACAAGGGTGTAATTTCAGAGAAATTTATTATTAAAGGTTGAAGCCATGGCATCGATACCGCTTTTTGCACTCGCAAATGTGACTGTATCACCACTATCTGTATTTCCTACATTTCCTATGTTATAGGGTGTTTTGAGATAGTTTCCGAGGGTTGTCTCAGCGAGTCCTACACACATAAGAAAGCTCGGATCTATATGCGCTTCGAGTGCACTATCTACCCACGTATCCCAGTCATTAAACTCTCGACTCGCATAGGTTTTGAGGAGGTATTTTTGCCTATCTTCCTCACTCTCACCCCTCAGGACAAAGGTCCTTTCGTATGCTTTTTCTGGAGCCTTCACACCGACTCTCTCTGACATATCAGTGAGAAACTTGTCCTGATAGCGGACGGGAAGAGTCTCATAGGCTATCTGAGAAATATCGAGCACTCGGAGTGGATCGATCGCCTTCTCGTTTTGATAGACTTCGAAGTGAAGATGTGCTCCGCTCGTCATCGGACCAGCACCAGGAGTACCAGGGGCACCTCAGCTTTTTGCGATAAGATCACCCTTTTTTACGAACTGGTAGGGTTTCACTACGATATCAGAAAGGTGTCCATATACCGTGACATATCATCCAGGATGCCTGAGTGCCAGGTAGGAATATCCACCTGGACTTGGTGGCAACATATAGTAGACATATCCATCCATACTCGCGAGGACATCACTTCCCTGTGCGAGGACGATATCTATAGCATCATGTTGGCTCCCAAAAGAACGATAGTAACTCGGATCTCGAAAATATGTAGAGATCTCGGGTGCTTTCCTCATCGGCCAAAAGAGGGGATTTTTTTCAGCAGTATCGATATCGAGTTTACGGAGTTCTCTTTCATTTTTATAAAAAGCACCGATACGATCACACTTATCGAGGAGGGATGATGTCGGTTTCTCTGTTTTACATCCATTTTTTTCCATGAGAGTATCGAGGGATGCTATGTAGGCATCAGACTGAGATTTCCATGAGTTTTCGACTTCCTCCTGAGCCTGACGCTGAGACTCGATATACGATTCAAACAGTGCTTCCTGTCCTTTCGTGACATCGAGGAGAGCCTGGCGCTGATTTCGCTGACTTGCAAGAGTGGCTTTTTGTTTTTCGAGACTGGAGCGCTCCTCCTCGATAAGGACTTTTTCTTCTTTGATCTTCATAGCAGTACGATAGTATTCTCGTACGAGAGATTTGTACTCATCGATAAACTTTTGCCCTAGTACATTTACGAGAGACTTATAGAGCATATCTTGAGAAAGCGCATCCACAGAGCTCCCAGAGATTATCATCGCCTGGAGGACATCGAGCTTATTTTCTTTATCGAAAAGCAGAGAACTCTCGCTATAAATATTGGCTAAGTATCCGAGGATGATAGCCCGATTTTTATCGATACGTTCAGAAAGTTCGATAGAGAGAGTCTGGTATCACTCTATGCGTGAGTCTTTTTCAGCAAGAGATTTTTCTGCACGTACGATACCATCATAGGTGTCATTGATAGCATTCTCGAGGCTCGTGAGCGCTTCTTCGAGAGTCAATCTCCTCTCAGTAATAGCAGCCTTTTTATCAGTGTACTCACTTTCCATATTTTGGAGTTTTTTCTTGAGTCACTCGAGCCCATTCATGATATATTCTTTTTCGAGGACATCATTTGAGCCAGTTCACTTGAGGCTTGCGTTCTCGAAGAGGATAGCGTATTCTTCTTTTTTAAAATTATCGAGCACGCGAGCAGAGTTCGATGTATCTCTCCCGAGAGCGATCATGGGAGCAAGGAGAACAAAACAGAGGGCATGCGAGATGATATGTCGTACATTCATATATACGAGCATAGCACTCTTACATCGAAAAGGCTACAATCACGACTATTTCGCCCTGGATAATATATTGCAATATTGTATATTTATTTTTTGATTATTTTAAACTCTCAAAAAATGTATTTTTTCTCTTTTCCCAGTGAAGTCACTGACGACACAGGAGAGAGTGTTTTTTCTTATCGAGAAACTCCTTAATTCCCTCTTCGAGAAAAATAGTGTTCTGACTTCCCTTCGCATAGACAATAGTTGGTATATTTTCACTCTCGAGGATATTTCGTATATGTGTACCTGCCTCGCGACTCGAGAGAAAACTCGATACTCTGTAGAGGGGTTCGAGGAGTGGCACTACCCATTTTTTCATGAGTGGTCAAACAAAAACAATCTCTATATCTCGATCTCGCGGAATATGCTCAGTTATAAAATCAGCAAGTGATCGATGAATTGACTCGCTCTCATCTCAGAGTTCTCTCATATCTCAGAGAAAAAGAATGACTCGATGCGATGGAAAAAACGGAGCAAGTGAAAGAATTCATTTTGTAATACTCTCATATCCACCATTATAGCTCCCATCTATGATCGTCGTATAAGCATCTCTTTGGATAAGAGCAGATCTCCCTTCTTCAGGCACGAGAAGTGGTGATATTTGTGATATACGCAGAGGATCTTGTCCGAGAAAGTGTGCTACACCATAGAGTGGGAGAGCATTTTCTATCTGAAATTCTCCGAAAGCAGGAAGAGAAAGGAGATAATCTTTTTGTTCCATGTGTACAGTTGCTCGAACTCAGTCAATACTACAGTGAAAATGCGAAGCATCAATATCTGACATACCTCCACTTCCATAAAAAAGTGCATCTTTTTCTACATATGACCGCAGGGATTCATGGATGATAAGTCGAGAGGTATTTTTCGTAAGGAGAAGTTTTTCATTTCTGTATTTTTCAAGTGTTCCGAATTGTTCGAGGTGGTTGGGTGCGACGACAGAGAGGATAGCAATATCTGGTGCAACAATATCTGTGAGAAACGTCATCTCACCAGGATGGTCGATACCATATTCGAGGACGAGATATCGAGGGTATGGTCGCACGAGACGATAGAGAGTGATGAAAATAAGGGAAATCCATAACAGTGGGTTTTTCCCAGGAGTTTTTGCTCCGATGATCGTCAGAGGAAGTCCATACTCACCATTATAGTGGTACGGGGAACTCATGACATCTTTTTCGGAAAAAGTTTGCTCGAGATAGAGACTCACATATCTGGAGATGGTGGTCTTTCCGACTGTTCCTGTGACTCCTATGACATAGGGGCGGTGGACTCGGATTATAACTCTCGCGAGAATCGAGAGGAAAAAAAGGAAAAAAGTATGCATACCGAAAAGGATAGCAAAACTGGTTAAGAAATCAAGCGAAATATAGACTATTGATTTGCATAAAAGACAAACTTCCATACAATTCCCTGGTACTAAACATCTCTTATGGCACAAGTTACTCGCAATGATTTTACCTTCAACATTCTCGATGAGATACAGGTAAAATACCCCGACCTCGTCGACCTTATTCTCTGAAGTGAATCAATAGATAATAACGAAAAGCAATATTGGTTCGACATATTGCCATCTATGACAGATGAACAGATCGATAGACTCTTCAATATCCTCATGACAGAACGACGCCAACTCGAAGAGCTCAATATCAAATATCAGGAAGAGATCAAGACTCTCAATGAGAAACATCTTATCCAGTGGCAGTCTCTCCAAAGCCAAAAAGCAAAAGAAAAAATAGAAAAAGAGGAAAAAAATGACGATGCAAAATGAGATGCCGATAAGGCAATCAATATGCTCGATACTTTATAATCTCTAAAAGACTGTGAAAGCTACTCTCCAGATAGACATAGTTCGAGTTGATAGTCCTGACCGTCATGCCATCACGCGCTCTCATGTACTCCGTCCTCACGCTGGTATCGAGATTGTGTGCATATTCCGGTCAGAGAAAGAAAATGTCCTCTCTGTCATAGAAGATCACATGCTTGAGTCTATTTCTTCGACTGAATGGCGAGCAGAGGAAGAGGAAAATGACTTTTCCTATGTAACAGAGAAGTTTAACCACTTTTTATCTCACTTAGCAGAAGATGATGTCGAGACGGTAAGTGGTCTTTTTGCTGTATTGCGATCAAATCATCTCATGATGAGTACTTTTGGGAAGATGCGAGCCTATATACACGAGTACGATGATCGTATCTCCCCGATCCAGGAAGATACTTCAGAACAGAGAAGATTTGAGCTCATATCAAGTGGCGATATTGCATATGGATCTACCGTATTTCTTCTTTCGGATGATATTATACGGGATTTTTGAGAAGGATTTTTTTCTGATATTTCAAACCTTGAGATTCCAGCATTTGAAAAAAATGCGAGAGAAACGATTACACGAGAAAAAAAGTGAGATCTCCATATGATACGCATAGCCTATAGAGCCGAGAATAATCTAGGAGCACGAGAATCGAGCTGACGATGACAGACTGACATAGTAAAAGAACGTTTTAAAGATCTCCAATCTCTGATACAAAAAAATACATGGTACCGAAATGCCCGAGAACGCATACAAGCATTTCTCTACGAAAAAAATCGAGTATTTTTATCTGGATTTTTATTAGTATGAATAGTATTATTTTTCCTACTTGTATCCTATATTATTAATGCGCTCTTTAGTTTCAGCAATAATGACGGTCGCGACGCGAAACAAACTCTACTCGAGGCAAAGACACTCATAGAGGAGAGTCAAAAAATCGTAGGAAATCAAGAACTTTTCTGGGAAAAAACCCAAGCAGCAAATGCTCTCCTCGAACAACTCAAAGCAAAAAATCTCTATATGAAAGAAACTGCTGAACTCTCAGACCGTATAGAGGCTATGAAAAAAGAAATATACGATATTCAGACTGTAGATCTCTCCAAAAAGAAAAGCCTCATCGCCTTTAATCCCAGTGACATATCTCCTATTGGTGCTTATGAATACGAGAAAAAGCTTTTTCTCGTAGGAAAAAATGGACTGATATCATCCTATGCCCCTGGTGATCCATTGCCTAAGGTTACCTCCTACCCTGGAGGTGAGGAAGTTATTGATTTTAGCGTTACAGAAGATGGACTTATGCTTTGATTGACGAAAAATCGTCGAGTGATTGCCCTTCGAAAAAATGGGGATATTAACTATGCTACCGTTACTGGTCAAGACGGATGGGAAAACTGAGAAAAAATCGATATTTTTAATGGAAACATCTATATTACAGATTCTCGCCTCGGACAAATCTTTAAACATAAACCATGAGTAAACGGCTACTCTCAAAAAAATGAGGTACTCAGTGAAACTACTCCTGGAATACGTGAGATTGGTATTGATGGTGGTTTTTATCTCCTGACAGAGTGAGGAAAAATCCAGAGAATTATGACAGCAAAATGATACCAAACAACTGGTCTCATACTCAATAAAATCCCAGGAACCTACACCCTCTGACAAGAAAACAGCATACTCAATCTTATACTTTCGAGTAATCTAAAATATGTATACGTACTTGATGGGAACAAAGTTTGGATATTTGAACCTGATGCAAAGAGGTTTCAGGATATAAAAGCATGGACATACATCGCTCAAATGGAACTCAAAACATCTGAAGAAATTCGCAATATTAGCATACCTCGAGATGGAAAAATCTACGTGATAACAAACCTCGGAATCTATGATGTATGATTTGAGCTCATAGATAACAATATTATTATTCGATCCTAAATACCTGCGTGTTTCAAACTCCCGCCATCGTCCTACATACACAGCAAATACGCGACCAACAAGCTCGAGTCATTCTATTTACGAGAGATTTCTGAAAGATTACGACATGGTATAAGAAACGCTCCCTCCCTGATACAGGATCGACCGTGGCTGCAAGTATAGAAAGAAAGTGATGAGAAAATATTTTATCAGGCTATGATATGACAAAGACTGTACTTCTCGACACGCTTTCTTATGAAAAGATACTTTCTTTTTTGGATCTATTGAAGCATCTCTACACGCTCCTACCGGAAGGTATGGTACAGTTATGAATTTACGAAGACATAGACTTACTGATAGAAAAATGACTTCATGTGGTTTCAGAGGATGCTCTCCTATTATCACAGTTTCGAATGATCAAAAAACTGGGATACATCTGAGAAGATCTCATATGATCAGATGATGTTTCTGTATATATTCATAAAAATATTAGTATGAAAAGTATGGAAAGTATACTATCGACAAAACCCCTCTCAGAGAGTACAAAGCTATCTCTCAAAAAGTCCCTCCTCCAAGCCCAAGCACTTTACTCATAATTTTTTCTACTTATGGAGTTTGTTATTCTCTTTTTCTTCTTCGTTATCGGTACATTTTTTTGAAGTTTTTCCACAGTTCTCATAGAACGATGGAGACATAAACAATGAGGCATCATGTTCGGGAGGAGTGAGTGTCCAAATTGCAAAAAACAGCTTACGATAGGATCTCTTATGCCTGTTATATCGTACCTCATACAAAGGTGAAAGTGTTCACACTGCGGGAAAAGTATATCTCTATTTTATCCTATTGCAGAGTCAGTTATGGGAATGATATTTCTTTTAGTATGATATTTCATACTAAACCATGATTTCGACCTTTTTTCACTCACGACACTTATTCTCCTCGTACTCGGATTTATCACAGGAGTATACATGCTCTATGATGGAAAATATCGTGAAATACCAGACCAAGTAATGATACCAGGCATCTATGGCTACTTGGGACTTCTCATTTATGTGACGTTTTTGGGATGAGATACCTCACTTATTTTCGATATCATTACCTACACGTCCAAAGAAGAACTTTTTTATGATCATATTTTGGCGCTATGGGTGCTCTATACATTTTTTTTCTTACAGATTTTTATACCATGATGTCTTTTTTTAGGGAAAAAATGAAGGTATAAAGATATACTCGGACTTATCCTCTCATATATCACATTCCCTTTTGCTCTCATCTTTGACTGGAAAAGAAAAGAGTGAGAATGAGAAAAAGAAGAAGATATTCCTGCATGGATTGGTTGATGAGATTTGCGAGTAGCTATTTTTATCGGGATTACTCTTGGTCTCGTACATGGTGTGCTTGCTGTATTTTTTGCCTACATTATTGGGAGCGTGGTATGAATATTTCTTTTATCACAGAAAAAAACGAAAGGAAACTCGGAGATATCATTTTGACCCTTTCTCGGTATTGGCTGGATCATAGCACTTTTACTGCATACAGAGATTATTACATATTTTTATTACTAATATATAAATAGTACTGTCAATTCTTTTTTCTCTTTCCGAGAATATTTCCCTCGACATGGAAAAAAAGAACTATATAATCCTAACACTTTATACTTTACTCCATAAATATGGACGAAAACAAAATCAAATCCTTGAGAGACCTGATTATCTCAGCACAACACTCAATCAACAGTGCTAAAAAAATACTTACCGAACTTACTGGAGAAAGCGACGAAATAGATAATTTCGATACCATGTGACTCTCTACATACTCATCATGAGATGATAAAATTATCGAGTGAGTCTTCACGGGAGAGGGTATGCTATGATCTGATGGATCTATGTATCCAGTACCACAAAACTATGCGTCAAAATCTCTCCTCGTCCAAGGAAGTAAACTGAAAGCAACTATCAGTCCAACAGGAAAAATCACCTACAAAATCATCCAGGAAATCCCATACGAGAGTAAAATTTGAATTATCACAAAAGCCTGAGAGAAATATCAGATCAATACAGAAACAAAAGCATACAGTGTCCTCCTTGCTGCGATCACTTTTCACAAATGTGAGGTAGGAGATACTGTGAGTATCCGTATCCCTGAGGGAAAAGATGCGACATATGCAGTGATAGAGGCTGTTGTTCCAAAATCATAATTTTTCTTAATTTTTCTCATGCGACCATCTGCACATCGATCTTCTCGTAGTCTTTCTATTCCATGGAAATGGATTGGAACAATTCTTGCTGTTCTTGCTATTATTTTTGGAGTTCGATCTTTCTCGGGAGGCAGTACTGAGTCTACAGGATCATCCCTGCAGGTCAAGCTTGGGAGTGGAAGTATTGCTTCTATCATGTCTCTCTGAGGAAAAGAGCGTGTCCTCGAGGATACCGACTATATCTATAGTTACGATTCGCATGTTATCGTAAAAGCTGGTACAGCAATACTCTGAGAATGAGTATACAATGCATCAATCGACAAGTGAGGAGAGGTGGGATATACTGCTGGAAGTGGCTCTGAGAAAACATTTCTCCAGCTCAATAAAGGTCGTCTTTGGCTCGAACCTAAGAAAACAGTCACCCTCAAGATGAAAAACATCAATGCGGAAATAAAAGATGGAGATATCGTCCTCGGTGAGCAACAAAGTCAGGTCTATAGCATACTCTATGTGCTCTCATGATCTATAGATATCGATGCCGGAAGTCGTACGTACAAACTCGATGCTGGACGGCGGATCATGGTATCCCAGTCAGACCTCGCGAGTTCGAGTACCACACTCGAAAGCCTCGCTGGACAGATCGATGCTGGCATCAAACAAAATGCATTTTTTCTCTCACATAATGGAGAAACTCTCTTATCAAATATCAAAGACTCACCTACTCTCTCTGGTTCGAGTAACAGTGGATGAATCATCCCAAGCTCATGATCTGGAGGAAGCATAGAAATGATCTATCCAACGGATGGCGCTATGGTGCCTGGAAAAATAGAGCTATCAGGAAAGCTCATCGGAAAAAATGTTAAAAAAGTTACCGTAAATGGCATAGAAGCAAGCCTCAGTCAAGTAGATGAAAGCTTTAAGATTAAGGATTTTGCTATTTCCTCTGATACAACCGATCTCGTCTATAAAGCCTATGATCCGAGTGGGAATATGCTCGAGCGATGAGTCATCACTGTCTACTCGAAATCTCCAACCTCCCCAACAGACAAACTCGTGCCTACGACGTTTTCTACAGGAGATAAAAATTTCCGCATCACGAGCCCTCTCGAAAACCCATATCGTACATCTGAACGTGCAGTAACGGTATCGGGTATTGTTCCGAAAAACACTGTCGAATATATCACAGTAAATGGATACAAGCTCAAAAAATTCACTCCAAATGGTACAAGTTGGTACTACTATGCAAATCGTGACTACGATACTATGGAGGAAGGATTTAACCTCTATGAAATCAAGTTTTACTGACCAAACAACACACTCATCTCATCTCAGGCCTTTACGATAATAAAAGAGGGTTCTTCGACTGTTTCATGAGAATAAATACTGTATGCCTCACCTCTTCTCATCCCTAGGATCAAAAAAGGGCTCTACTATGGTGGAGCTTATGGCGGTACTTGCGATCATGGGACTCGGGATCGCAGCCCTCCTTCAGACGATCGTGTCATGACTCTACTATGCTAAGGATACCGAGAATAATATCAAAGCTATCAATATCGCTCGAGAAGGGATCGAGGGAATGATCAATATTCGCGATACGAACTGGCTTCGTTTCTCGAGTGATAAGTCAAACTGCTGGAGAATAGATGGATATCTAGCAACCTGTATCGGTGATACGAGTGAGACCGATAAAATAGCAACATGATCCTATACGATATATTCGAGAAATGGTGTATGGTTCCTCTCATGAGCCGTCACTTCTGACCCTGCATCTACTTGGTCAACTTATAAAGATAATTTTGCAGTGGGACTCGATACAAATAGTTTTTTCACACAGACAGGAGTGGTAAATACTCTATGTTCTGCGTTTCTCCAGTCAGGGTGTAAGACAATATTTGCCCGTGAAATCAAAATATGAGTCAGTTCAACCGGTAGTATGCAGGTGACGAGTATGGTGAGCTGGTATGATAAGCGTCTCCAGCAGGTTACTATCGACACAATTTTGACCAATTGGAAATCAAGTTTCTAAAATTTGCCAAGAGGGAAAATATGTGATATTCTTATATTCGAAAAGTTATTTTTCTCGAATATCATGAATTTTTCTCATCCGTGGCTTGCTCGATCTCTCATCGTTATCTGGTCAGCCAACTGCATCCTCGCGAGTTTTATAGCCATTCGTCAGGTCTGGATACCTTTTATGGACGCTGAAAATAGTAACTATTCTCAGATTATTTCTGATCCTTTCGATGGCACTGTGATGCCGATAGCCTATATACCAGACTGGACAAAAACAGCAAACCAAGATAAGTCAAAACGATTTGAAGATATCTCTATCAGTGAGTACCTGCCAGTTCCCCTCTACGATCCACTGGACCTCGGGAGTGATCTGACGAATACAAAAAAGTCCTCGATCATACTCCACTACACATATATCACTCCCTATATGGGAAATTATAAGCTCGACTACAAGGAACACGCTGGATCCCACCTCGGAGTCGATATCCGTGCTCCTCTCGGTACTCCTGTACTCTCGATCGCAAATGGAGTAGTTGTACGAACTGTAGAAGCTGATAGCACTGGAAATAGATTTGTCGTGATACGACACGATGGAGTCCCGAGGGAAAACTGACAAAAATGAACACTCTACTCCGCCTACCTCCACCTCTCTGAGATCACCGTACCAGAATGAACTCGCATACATAAGTGAGATATGCTCGGGCGTGTCGGTATGTCTGGGATAGCTACAACTCCTCACCTTCATCTCCAGATCGATACAGCTGATGCACCATTTCATCCATACTGGCCATTTACTAGTAGTGACGCTAAGGATGCATGAGTAGATTTTTTCTCTGCGATCAACATCGGACTCTGAAAAGAAAAAGCAGAAAAATATACGATAAATCCTATGAGTTTTATCAATACATACCTCTGAGGTTTATGATTAAATAACACGAATGGATGATGAAATATCGTCAAAGACGTCCTCGCGCAAACAGAAACACCTGTCACTCAGTCAACTATAGCGACTTCCTACAGAGACCAAGACTCCTGTAATAAAAAACGCTACTCAGATGTAAATGAAAAGGTATCCTTCGGTAAAATGCTCTATCCGCTCATGGACAGCAAATGTCTATTTCGCGAGCAGTCCAGCGTATTTGATCCGAAGTGATCACTCACCTATAGAGAAGCCCTGATCAATCTCATGAAATTTTACAACATTTCTCCTGTAAATGGAACGAGTCACTTCCTCGACATCAATATCGGTGATAGTCTCCAGTGATACGCTCTCGTTGCTTATAGAAAGTGATATCTCGATGGAAACTATGCTCACCCAGACCGGATACTGTCTCGTGAAGAATTCATAGAACTCCTCGTAAAAATCGGAAAACTCGAAAAAAACCCATCCCAAATCAAGATCTATAAGGATGTGGATGCTATGAATCCAAACTTTCAGAGCATTCAGGACTATGCTTTTCGTACGAGGGTACGCTGAGGAAAGTTTTATCCGAAAACTCTCATGACACGAGGTATGATGGTCCAAATGCTCTCAAATCTCAGTGAAAAAAAGTAGATTTTCAAAGAAAAATACGTAAAGTATGGCTAACTTAATACTCATGCTATGTCTGGACGTAAAATTCTTTTCCTCATCATTATAGGAGTCCTGTTCGTTGCTGGACTTCTTTTTCTCTGGAAAGTCTCATGAAACTCATGAACTCCTAAAAAAGAAAAAGTCGATACTCTCACTCTCTGGGTGGTATGAGGGACGACCGAGCAATATGATACACTCTTTGCTGACTTTGGGAAATATGCTCCAGAATACAGCAAGACAAAGATTTCTGTACGAGTTTTTCCTGATCATGAACAATATCAGAGGATACTCCTCTCAACTCTTGCCGATGGAAAATGACCAGATATCATCGGGATCGAGGCATGAGGCGATGATCTGCTCGAAAAGCAAATTACTCTCATTCCAGAAGATTACATAGATATAAAAGACTTCGAAAAGAAGTATGAGGATATTTTTCTCCCCCTTCTCGTAGAGACGGGATCAAAAGATGCAAAAACTCGAAGTATCAAAGGGATACCTCTCGGGTATGAAACACTTGGGCTATTTTACAATAAATCTCTCCTGCGTACCCTCCCAAAAACCTGGAATGACGTCAGTGTCATGTACGATGATGCGAGTCTACCTGGAGTCCTCCCTATCAACCTCGGTATGTGACCTCGATTTGTCCCAGATGCGACAGATATCATCAGTTACTTTCTCATAAGCCGTGGTATCACTGACTACGCCAAGATGGAGTGAAGTGATGCTCTCTCGGAATATACTTCTTACAGTGAGGCATCTACCAAAAATCCGAGCGGAGAAAATAGCAGTGTGGAGTGAGGAGAAAAAAACTCCCTGATCCTCTGGAAAGATACCATGGAAACAGAGAAAATCTCAACCATAGACCTCTTTATGCGATGAAAAATCGCTATAATCGTCTGATATCCGAGCCTCGCATGAGAGATAGAGAAAGCCTACAAACGTGCTGGATCAGATGCTACAGATGGGCTCATACTCACAGAGCGACTCCCTCAGGACTCCCTCGGAAAATCAGAGAAAAATATCGCCCGATACCAGTACCTCGCAGTATCAAACAAATCATCCTATCAGATAGCGAGTGCTAAACTCCTCGAGTATCTCGGCACTGAGACTATCAGAAGAAAAACAATAGAAATTTTTCCTGGACTCATCTCTCCAGAAAAATCCTATTACCAAGAACAGGAAAACTCGCCCCTTTCTCGACTTTTTGCTCGTGCACAACTGAGCGCATTTATCCCATCAGTATGAGAAAAACTCGAAGTTTTTCACTACGGAGAAAAACGATTATTCACAGAAATGCTCGGAGATTACCTTGACAGGAATGAAAAAACAGATAATAATATACTAGAAAATATCACCAAAGCAGTGAAGTGTGAACTCGAAAGTCTCGAAAATGCAAACATGAGTGACTCTTGCATGAAATAGTCTTCTAGAAATTTGCATATTTACGAGAGATCTGCTAGGATAGATATATATATTTTTCTCGTATGCGAACTTTTCTTCGAACGCTCATCATCATAATAGCACTCATACCAACGCTTTCTACATATGCAAGCTACTGTGATTGGTTCTCTTTCGCAGACACTTCGAGTTGTGGAGATCCGAAAAAGATCCAATACTGTCAAGATGGCTCATGCAGTCTATCAGGTTCTGTGAGTGCAACAGAAAATCTAGCTGATGGGCTCTTCACTAAAAAAACTCTTGCAAATTTTGCACAGGATATTATCAAATACTTTCTCGGATTTGTGACACTTATCGGTGTCATATACGTGATCTATGCTGGATTTCAACTCATGACAGGAGGATGAGATGAGGAAACGGTGAAGAAAGCAAGAAAAACCATCATATATGTTATCGCTGGTATCGTACTTATGTGGCTTGCATATGCACTCGTCAGCATCATCATAACAGCACTTACAAAAACTACTTAGCATTTTTCCATGAAACCATCTCGCACACTCCATAGACTGCTCTCACTCATAACTCTCAGTATCTATATGATATCTGGGATTTTTGGGATATGAGTGATCGTCCCACTTCTTACCAATCCTGTATCTGCAGCCTATACAGAAAGTGATAGCGATACATTCGCTGCATATAAGAAAAAACTCGAATGAGCACTCCAAGATATGGAGAGAGACTTCCGAGTAAATGGATCCGTCACGAGCGCGACGATCAGCAATGTCCGAAACCTCGTCAATGAATGTTATATACGTCTTCCTGATACAAAGGCTGATGATGCTTCTCGTAATGACACGATGAAAAAATCTGTCGATCTCTACCTCGACCTCGCCGATCGCAATAAAACAAGTCAGACTCATATCGGAAATGCGATACAACAGGCTGGAAGATTTCTCTCTGAAGCACAGATAGAACAAGTATCTGCATCTATCAGTGCCAATCCAGTGGAGTGAAATGCCCCCCTCACGACATCATTCCTTGCAAATGCAAAAGATCCCTCAGGAGTCAACGTTTCTGATGCTAACTATATCTGGTGGACACGAGAAAATGGCGGATACCGTCGAGAGCTCTGACGCTGACCGACACTCACCTATACATTTGGTAAGGAGGGAAACTACCAGGTATTTCTCGATGTCATCTCTGGTAGTAAAAATAAAAAAGGAAAAACCGATGTGCTCCCAGCATCAGTAAGCCAAGATATCAGCGTAAAACCTCGTCTTGGTAATATCGTACTGCTCGTCAATGGCGTAAATGTGAGCAATGTAGATACCCTCAAAATCAATCCAACTCTTGGAAAAATTGGTATCCTCTTTGATGCGACAGCATCTCGAGCTCTCAGTAATGGGACGATCACGAAGACAAAATGGGATTTCTGAAATGGAAATACTCTCGAGTACGACGGCTCCCCTCTCGTGGAACGCCAGATCTATGCTCTCCAGGACAAATATAGTGTCAATCTCGAAATCACAAACAATCAAGGACAGACATTTAAAAAAACACTTCAGCTCATCGTACGAGATCCATCAGCGACGATCAACATGGATAAGGATGTCGTCTATATCGGAGATGACCTTGCTCTCAGTGCAAAATCATATTTTGGAAATGGAGGAAGTGTAGAGTACTCATGGCAGATACAGGATGCTGAGACAGCGGGAAAGGCGATCGCGACGAAAAACGGAAGCACATGGACCTATAAATTTGCAAAAGTCTGACAGTATATCATCACGCTCCAGGCAAGAAGTGCAAATGGAAGTGTCGATTCTGACTCAAAAACGATCACTGTAGAGTCTCGTCCACCCGTCATAAATCTCGACAGTCCAAAACCAGTAAGTACAGAAAAACCGAACACGATTATTTTCGACGCTTCGCGTAGCTATGATCCTGATAGCAAAAGTGCAAAAAACCTCAGCTATACATGGGTCATCGATGGAGAAAAAGTGGAACTCGATAATAGCGGCAAAGATGGTGCTATGGGAAGCTATACATTTGCAGAGAAAGGTACACACTCAGTCTCTCTGACTATCGCAAATCCATACGGAAAAGTAAGTACAGTAGATAAAAGTTTCGATGTGACGTCTACGCTCACTGTCGATATGAACATCACGCCTCGTGCAGCTCCTATCGGGACAACTGTGAGCTTTCAGGCACGATCAAAGGAAGCACGCTTTTTCGAGTGGAACCCAGGAGATGGATCTCCAGCGATCAATGGAACCACTGACAATATTTCTCATGTCTATAAGAAAACAGGAGTATACACAGCGAGTCTCACTGTCAAAAATAGTGATGGAAGTGCCTCGAACACGATGACACGTACTGTGTACGTTACTGATACAGATAGTCCATTTGCACTCATAGACCTCCGTGGATCAAATGGCTCACTCATAGAGGTACCGGGTGCCTGCGATGGGAACAATGCGTTCGCTGTCAATCGCGCAGAAAATACTACTATAGATGGGGGAAACTCTATTAATATCGATGGATCCCCTTCTGGACTCACATACACCTGGAAGTATCTTGATCAGATAAAAACAGGACCTTCTTTCTCTGAGAAATTTAGCGAACTCTGATGTTTTCCTATCGAACTCACTGTCAAAAGTGACCGAACTGGAGCAAGTCACACAAGCAAGCGCTATATCCAGATAAAAAACATCGTACCAAAAATCACGAGTATCGATGCAAATGTAGATACCACGAAAAAAGATAGTCAGAAACTCATCGTCAATGTCACAGCCAACGGTGCGCGTGATGATGATGGTGTGATTACTTCATACATCTGGTACTACAAGACTGAAAGCGATAGTGAACCACAAAATGTAAAAATCACTCAAGGTCCGAAAGCAACTTTTGTTTTACCAAATATTTCTGAGAAATACACATTTGGAGTAATACTCGAGGATAACGATGGTGCACGGATCAATAGTGCTGATACGATCACCGACCAGAGCCCTCTCATCATCACCAATGATGATGGAAACGTGAACCTCCCCCTCATCACTCTCACCGTTCCAAAAAGTCAGGTACTTGTCGATGAAAATATTGATTTCTCTGTAACTGCAAAAAACATTCTCGGTATCGATATCACAAATAAGAGTGAATACTCTTGGGACTTCGATGGTGATGGAAAAATCGATAAAAAAACTCCAGAACCACGTACAACATTCGCATATAAATCATCTGGTAAGTATAACATGAAAGTGAAGGTAACCTATAACGGTGTATCCAACACAAAATACCAAGTAATCACAGTAAAAAATGAGCTCAAAGCAGCGGCTCTCGGTTATAAAAATGGTGATACGTTTTACTTTATCAATACAAGCCAGTGAAGCTATGATAATGTAAAATGGAAGATCGGAACTCGTGAGTCAGAGTCTCCATACTCTCTGAGTGTAAGTCAGTCAGATCTCACAGATAATCCTATACTCACTGTCAGTTCTCTCTGATCCGAAACATCAGAGCTCGAGATTACTCCAGCACTCGTGACATCTCTTGCACCGACAGCTCCATGAGTCCTTTCTATACAGACATTTCCGAAAGTAGAAAGTGGTAGTGTCGTCCTCAAATCACGTGGTGATAAGCTTCTCCTATCTCTTTTTGGGAACGATGCGACCGAATACCGTATCGATACTGATACGAAAATCGACAGTGATCTCGATGGCGTGACTGACAACGACGCTGATAATAAAGATAGTCCTTCGTATAAAGATGGGTCTGCATTTCTCGTGAACCTCTCAGAAGCAAAAACGCATACCCGTGACATGAAGGTCACTGCTCTTAAAAATGGTGTGACTGTATGATCTGCAACACTCAGTATAGTGCTCGATTATATCATCGATACCTCAAGCGATACTCCAAATGATCTCTCAGGAAGTGGTATTACTGGTATTTCATCTTCTGACCGAGCAAACCTCGAAAAACTCCAGTCAAAAATCCGATCACTTACCTCAGATGATCGTATCATCCTGACTCAGTACTACAACACTCTCATAGAATGATGGGATGATGCTCACGATCGGACACAGTCACTTGTAACTCTCCAAAATACCGTCAATGAAAGCACTACTCTTTCTGATACAAGCAAACAGGAACTCTCTGATCTCCTCGATCTCATCCTCGTCGGCGATGCTCAGGCAACCAATGAAATAACTGTAGCTGGTCGAGTTATAGATGGACTCATTAAGTCAGATGATCCGAACCGAGATGCCATCATGGAACGTCTCGAAAAAATCAAGGCACACCCAGGAAACCTCACTGAGAACAAAACTCTCTGACAAGAAATCCTCGCTCTTATCAAAGATGACGCAAAAATCAGCAATGAAGATAAACTCCTCATACGCTCTCAGCTCCTCGTCATCGTCAATGGATGACAAGAAAGTGTACCAGAACAGTCACAAACAGAAGTAGCACAGGAAACAAGTGCCTCATCATGAATTCTCTGATTTATCGGATGAGTCGTAAAAATATTTGTGATTATCCTCGTCATCATCGCAGTCCTCTTTCTCATAGGATATATCGCATATCGTCTCACGAGAAAAAACAATGATACTGGATTCCAGGATTTTCTCATCGACTCTATCGCACACAATAAAAAATCAAAAGATGTTCCCGTAGCTACTCCGCCCGTATCGACAGTATCTGTAGCACCGGTAGTAGAAAATACTCCCGTCGTGCCAGCAACCCCTGTCGTCACAACTCCTCTCGCCGATCCTCTCATGAGTGCGAGCAGTCCAGTGATCGTGAAAAAGACAGAAACATCACCGATCATCGTCCCAGTCATAGAAACTCCTCTTATGAGTGATCCCCTGACAGCCCATATCGAAGAGTTACAAACTGAGACACCTACAGAAACTACTGTAACTACTCAAGAAGACTCCATAGACTCAGTCCCACAAGCATCTATGGTAGAAGTACCTGTGGCAGAAGAAGTACATGCTATACCAGACTGGCTCAAGCCAATAACAAAATCGGAAGAGGTAGCAGTAGGAGCAACTCTGGCTCCTCCTACGGAAACTCCAGTCGATGCTATGGCTAGTGCAGGAGTAGAACCTCTCAGTGTATGAGATGTTCAGGAGTCTGATCCTATCCCCGACTGGCTCAAAATGCCAGGACAGGAAGAAACTCCAGTAGCACCAGTAGCGACGACACAAGATGGAGGAAGTAAACTTTTTGATAATAGTACTCCTACATTTACTCCGAGTGAGGAACTCCCTGACTGGCTCAAAAACTCCGTAGAATCTGCTCAGAAAACCACAGAGGAAGTGCCAGAAGTCGAAAGTCCTATACAGGCAGAGGCTGAGCCAAAAGCAAAAAAACCTGCGAAAGCAAAAAAACCTGTCACGGAGAAAACAAAGACCGTAAAAAAACCAACAAACACAGAGGCTTCTACGGGTACGAGTGACATCCCTGACTGGCTCAAGTAAAACTCCCATTCGGGGGTTTTTTATTGACGAAATATACCCTTTGGGATATACTTTGTGAGATATTTTTCTCTCTCCTATGAATGATACTCCAGAAACTCCTATCAATCCAACAGGAACTGAACCCAATACAGAAAGCCCATCACTCCTCTCTGATATTATCAAGGAAGCCAATAAAGGAACTCCTGCCACTTCTCCAGTCAAGGAAGGAAATGGAGTCACTCCTCTGGAACCAAGCATAGAGAAAAAACGTGAACCCATGTCATTTGGTACGTTCTTGAAATTGATTGGTTCGATCTTTTTTGTGACGGTGATATTTTTCGGGAGCTTTTTGGCATATATCATACTCAACCCGAGCGAAGCCCTCTTTTTTATCAATATTTTCTCGATAGACCCGAAAGATATCGCTTCACTTCTGAGAAAGCTCATCAACGGAAGTTTTGGTACTATGATGCTCGTAACCTCCGTGGTTTGGATTATTAGCCTCTTCCGTGCCCTCTGGACACCAAAGGATCTCAAAAGAAAACGTCTCCTCAACTGGCTTACTGCATGAGTGATCGGTATAGTATTATTTACGATACTCGCGATTTGGGCATTTCTTTTCGAAAAAGTCGGCGCGACAAGCTGGGACAACCTCGACGGATCGATCACCATATACGACAGTGATCTCTACAATAACGAAAAGTATCGAAATGATGCGCGCATAACTCGCACGACCAATCTCATTGGTCCTCTCAATATCCTATTCGATGTGAGGACAAATGCGACTCTCATAGAAAAAAATGGCTATAACATCGAATCATACGAGATTGATTTTGATGGAGCAAAGTGTGAAAATGGGAAAAGTATCGTCTCTGGATCGAGTCCTCGAGATGAACAAAGTCTCGTGTGTACTTTTGATAGCGTAAAGCCATATACTCTCAGGTGAGTATATCATGCGAAAAATCGACTCGGCACAAAAGAAGATATACCAATCAATCTCCCTGCTATCGAAATCCGTGGGCTCGTCGATATCAGAGCCAATACCAATACTCGTGGTCAAAAAATCCTCACTCTCGATGCATCGAGTCTACGCAAACTCGGAACTCCTCGATGGGTCTATGAATCAAGCGGAAAAGAAGTCACAGAAGCAACTATCACAGAGACACTATCACCCCTCGCAGAGCGTGTCGGACTGAAGCTCTGGTGAGACAGTATTGATCGTATTTTTATACTCGAAGACGTCACAAACCGCTCTGTAGACGGAGAGATTGTCGCACGGCAGGATACTCTAGATGCTCACAAATATAGTTTTAGTCTCTCATGAGTATCCCTCAATCCCAATGAAATCACGAAAATAGAGTGGCTCACAGGAAATGACTCAATCATCTGTAAATCAAATGAAGAAACATGTGATTATACTTTTTCTCAGTATGGAAAGACGAGGGTCAGCGTGGAAATCCTGACAGCGAATGGGAAAAAATATACCTTTACGAAAGATATAGAAGTCAAAGAACCTCTCAAAATCATCCGTCATATCAACGTCGCAAATGCAAATGGAGAAACTCTCAATCCTGAAAATACCTACGATAAAGATCTCCGAGCCTACGTCATCACAGATAAGGTCATCCCTCCAGAAACACTCACATTTGACGCTCGTGATGTCATATCTGGACCAGGCTATATACTCGATGATGTCTTCTGGAAGATCAGTAATGGTCAGACAACTCTCGAAAAAAAGTGAACAAAGGTAGATATTGATTTCAACCAATCACTACGCTATACAGTCGAGTCTGTATACATATTTCGAAAGGAAACCTCGACAGGAGAAAGAGTCACAGAAACAGCACAGGATACAGTTATCGTCGATATCGAGCGCAAAAACCTCACTCCACGACTCTCTGTCACTCCAACATCCGACTATGTACCGAGTACTGTCACAGTAGATGCGTCTCGATCAGAGGTAGAAAATGGTGAGATCAAGAAATTTATCTTTGATTTCTGAGAAGGAAAAACTCCAGCCGAAGGTGATGCGATAAAAGAGTATACATATACGACACCTGGAGAAAAAACTATCACTCTCACTATCATCGACAAGAACGGAAATACTGCCTCAACCAAGCAAAGTCTCGTCCTCAAAGATCAGATAAAAAACGTCGACTTTCTCCCGAGCCTCACACCAGGAATTGTCGGAAGTCCAGTAGACTTTGATGCGAGTGGAACCAACGGTCAGATCGAAGAGTATATCTGGAATTTCTGAGATAATACACCAGTCGCTCGAGGGTACAACACATCACATACATATGAAAGAGTCTGAACCTATACCATCACTCTCACAGTGAGATATACAGACGGTACAGAAAAAAATACCAAAAAAGAATACAGCGTCGTCACTTCTCTCGAGTAAAAATATTTCCTATAATAAAATAGTATCCGATCGGATACTATTTTTTGGCGTGGACATAGGTTCAGACGATATCTTCTGTCGCTATCTGGTCGATATCTTCTATCCGACACACATATATAGGCATACCTTCATCATTGGCGAGAGCTATAGCTGACTGATCCATCACTCTGATGTCCTGTGTGAGGACTTCATGCATATGGAGGGTGTCGTGTCGTTTTGCATCGGTATGTTTTTTTGGATCTTTATCGTAGATGCCATCGACCTTTGTCGCTTTTACGACGACATCACAGCCGAGTTCGAGAGCTCGGAGTACTGCACATGAGTCTGTCGTAAAATATGGATTCCCTGTACCACCGACACAGATGACAACTCTCCCCTTCTCGAGATGACGGAGTCCTCGACGACGGATAAATGTCTCGGCAACCCGATCTGTCGGTATAGCACTCATGACGCGGACATCGATACCCTCTTGTTCGATCGCTTCTCCGATGGCAAGTCAGTTGATAATAGTCCCAAGCATTCCCATATGATCACCTACTCCGCGATCAAACCCTCACTCTTCGAGCGTGATACCACGAAAAATATTTCCCCCTCATACGACGATCGCGATCTCGAGAGACTCCTTCTCGACGAGGTAGACGATTTTTTTCGCGAGAAATGAGAGAAATTTCGGATCAATCCCATATCATTGCTGTCACTGGAGAGCTTCTCATGAGAGTTTGAGGAGGACACGACGTGGGGTATGGTATTTTTTCATATAGGAGAGAAGGGAAATATTACAAAAAAAGAAGCTCTAAAACGAGAGCTTCATATAGAGGAAAAATACGACTGAGAAAGCAAGTACGAGGACAAAAAGAATCGCAAGCCCAAGGATCGCAGAGTTGCGTTTTTCGATTTCTTTCTCGAGAAAACTAACTTTACTTCCGAGAACCTCAGCATCAGCATCGACTTTATTTTTTGCTCCTTCGAGGAGAAATGTTGTTTTCTTGTATTCGACGAGGGGAATAGAGTTTTTGAGTTCTGTTTCTGATTTTCCGAGACGATAGGAGAGATCCTGGATGATCTCATCTTTTTTCGCGATGATATCTCTCGCGTCAGCATAGAGGGTCGAGAAATCCGCAGATTTCTCACGAGACACAGATCGAGACTTAGTGACGATCTCTGGTTCTATCTTTTCGACAGTTTCCTCGATATCAGTGATAACGACATAGTCACCCTCACCTTTCCCCAGAGCGATACGGAGCGACTCGACATCATCTTCCTCGAGAAATGTTTTTTTTCCGATACGTTTGGTACGGATACGTCCAGCCTGGATATGACGATCGACAGTGCGGGAGGAGACAGAGAGTCTGCGAGCAGCTTCGACGCGATCGAGAGAAAATGGCATAAATAAAAAATAGGTCCAAAATATAGACCCATGATATAAAAAAATGAGGAAAAATCAAAAAAATACTCAAAATCAAGAAATTCAAGGAAGAAAATATTTTTCGACAGAAACCTATAGAGTCATACGTGACTGAGAAAAATATTTTCTGACACAGAAGTTCGCAGATTTTCAGTATTTTTTCTGGTGGAGATGGCGGGCACCGCCCCCGCGTGTACAGAGGTACTATCAGCGTGTATTCCTATCTATAATCCATTTTTAGATACTTTTTCTTATAGAGAAATGGCAAAAAACAAGAAAAAGTCGATCGCGTATACGTATGCTCTTACGTTTTCGAGTATCCTACGAGCACAGACTGATGATACGACACTTCCCTATCAGTTTCGAGAAATGAAGGTTGTAGCAGGCCATACGGCACTCATCCTCTAGAGGAAGGCTACACTGTTAAGCGGTTAGGCAGTAACAGTTGAAAGCGCAGGAGTCTTCACGAATGAAGAAGCTACCTTTGCAAGTCCACCGAAGCGGAAAGATACTTTAATTGCATCTGTTGGTTGTCATTTGATAACGAGGCTGACTGCCCCGAGATAGCACGGTTGACCATACGATTCTCTGTATCGAATCCTATATCATCCCCGAGAAATTAAGGTACAAATGCGAGATTATTATAGTGAAAAACTGAAAAAAGCGAGTTTTCTCACTTATTTTTCACGTATAGAGTCTTCTTTAATACTAAGATTTTCTCAAAGAGAAACTGTGAACTCCAGCGGGGGGTTCGGGGGGAAGAAACTGTTTGAGGCAGATGAGAGCAGAAAAAAGAAGAGCGAAGCGAGCGAGTTTTTCTTCCACCGAGACCTTTGGTTACTTTTGGTCACGAAAGTAATGGAAAGAAAAACTGGATTCTGGCATAAAGTCAGAATGA
Organism: uncultured Candidatus Peribacteria bacterium; assembly: GCA_964644075.1. GTDB lineage: Bacteria > Patescibacteriota > Gracilibacteria > BD1-5 > UBA2023 > JAGOMW01. The sequence continues at coordinate 80,158 of CAZXUQ010000001.1, forward strand.
CAGGAAGAGATTCTCCTACGGAGAATGACAAAAGCCCACAAAAAACTCCCCGATATACCAAATAATCGGGGAGAACACGGATGAAGGGTGACTTACTCGGATCGCAGTGTAGCAAGTATCGTCTTTGCCGCAGGTGAGTCAAGGTTGCCAGTGATGACAGCTATACCACCTGAGAGACGAGAGTAGGCTCGTGGAGTTGATGTATCGAGAGTTTTTTCTATGTCGGATATAGTGCTATCCTTATAGTACTGGACTCGGACACCATCAGCTGTGTAGACAGTCTTTCCATCTGCACTCACCTGAAATGGTGGATGTGATGGTTCTTCGCTTGGAGCTGAGGAAAATCCATATTTCTGCTCATCATTCCAGTATGGGATGCTGACATCGATAGTTTTTTCCTCGTGTTTCTCTGGGAGGAGAGCGCTATAGGACGAAAAGTTGTCCATAGAACTGTAGATACCCGTGAGAACCAAGAGAGTAAAGATTGCTGAGAGCCACTCACTACCATGCGAAGGAGCATGTCGGTGAACAGGATGTTTCATACCTATTTACAAAAAGAGCAAAATAATTATAGCATATAAAATCATGAGAGTCAATACTTATTTATAAGAAATACTATATGTCAAATACTCTTTTGTACTTTGGTTCGATTTTTCTCCGTTTTTCCCTATAGTGAGCCTATGTCTCTCCATCTCTACAACACTCTCACTCGCACAAAAGAACGCTTCAAGCCCCTTCGCCAGGACGAAGTGAAGGTGTACTACTGTGGACCAACGCCCTATAACTACGCCCACATCGGGAACCTGCGAGCCTATCTCTTCGAGGATTTCGTCATCCGTATACTCAGATTTCTCGGATATCGGGTGAGTACCGTCATGAATATCACAGATATCGATGATAAGACGATTCGCGATAGCCAGAAGTCAGGAAAAACCCTCAAAGAATTCACAGAATTTTATGCAGGAGCATTTCTCGATGACCTCAAAAAACTCCATATCCACCACGCAGACACTATCGCACCTATTTCTGGACTGATACCAGATATGTGAAAAATGATACAAGGCCTCCTCGATAAAGGCTACGCCTACCTCGCTGATGATGGAAGTGTCTACTATAGCGTGAGTAAGTTTAAAAAATATGGAGAACTCGCACACCTTGACATGAGCGGGATGATCTCAAGCGTCCGTATAGACAATGACGAGTACGATAAGGAGCAGGTTGCCGACTTTGCTCTCTGGAAAGCATATGATCCAGAGAGTGATGGACCGAATTTCTGGGAGATCGAACTCCAACTCAATAAAGAAGATGCCATCAGTAAAAGCATCAAGGGACGGCCAGGTTGGCACATCGAATGTAGCGCCTGTAATTATAGGTTTTTCGGCGAACAGATCGACATTCATATGGGTGGTATAGACAATCTCTTCCCTCACCACCAAAACGAAGTCGCCCAGACAGAGGCATTTACTGGAAAAGAGTTTTCGAAATACTGGATGCATGGAGGACATCTCCTCGTGGATAACAAGAAAATGTCGAAATCAGCAGGCAATTTTTATACCCTCTCTGATATCGTAGAGCGGATGAAGCCACTCGATCCAGAGTATATCTACCGAGGATTTCGCATGATGGCACTAGCGAACCAATATAGAGAAAATTTTAACTTCACATTCGAGAGACTCTCTGCCGCGATCAATACGATCAAAGGACTCGATGAGATGGTGAAGCGTCTCGCTCGCTACACAGAGAAATCTCCGAAATCCAGTGACGAACGCAATGCTCATGGAAAAATGAAGTTCCACGAGATCACGAGAGAATTTCGCGACAACCAACAGTACTTCATGCAGAACTTTATCGAGAAAATCGAGGACGATTTCGATACAAATAGCGCACTCACCGTCCTCTTCGAGTACCAAGGCTACATCAATAGTGGCATCGATGAAGAGCTCTTCTCCTACGAAGAAGCAAAGTCTCTCCGCGATCTTCTCGAAAGCTGGGACAGTGTGCTCGCAATATTTGATTTCTCTCCTTTTGATAGCCAAGCATCGATACCTGAAGCAATCACCAAACTCGCAGAAGCCCGCATCCTCGCAAAAAATCTCAAAGACTGGACCAAGGCAGATCGTCTGCGTGATGAGATCACGAGCGCCTGATGGCGTATGATTGATGAGAAAGACGGATGGAGAGTGGAAAAACTCACAAAATAACTATGCACTCTCTCGAAATAGAAGCAAAATTCATCCATATTGATCTCGTAAACATACGAGAATTGCTAGAAAAACATAGATTTACCCTCGTATATCCAGAATTTGACGTATTTCGTGCGACATTTCTGTGTCATGATCCGCGTATGAGTCTCCGAGTTCGCAAAGAATACGGGAAAACAACCATGACCTACAAGTATCATGACAAAGAAAAATGAGCTCTCGGAACAGAAGAAGTCGAGATAGAAGTCGATGACTTCGAAAAAGCGATCTACATCCTCGATAAAGCTCATCGTCCGAAATCCATCCTTCGCCAAGAGTCACGTAGAGAACTCTGGTCCAATGGAGAAAGTGAAATCTCGATCGATGAATGGCCTGGTACAGGTAAGTATCTTGAGATCGAATCTCCAAGTGAAGAAGAACTCAAACGAGTGACATCACTTCTCTCTCTCGACTATAACAAAGCTCTCTTTGGTCGAGTCGGTGTCGTCTACGAAGCTCTCGGATACAGTCTCGAAAAGATCAATCAGATAGAAAATCTCAGCTTTAATCATCCTCCAGAAAAATAAAATTGATTTTTCCTAAAAATCAACATAATACAAGTATGTTCATCCAGAATATTTCATCACGTCGTCGTCGAAATGCTCTCACTTGAGGGTTATTTTCGGTAGTTGTGAGATAAAATTTTACACATATCGGAAACAGCTCTTGAGCAATCAGGGGCTGTTTTTATTTTCTCTCTTTTTATTTATGTGAAATATTCTCCCTTTTCTTCCTGTAGGAGAAAAAGTTGGTATAGCATTTTCTGGATGACTCGACACGAGTTGTGCTGTGGCATGGATGCATGCAAAATGAGCTATTCCTTATGCCTATACTGCCCATCTCGGACAATATGATGAAACAAACTATGATGATATCCCAGAGCGTGCACGCGAATATGGAGCAGCGTGAGCTCGACTTATCGATTGCCAAGAAGCCCTCGTACATGAATGACTCATCGCGATTCAGTGTTGAGCATTTCATATAAAAACTGCTGGAAAAACATACTTCAATACAACACCTCTCTGACGTGCAGTCACTGGGACAAAACTTGTAACTGCAATGGCTGAAGATGGTGTACATATCTGGGGTGATGGCAGTACGCATAAAGGCAATGACATAGAAAGGTTTTATCGATATGGGCTTCTTATGAATCCACAGTTACAAATCTATAAACCATGGCTCGATACAAATTTTATCTGAGAACTTGGTGGACGAAAAGAAATGAGTGAGTGGTTAATAAATCATGGTTATAGTTACAAACTCAGCACCGAAAAAGCATATAGCACAGATGCGAATATATTATGAGCTACTCATGAAGCAAAAGATCTCGAGGAACTCTCTACATCTATGCATATAGTGAGTCCCATCATGAGTGTCAAACATTGGGATCAAAGCATCGATATCAAACCAGAAATCGTAACGGTAGAATTTGAAAAAGGTATACCGATAGCAATCAATGGAAAAAAATATCCTGATATCGTATCCATGATGAAAGAAGCAAACGCAATAGGCGGACGACATGGACTCGGCATAAGTGATCAGATAGAAAATAGGATCATAGAAGCAAAGAGTCGTGGTATCTATGAAGCCCCAGGAATGGCACTTCTACACATCGTCTATGAACGCCTGATTACGGGCATACATAATGAGTGAACCATAGAAAACTATATCACTTTTTGAAGAAAGCTCGGAAGGCTTATGTACGAGGGACGCTGGTATGAACCTCAGGCTCTCATGATCAAAGAAAGCATGATCACGTGGATATGACAAACTATCACATGACAGGTGACACTAGAGTTGAGAAGAAGCGATGACTACACGATTCTTGATACAAAGAGCTCATATCTTACATACGCCCCTGAGCGACTCACTATGGAAAATGGAGCATGAGAATTTGGACCGAGTGATCGAATCGGACAACTTACTATGAGAAATCTCGATATTACAGATACTCGAAACAAGCTACATCTCTATAATGGTTTATGAATAGATGTATTCAGTTCCTAAAAGAAATCTTTTAACTATAACAACGCCTTCTATGTCTAAACTGTGGCAACTCAACAATACTACCAACTCACTGGTAGAAAAATTTACCGTCGGAGATGATCCTATAGTGGATGGCATATTCCTCCCCTATGATATCATCGCAAGTCGAGCTCATGCAAGAATGCTCACAACAATTGGTATCCTCTCGGAGCGGGAATATAGAATAATAGAATGATGACTGCAAGAGATACAAGAACTTTGGGAAAAATGAGAGTTTCCAATCTCCCTCTCAGATGAAGACTGTCATACTGCGATAGAATGATACCTCACATCACACTATGGTGAAGTCGGGAAAAAAATACATACTGGTAGGTCTCGCAACGATCAGTCACTTACGATGATACGCCTCTATCTCAAAGATATACATAAAAATGCCTGTGAAAAGATCCAAAAACTCATATCAACTCTCGCTGATCGATGTCATGATGAACCAATACCTATGCCAGGCTATACCCACTGGCAAAAGGCCATGCCAACTACCACCATTACCTGGCTCGGATCCTTCCATGATGCGATCAAAGATCAGTATGCTCTCCTAGAATCCATCGGCTCACTACTCGACCAGTCACCACTATGATCAGCAGCTGGGTTTGGTATAGAAAATTTCCCAAATAATCGAGATCTCACAGCGAAAGAAATGTGATTTACAAAGGTACAAGAAAATCCCATGTATTGCTGATTATCACGCGGACTGTTTGAGCATAGTTTTCTCTGAGTGCTCGGTAACATACTCATGATAGTCTCTCGTTTCAATAACGATGTACTTCTTTTTACTACCAGTGAATTTTGATTTCTCTCTCTACCTGATAGCATGACTACAGGGTCGTCCATCATGCCACAAAAACGAAACTATGATATTTCAGAACTTATTCGTGCAAAAGTATCTCTATTTTTCTGATATACTGACCAGATGCGAAACATCTATACTCATCTCATGAGCTGATACCAACGTGATCTCCAGATGACGAAGAGTATTCTGCTCAATGCCTATACAACATGGAAAAATATCATCGATCTAGTCACGCTCGTGGGAGAAAATCTAATTTTTCACGAAAAGAAACTCACAGAAGCTATGACTCCTGAAATTTATGTTACAAATGAGGTATACAAACGTATAGAGGAAAGAAAAATGCCTTTTCGTGATGCTTATCGCGAAGTAAAAACAGAATTCTTCGAAAAAAGTATATAAAAATCTTCGCTTTTTATCATATTTTCCCTATAATTTTCCCATGCAACACCTCTCCTCTCTCATCTCCTCGACTATTCACTCTCTCTATTCTCTCGACTTCATGCCCGAGATTTCTCCAGCGCCGAAGAAAGAACTCGGAGAATACTGTGTCAATATCTTTCCGATCGTAAAACAGGTCGGAAAAGCACCGAACATCATCTCTGAAGAAGTCGCGAAAGAGCTCGCGAAACAGAGTGAAATATTCAAGTGAACCAGCGCGACAGGTGGATATGTGAACTTTTTCCTGACTGATACAGTGTGGTGAGAGATTTTCTGATCACTCGATATCGGAGCAAAGGAGAAAAATAATGAAACTATCGTCGTCGACTACATAGGTGCAAACATCGGAAAACCACTCCATATCGGACATCTCTGCACGCCATCGATCGGCCAATCGATTATCAATACACATAAACATCTCGGATATCGAGTTATTTCTGACACACACATCGGAGACTGGGGATTATTTGGGAAACTCATCGCAGCACACAAACGCTACGGAAATCCTGATGGACTAGAGAGAAAATGAGTGGAATACTTACTGGAACTCTATATCCGTATCACAGAAGAGTGTGAGAAAGATGAAGAAGTGGAAGAATACTGCCGAAATGAGTTCAGAAAACTCTCTCTGTGAGATGAGGAAAATATGTGTCTCTGGGGAGAGTTCACAAGTGTGTCACTCGCATCAATGAACTACATACTTGGACTCATTCATGTAATACCTGACTATGATATCGGGGAATCCTTTTATGAAAATCTTCCTCTCCCAAAACTTTGAAACCAGCCAGAGCTCCAGTATACAATGAATGATATCATCACCGAGCTTCTCGAGAAAAAAATCGCAACGAAAAATGAAGATGGAAGCGTCGCTGTCACTTTTCCTGAAGAAACAAAACTCCCATCTGTGGTGATCCAGAAAAAAAATGGAACAAATCTCTATCTCACAGCGGATATATGCGCTATCAAATACCGTCTCACGAATTGATGGAATCCAAGTAAAATCATCTATTCTGTAGATCTCAGACAGCAAATGCACTTCAAGCAGTGTTTCGAAATTTGTCGTATGGCAGGATGGGTAGATCATATCGAGCTCTTTCATGCTGGAAACGGACATATCTCACTTCCTGATGGAGCAATGAGTACTCGTAAAGGGAATATTATCCGGCTCGACGATCTCATCAGTGAAGCATTTGAGCGGACAAAAAAAATTCTCGAAGAGAAATGAAGATCAGGAGAAAAGAGTCTCTCTCAGAAAGATATCCAGGAAATAGCGGTCTGAGCGATCAAATACAGCTATCTCATGCAGGACCGTGAACGTAATATCATATTCGATTGGGATAAGGCCCTCTCTTTCGAAGGAAACTCATGACCATATATCCAGTATGCCTATGTCAGAGCAAAAAAAATCGTAGCCGATACGGCGCTGAGAGCACCAGAAACCGTAGATAATCTCTCCTCATATGATAAAGATGTCATCCAGATACTTGCGAGATTTGGCGAGGTCGTGGATACCGTCGCGAAAACCTACAAGCCTCATCACCTCGCTCTCTACGCCTATGATCTCGCTGTATGCTTCAATAGTTTCTACGTCCATACGCCCAAGATCCTCGAAGAAACTGATGCGAACCTCCGTGCATTCCGACTTTCTCTCGTAGAGCGAGTCGCTAATACTCTCGAAAAAGCATTTGGACTCCTCGCGATCGAGATGCCAAGTGAAATGTAACCTCTCTCCTTGCTAAGAAACACGAACTCACTATACTCTCCTCATGCGAAAGATCCTCCTCTTCATCCTCGGATACGCACTCACCTCTCTGGGTGCTTTCGTCGATGCAGCGGATTTTCCATTTCGTGATATACAGACGAGTTCTCCCTACTATAGCGCGGTCAAGTATCTCTTTGATCAGCATATTATCAGTGATGATGGATCTGGGCTTTTTCGCGCGAGTGATACGATCGATCGAGATGCCTTTGTCGGACTCTCTGTCAGTGTATCCTGTCGGAAATGTATCAACCCGACTCCAGCAGATATCCTCAAATATCAATCCTCACCATTTGTCGATCTCTCTCGATCCAATCCGTATTTTTACTGTATCGCATACGCGAGTGAAAATCGTATCGTCCAGGGGTATATTCCTGATGCTTCCTGACTTTCTCAGTGTCAGGATGGGCAAAAATATAGTTCCAATCCATTTTGTGAAAAAAATAAAACCTCTCGTATAGAAGCCGTCGGCATGCTCCTGCGTCAAGCAAAAATCTGGGACGATGTCAAAAATCAAAACTATATTCCAAAAGAGGATATACGAGATACGAGCCTCGCTCCTGGGAGTTACTGGAGGGGGTATGCAGAAAAATGATTAGAAATAGGAATACTCTCGCTAAAAAATAATAAAATACTTCCTGATGAGTATCTCACTCGATGAGAATTTGCTCTCATGGCAGCAAAGATGCTCTCATACAACCAATGTCAGACAAAAGACATAACGAACGCTCTCGACTCAGAGATCATCGTACGATCATCGACGGGGCGTACTGTGGATACATCGAGTTTCCCACTCGGATACTCAGGCGCGCTCACAGCAGTGACGACAGGAACTGGGAACTATACCTATGCCTGGACCCTCTCTCATCCTGCAAGTGGCACCCTCCTCTCCTGAAGTGGAACGAGCTATCCGATATCACAGATGGCACAGTGTGGCACATGGATAGCTATAGTAGAGATCCGCGATGGGAATACAGGTGCGATCGTGAGTACATCGCAGGCAACATTTACGATCATCTGTCCGAACGATGCAGCACCACGACTTTCTCTCTCGATCGCATGAGATCCACTTCGTAGCATCGTAGGAACGCGAGTGAACTTCTCATCATTTCCGAGAGGAAATAGCGGCTCTATCGTATACGGATGGGATTTCTGAGACGGGTATACAGGCAACCAAAAAGATCCAAATCATATATATACTCTCCCATGAGCCTATAGAGTCACTCTCAGGATCCGTGATCAGGCTGGACAAACAGCAGTGGCACAGATAGTCATCGTAGCCACAGGTGATGATGATAGTGATGATGATGGAGTGCCTGATGACGATGACCTCTGTAAGGATATATTTGGTACAAAGAAAGGATGTCCTGATATCACGCCATTTGATCCGATCACGACAAACACTGGCACTACAGGGATAACGACTACTCTCTCGAGTACTCCCCTGACCAATGCTTGTATTCTCGATGCTGCGAGAAACGATGGTACTATACTGGCAGAGGTAGCGTGCATACAGTGTCCATGTAGCAATACTCTCGAACTCCTCGCCAAGGTACGCAGATGTGATATCCTCTTTCCGACGATATTATCGCCAGATAAACAGACGATATTTTCTCGCTGAGGTCTCTACCAGATACGATAACATGGATATCATACACTTTCGTACATCACGGGAAAATCTCATGCCGAGCTCATCATGACTTCGTCGACATGCAGGAAGACGTTCAGAAACAGGTGAGCTGAGCCTCTACACCCCTCTGGACGACGCGAGAGATATCGCATGGCAGATATCGACAGATGAGGACATTTATAAAAAAACCTATACAGCGAAACGATCTCTTTCCCTCCGTATTATCACACTACGAGATGAGAGCTGGGAGTATGGTGATAAGATTTGACCATCAAAATCATCATACCAGAAAGATTTTGTATCGATCGTGAGTGAGAGTTGTCGTTTTCATGGGTATAGAGAAATGGATCATATAGAACTCGAGACTATAGAGGATCTCAGTCATGTATGCTCTGAAAGTGAGATAAAAAATGAGCTCATCTTCATCATGACCTCATCTCTCTCGAAAGAAGAAATTTCTGAAATAAAACACATATCTCACCTCTCTGATGTCGTCGTTTTGCATACATTTCACCCACGAGAGCTCTCTCATGAGTGAGGACTCTATGAGTGAAAAATCATATGATCAAAATACCATAAAAAACTAGAATATACTCTCGAGAGTATAAAAAATACTATCATATCTCTCTGATGAAGTTATATAAACATCCATACATGAGAGGATATTACTCTCGTGCTCAATACTTTTTTTAAACAACGATATCTCTATGGATAGAAAACTCTCCCTCGTACTCCTCCACAGTCTCCTCATGAGTCATGCGATGATGAAGCGGCTCTTTCTCGAGGAGTGACACGATCCTGTCGAAGTCTATAAAGCAGTCGAAATGTGAGACTATACCCTCCTCGACTGGAAAAATGAAAAAATAGAAAAACTCAAAGAAGTCCAGAAAAAACTCGACAAAACAAAAATAGAATCATTCCTCATAGAAAAAAATATATCTATCGTCGAGATCACGGATGACACGTATCCAGTGTCTCTGAGAAATCTCGGGCATGCTCCATACTTTCTCTATGTACGAGGTATACTCCGATCCGATATGCCACTGATCGGAGTCGTCTGATCACGTAAGCATACAGCATATGCTGAGCGCATCATCGAGAAAATCATCCCAGATATCACGAGTGCATGAGTCGGGATCGTGAGTGGATGAGCTACAGGGGTAGATAGCCTCGCTCATGAGGTCGCGATCAGACATGGTGGATATACGCTTGCTGTATTTGGAACAGGTATAGATAGATGCTATCCAGCGGGGAATAAATCCCTTTTTGAATCTATCCTTGCTCATGGTGGTGGACTGATCTCACACTTTCCACTTGGTACCTGACCAGAGCTCTACAATTTCCCTATCAGAAATGAGGTCGTCGCCTGAGTATCGAAAGGGGTACTTATTCCTGAGGCAGGACTCTCAAGTGGTACTCTGATCACCGCTCAGCTCGCACTCGAGCACGGGCGCGATGTCTTCGCAGTGCCTGGAGATATCGATAGAACGACGAGTGAAGGGACAAATATGCTCATATCGACTGGTCAGGCAAAATGCGTACGATCAGCGTGAGATCTCCTCGAAGAATATTTTGATACGACGAGCCTCGCTGCTGGGATGACTCCTATCATCGATACAAAGCCAAAGCCGACCAACCCAGAAGAATCTCGCATCTATGAAGCTATCACGTGATGATCTCATAGTGTCGATGAACTCCTGAGGGAGACTGGGTTTGATATGACTGATCTTCTCACACACATAGCGATGCTCGAGATCACCTGACATATACGTATGGATGAGATGGGGCGCTATGTTATAGGATAGTGGGTAGATATAGAAGATAGTTGGAACATTTTGAATTTTTCTGCTTTTCTTTATACTACAGCTATCTCTATTAACTATAACTATTATGAATTCTGTCGTTCGTGCTTTTGTGTTCAATCCTGAAGGTGAGATCCTCATGACTCGCCACCAAGCTGATGCTCCTTGGGTACTCCCTGGTGGGCATGTCGATGACGGTGAAGCCCTTCATGATGCGATAAAGCGAGAGTTAATGGAAGAGTTCGGCATTAACGCTAAGTTTTTCGATATCGATGAGAGTGAGAAGCTCTCACATAAGGGAAAACTCCTTCCTATGAATCCTCTCCCTATCACGAGTTATGATCTCTCGTACAAAAATAGTGAAGGAAAAGATAAATCTCGCAGTGAATATGTATTTCTCATGGAGACAAGTGATACCATAAAGCATACACAAGCCGAAGAAATCTCAGAATACACATGGATGGATCCTGAAAAAATCCTTTCTATGAAGCCAAATGTCGATACCTGGGACTTCACGATCGAGATGCTCGAGAAAATCATCTGAGATGAGGAACTCGGAGAATAATACTATCTATGCACCCTAAACTCTCTGAAACATTCTCACACTACAAAAAAATCATCCTCGTCGGGTGAGGGACTGGATGACATATCCAACCGATTGTGAACACCATAGACGAGCTCTCATGAGAGAAAGATCTCGTCTGGATCGGTGGGAAAAACTCAGAGGAAGAAAAAACAGCAAAAAAACATAATATACAGTTTTCTCCGATATCTACACTCAAGCTCTCTACGACACGATCACCAAAGATATTTCTCTATCCATTTGTCCTTATACAGGGAATACTTGAAGCAAGGAAAATCATCCTTTCCGTCATGTCGACAGAGTCTTCTGGTTCTGTGAAGACGACGAGGCATCTTGCTCAGAAAAATATCACTCCAGAGCAAGATTTTTCTCGCTGTTCCACTTCGCTCGAAATGAAAGAAACTAAGCATATCCAGACTCCACTATGCATCTTCTCGAAGTGATGACCTGGGTCGGTAGCTATTGGAGTAGCTGCATGGACACTTGGCATCCCTCTCTACATCCATGAGTCAGATACCATCCCTGGGAGATCGAACCGTATCCTCGGTAAAATCGCCACAAAAATATTTCTCTGATTTAAGAGTGCGAAAAAATATTTCGAAGCAAAAAAATGTGAAGTAGTCTGACAGATACTCCATAGAGTATTTTCGTCAAAAATACATAAGAAATCCGCTATAGAATGGAAAACTGATAAGCCCCATATACTCGTCATCTGTGGGAGCCAGTGATCAAAGGCAGTATTTGAAGCTATCATAGAACAGTTCAAAAAAGATAATCCATACGAATGGATCGTCGCTCTCGGGAAACTCAATACTGATATGAAGTCTCGATTTGATGCTATGCTAGATACACAGGTGTACGAGTGGATCAGCCAGGAAGATATTGCTTACCTTCTCTATGATACTGACATCGCTATCACTCGAGGAAGTGCGACGACACTCGCTGAGATCGATACATTTGGTGTTCGAAAGATCATTATCCCTCTTCACTACTCTGCAGATAATCACCAATACTGGAATGCAAAGGAATATGAAAAAAAGTGAGATATCCTTCTCGAGCAAAAAGATATCCATAAACTCAAAGAAATAATTCTCTCTTATGTGAAATAATACTTCGGAAGGAAAAAACACACATTTTTTTAGAACATTATTCTCTATACTCAAAAAATATAGAGAAATACGAAAATCATGGAAACTTCTATCGTTTCTCTGTATGTTCTATATTATTGGGATGAGTCTAGAACCTCTATTTTCAAAACTCATCCTCGACCAGATAGAAATAGGTCTCAAATCAAGTACGAATACCTGATATATAGCATGGTTAATTGCATGATGGTTTCTTATGAGCCTCCTCATTATGTCATGAAGGTATTTTTATGGATATGTACTCCTCACGAAAAACTCTGACGACTGGGCAAAATCCATCATGTCTGATATAACAAAAATGATACGTCTGCCAACGCAGTATCATATTAGTGTACAAAATGGAGAGAAAATCAAACTCATCGACCGTGGGGCTGAAGCTGTATGGGAAACAGGAGATATATTTCTCCTGGAAATTCTCCCATATGTCTCTTTTTCTTTTATACTCATAGGAGTATGACTTTTTATAAATATACCATTGACTCTGAGTGCTTTGATTTTTCTTCCTGTTGGTATACTTTTGACAAAATACTTTTGACAGATTGCTCACTCTCAACAGCGCGAAGCCAATACATACTGGGATAAATTATTTTGAAGAATAGGAGATATTTTTTCGAATATCCAAATCTTAAAAATATCAGCCCGTGAAAAACATGAAGCAAAATATGTGTATTCTCTGTATGATAAAGCAAATAAAAAACAACTGAAAATACGTGGTTATTGGTTACGTTTTAGCTCATTCGGTCGTATTATCAAAATAATTCCTCGTATTATTGTTTTATCATACAGTATAGTTCTTTACTCTCAGGGTGATATTTCTCTTGGGACCATTTTCTTCTTTTTTACTTTTACAGATACGATATATTCGCCGATATTTACCATACTACAAAACTACCAGCAACTCATGCAGTCATTTGCGAAGTACGAACAACTTCAGGAAGTACTCGCAAAAAGTCCTGAGAAAGACTCAGGAAAATTGCTACTCTCATGAGTGCAAAAAAATATATCTTTTCACAAACTCTCTTTCTCCTACCCATCAAACGATCGTGAAGTCCTCAAAGATATTTCCTTTGAAATAGAGAAATGACAGCGTATCGCTCTCGTCGGACACACTGGAAGCGGAAAATCGACGATCACACAGCTCCTCATGCGTTTCTACGAGCCGACGAAAGGATCTATCATGATCGATGGGACAGATATCTATGATTTTACCCTCGAGTCGTATAGGAGCAAATTTGCTGCGGTATTTCAGGATACGACGCTGTTCAATGAAACAATCAGGCACAATCTCGAATATGTACGTGATGGCATCACAGAAAAAGAGCTCAAAAAAGCCTGTAAAGATGCCAATATCCTCGAATTCATCGAGTCACTCCCTGCACAGTGGGAGACAGAAGTCGGGGAACGCGGACTCAAGCTCTCTGGTGGAGAGAAACAGCGTATCGCGATAGCCAGGGCGATCCTCGCTGATCCTGAGATCCTCATCCTCGATGAAGCGACGAGTGCTCTCGATACGCGCACAGAGCGACTGGTACAGGAAGCATTCGAACACCTCATGAAGTGACGGACCTCGATCATCATCGCGCATCGTCTCTCGACTATCATGGATGCTGATACGATATACCTCCTCGATCATGGTGAGATCATCGCGAGTGGGAACCACCGAGAACTCTATGAGACGTCAAAAGAATACAAAGAAATGGTAGATCTCCAGCACGATGGTTTCGTCGGTGAGGACGACGAAGAAAATACTTCATCACTCTAATTTTTATGGACACTATATCCTACTCTGACTTCGAGAAAGTCGCACTCCGTATCGGTACGATCATCGCGGTAGAAGATTTTCCTGAGGCACGTAAACCTGCGTACAAGGTCACTGTCGATTTCGGTCCTGAGATCGGGATCAAAAAAACGAGTGCCCAGATCACGGCACACTATACCAAAGAGTCTCTCATCGGCACACAGATCCTCTGAGTTGTGAATTTCGCACCGAAACAGATCGGACCATTTATGTCAGAATTTCTCCTCACAGGATTTGCTCTCGAAGATGATACTATCATCATCGCTAGACCTGAGATCCCAGTACCAAATGGCGCAAAACTTTGCTAATACTATGTCTACCTCTCCTTCTACTCTCACCTATTTCCTCGAGTGTCTTGAGTGAATATCTGACCTCAGAGCAAAAGCTATGTTCTGAGAATATGGTATATACTCATGAGAGTATATGTTCGCACTCGCTTGTGACGATATGCTTTTTCTGAAGACTTTTCCAGAGACGCTTCACTACTTCTCTGATAGAGAAACAAAAGCCTATCCAGGATCAAAAAATACTGCCCCCGCCAATCCTGAGTGGCTCGAAGGTGAGAGAGATATACTCATCGAAATTGCTCGAAAGACGATTGTGCTCACGCCTGCACCGAAACCAAAAAAGAAAAAGTGTTAGATTTACTGAGTTTCTGTCATTCCGTAGGAATCCCTTTCAAATTCATCTTACGAGAACTTGACTATTTTTTAGTCATAAATTCAAGAAAAAGGGATCTCTACGAGATGACAAAAAAACAAAAACAAGATTAACTTCCTCTATATCGTTCTCTCGCCTCTGCTGCACTCTCTTTTTGATCCACGATAGGCGGATAATATAGTCACTTCAAATCAAGAGTATGAATTTTTTTTGGATCAATACCTTCTAATTCTGGCAGGTATTTTTTGATAAATTTACACTCTGGATCAAATCTCTCTGACTGAAGAAGTGGATTAAAAATACGTACTGGCTTCGGATCTGCACCAACCGATGCACTCCACTGCCAGTTTCCATAGTTCACCGCCTCATCATAGTCGATGAGATATTTTTTGAACCATTTCTCTCAGATACGCCAGTCGATACCGAGATTTTTCGTGAGAAATGATGCGACGACCATACGGAGACGGTTGTGCATCCAGTTGGTCTCGTAGAGTTGCTTGATAGCTGCATCGACGAGTGGATATCCAGTCTCTGCACTTTCGAATTTTTTCCAGAGATCACTTTTTTCATCTCTTTTCCAGAGGATATTTCTCCTGCGTTCCTGGAACTCTAGGGAGTATGTGAATGGAAAATAATAGGATATATGATACCAAAATTCTCTCCAGATAATCTCAGAAAGGAGTACGGGATTATCCTGTATTTTTGCGTATATTTCTCTGATAGAAAAAATCCCGAATCGTATATATGGAGAAAGTCTCGTGGAACCATCTACTCATGGGATATTGCGAAGCTCATCGTAGTGGGAAGTATCGCGCGTCATACGTTCCCGACCAAACTCCAGAGTCCAGAGTGGATGGTGTGGTACTCGGATTATATCAGAGATATTTTTCCGATCCTCAGGAACAAACCACTTCACTCCTGATCCATCGAATTTTCGGATTTCCTGCCTCTCTCTATGTGCGGAGAGAAATCTCTTCCAGAGGAGAGAAAATGGTGTAAAGACTTTCCTTTGCTCACACTCATATGGCTCGACCATGAGAAAATCCTGGTACGAGTGGAGATCGATTTTTTTCTCATCACAGAGAGCGAGCATACTCTCATCACGTATCTTTCCTTTTGGAGAGTATGACCGATTGAAAAATACTGCATCGATCTCGTATTTCTCGAGGATTTCTCGCACGACATGCTCAGGATTTCCTCGGTATACCGTGAGCCTTCCACCGTATTCACCAAGTGACTCATCGATACCCTCGAGTGCTTCTCGGATAAGTCCAAATCGTGGGTCGTCGGCACCAAAGTCTGCTATAGCACGAGTATCATGGATAAATATCGGAAATACTTCTTTCGAGTGTTTCACTGCTTCGATGAGAGCAGTATTGTCATGGGTGCGGAGATCCTGACGGAAGATGAAGAGAGAACGCATGTATTGCTTCATGGAGTTTTACTTATTTTTCCTGCATTTTTCAGAACAATATACTACAGATTTCCAATCTTTTTTCCACTTTTTTCGCATGCTAAATGGCCTCTGACACACAGGACAGATCTTGGATTCACGGTATTGGCCACGATCGAGTATTTTTGGCATATACTATCTCTTGGATCTATACTTCACCCACTCGACCACTCGATGGAGCCTGAGCATGAAAAAAAGACGGACAGAGTGTCTACGGATCACTCTGATGCCAAATACAAGTACTCATGCTGAGAGGATCATCACCCATCCTGCTGGGATCGGAGTGAGGAGTCCGATGATCCCAAAAAGAAAGAGAACTATCGCGAGGCTAACGCGCAGAAGAAATGGGAGTGCCATCACTCGGATATACCATGGATGTACACGTATACGATAAAATAGATCTCTCAGTATCTGACGATATGTACGCTTAGTCGGACGATGCATGCTCAGTATGATAGAGAAATGTGAGAAGAAGGCAAGAAAAATCCCCTGAAGAACAAGGGATTTATAATATTTTCGCCTTCTCTATCTTCACTTCCATCTGCGGACGATCACTCCGATCAGTTGGGAGACGTTCGATCTCGAGAACTATCTCCATACCCTCTACCACCTGACCGAATATCGTATGTTTCCGATCGAGGAAACTCGCATCCTCTGCTGTCACGATGAAGAACTGTGAACCATTCGTATTGCGTCCAGCATTGGCCATAGAGAGTGTTCATTTCCGATGAGTGAGACTCGTATCAGAGAACTCATCTTCGAAAGCGCGCATCCAGAGACTCTTTCCACCCATTCCTGTGCCTGTCGGATCACCTCACTGGATCATGAAGTCTCGGATCACGCGGTGAAATATGATACCATCATAGTATCCCTTTTCTGTGAGTCCGAGGAAATTCTCTACTGCCTTGGGTGCAGATGCTGGGAAGAGCTCGAGAGTGATGTCTCCGAAGTTGGTGGAGAGGAGGACACGAGGATTAGACATATGGATAATTATAAATAGCTAGATTCCTGCCTACGCAGGAATGACGGGTAGACGAAAGTTCTTCAAAAAGGAAAAATACTCAAAAACAAGAAGTTCGAGGCAAAAAAATTATTTCGATAGGAGTTTCCTGATTTGGAAATGACTGAGAAATAATTTTTTTAACGATGAAATTCGCAGTTTTTCAGTATTTTTACTACATTCCCGGCATATTGAGTCCCATCTGACTCATAACCCCCTTCATACGGTCGGCAGCGATTTCTTGGGCTTTTTTCATACCCTTATTGACTGCTTCGGTGATGGCTTTTTCGAGTTTTGCCTGATCTTTCATGATAGCTGTATCCTCGATCACAGTCGAGACGACCTTGAGCTGACCGTCGATCGTGACGACGACACCATCGACTTCTGCTTCGATGTGAGTATTTGAGAGCTCTTCTTGTATTTTTTGAGCTTGTTGCTGGAGCTTCATGAGCTCTTGTGCTTGTTTGAAATCCATAAGTTATAGTTAGAAAACGCTTGGAATATTAGAGAAAAATCGAGAAAATGCAATTATTTCCTCAGAGAAAACCATCTCGTATACACCATCAGTGCGACGATCGAGAGGTGGTAAAAAGCAAGAACTGGATGGAGGAGAGACTGTGGTTGACCATACGCTATACCTACTACTGCCCAGAGGAATACGAGAGAGATGATATAGGCTCGAAACCGTATCTGATAGTATATCGTGAGGAGCCAAGCAAGGCCGACAACTCCGATCGCCCAGTACTCAGGATGAGTGCCACCAGTATACCCGAGGGAGACGAGCCAGATAGTTACATTAGCGACGGTCGCTATATGGATCCACCCGAGAGTGAGTTCGATCGACCATCTTGTCAGTGGCACCTCTTTTCGAGAGATCCTATATACATACTTCAGTACCGCGAGAAGTAAAATCATGATGATAAGAGAGAGCCATATGATATCAAGTCACCACGGGATGAGCCATATCGCCGTCAGGGCTATAGCGAAAGAGAAACTTATGATGACGTTTTTTGAAGGTTTTTTCTGCTTGGAAAAAAACGCGACAGAAAGACCAGCAATGATCCATGAGAGGTAAATCACAGACCAGATGGCAAAAGTAAATCCAGCAGGAGTGAGCGCAGTAGGATATTTCGCTGATATATCTGCCTGGGTAGCTCATCCGATAAGGTAGGGTGAACCTGGAGTACTCACGAAAGCTGTAAAACCGATGACAATGAAAGATGTGATGAGGAGAAGGTAGCGCATAAAGAAAAAGTTATTTTCAGGGAAACCATGGAATAAAGACACTTGTACGAGACCTATACTCTTCCCAGTCAGGTCGTCATGCATATCGGGCCTCCTGGAGTGGTACTCCTGAGACAAACAGGAGGAGCACTGTGATAGTCACCCATCCTATGAGAGCAAGGTAGGAAAATGGAAGTGCGATGAGTGACAGTCAGAGCCAAAACATACTTTCTCAGAAATAGTTCGGGTGACGAGAGTATCTATAGAGTCCCTTCATGAATATTTCTCCTGGTTTTTTGGTTTTTATAAATGTCGAAAGTTGTCTATCCGCGATCGTCTCGAAGATGAGTCCAAAAAGTGCGATGAGAGAACCAAGGATGAGAAAAGGCTCAATTTTTGTCATTTCGAACGTATGTGAGAAATCTGCTCTGGAAAGATACATAGATTTCTCGACTTCGACTATCGTCTCCGCTCGAAATGACAGATCACTAAGATTCACCACGAGTATCGGGGTCGCGACGACAAGCATGAGGACCATCTGGAGGATATATACCTGGAGAAATGACCGAACGTAAAAATACCATCCATTCCCCCACTCTTCTCGCCATTTAGCATAGCGCGGATCTTCTTTTCTTTCTTTCAGTTTTCGAAAACCTATATGCGACATGATACGCACCGACCAGAGTGTCACGAGAGTCGTCACGACGATCTGTGAGAGTGATTTCTCTGACTGAAGAAACGATATGAGAGCAATGATGAGGAACCCCGCTCACCAAAAAACATCTGCGATCGAGTTATCCTTGATTTTTAGAGAATAGAGGAAGAGAAGGACGTATGAGATAAACAGAGAGAGAATTATATAATTCATAATTTTTGTAGTAAGTAGTACCAGGTCATAAATTTAATCGCTTGCTGAGAGTAATAAGTCTCATATATATCTATGAATTTATTAGGACTTCGAAATACTTGTCCGAATGCTGCATGAGCTATACCTAATCTCTCAGTTTTATATAAGTATTCTCATTTAGTAACACATTTTGAATCTTGGAACAATTTCTCAAATATATCAAAGTCACCGGTTCATCTCATTCCATGGCTTTTTGCAAAGTTACATATAGAATTATAGTTTGCCTCTATCCAGTCATTTCTATCTCAATATTTAGAAAATGCATTCTCAAAGATTTTAAAGAATGATAGAAATGAAGAAAAAATATTTGCATTATTTAATCAGTCACGAAAAAATCATAGTAACACTAAAGTATCAGTATCAGAAATTTCTGTATTAAATAGAAGGTCTGATGCTGAAAATTTAATATTTCAACTATCTTTTGGTATCCATAGTTGCTGGGTGAATACTGATTCTTTTCTTCCAAAATAATTTTTAAAGTATTCATAATTAATCTCTACCATTAATCAACTTCGTACGTTTAATATCGATAAATAGGTGAGAACCTTGCTCAATATAGGACTACTAAATATCTCGCGCCTAAAAAGAGGGTCATTAATTTTACGTTCTTCTATAAACAAAGGTATAATCAGAAACGGAAAAGCATCTTTATTCCCATTAACCCACATGAAAGAATATCATCCATAGTTTATTATCTTTCTATCAGATAAATCAATTTCAATATCAGTTTTAAGTGGTAAAATTAATGTGACTGCAAAGTCTTGTTTCATAAAATCCTTTTCCTCTTCCGTTATATCTGTTCTTAGGCTGAAATTATCGCTTTTTTGGAATACGGAAATTTGTTCTAGTGCTCCCGCCTTTGCCATATCTCTATCTAAATAAAGAGGTCCAGTATGTCAGTGATGATTTGATGTATATACATGATATGTAAATCCTCAATCTACTTGAACTAGCTCATATCAATAAAGTATTCAAACCTGAGTAATTGCCATAAAATAAAAGGATTAGATCTTCTCCCCTCTCAGTACCCACCCATCGAGCTCCGTGATTTTCACTCGTACGATATCTCAGGCTTTTATATCGGACTCGAGTGGGATATAGACTTCTTTGAAGTTACGAGTCCGACCCACCCATCCGTCGAACTTCCCTTTTCCTGAGATGAGGATTTCCTCTTCTCGCCCGATCATGAGTTTGGCGCGTTTCTGGATAGATTCTCCGAGGAGATCATTGAGGATATTCCACCTGCGAGCCTTCTCCTCTGGAGAGATATCATCCTCATAGCGGTCGGTCGCAACTGTCCCTGAGCGTGGTGAGTAGCGAGCGACGAACGCGAAATCAAAGTCACACTCTTGCATCGCTCTCACAGTCGCCTGGAACTCCTCCTCCGTCTCTCCTGGAAATCCCACGATAATATCCGTCGAGATCGAGAAGAGTGGATCACGAGAACGCAGATAGTCGACCTGAGTCTTGAAGTCAGCATAGCTGTGTTTGCGGTTCATCTTTTTTAGCATACTATCGCTTCCTGACTGGAGGGCAAAATGCAGATACGGACAGAGTTTCTCGAGATCGAAATGTGCATCAAGGATATCCCGAGTCATGTCGTGAGGATTGGAGCTCGTGAAACGGATACGATCGAGTCACTCGACACGATCAATATCTTCGAGGAGTTCACGAAATGGGGTTTTTACATTTTTATCCGTCCATGTGAGTTCTCGAGGATTCCAGAGTTTCGCGCGAGTTTCTTTGCCATAGCTATTTACATTTTGTCCGAGGAGTGTGACTTCTTTCGTTCCATTTGAGACGACTTCTCGTATCTCATTGATGATCTCATCCTGTGGACGCGAGAGCTCTCGACCTCGAGTATGTGGCACGATGCAAAATGTACAAAAATTATCGCATCCCGTCTGGATGATGATATTCGCACTTGCTGGATTTTCTTGGAGCTGTTTCACGTTCAAGTATTCATTCCATTTCGCGTCATTCCCGATATCTTCACCCGTGATGAGTGAGAGGATCTTGGTCGTCATCGCGACCTCCTCGATACGGAAAGTAAAATCTATGAGTGGTGAACGTAGGAAGAGCTCATCATCATAGTTAGCGAGAGTGGAGATATCAGAGATGAGGGTGATTTTCTTGGCTCAGTCACGTTTATAGTGCTCGAGATCGATATATCGACGCGCTATTCCCGATTTTCGGACCATACATCCTGTGATCCCAAAAAGTGGCTTCATATCTGTTGCATGATTTTTATGGTATCGTGTGATCTCGTTCATAAATCCAAATACTCGATCTTCTCATTTCTGGCGGACAGAACAGGTATTCATGATGACGATATCTGCCTTTACTGGATCGATCACCTTCCGCAGTCCTGCTGACATGAGGATCATATTGATCTTTTCACTATCAGCATAGTTCATCTGACAACCAAAGGTTTTGATGTAGAAGGTTTTGATCATAGGAAAGTTTTGCACATCACTTGGAGCGCTACTGTATCAAAAAAATCTTTTTTTTCAACTGAAAGTGAGAGCAAATCGTGTGAACAAGTTGTGAAGAAAAGTCATTGTAAAAAGCGTATCGGAACATATAATGTGTCTAACAAATTCTCATACAAATACCGATATTGCTTTCTGGAAAAGGAAAATCCAGAGCACAATCTTTATACACTTCATAATCACTACAATATATGGTATCTGGAGATCAACTCGTCGCCATAGATATAGGCAGCTCAAAGATCAAGGCTGTCATCGGAGAGTGGGACGAAACACGCAAACTCCGTATCCTCGGAGTCTGAGTGTCAGAGTCGCGCGGTATCCGTAAAGGAAATATCCTCGATATGGAGGAATTTAAGAATAATCTCGATACTGCTCTCGGTGATGCTGAGCGCATGACAGGAGATCAAGTTTCTCATATCTGTCTCGGCCTCTCAGGAGTCCACATCGATATTACTCGCAAGTCTGGTATCGTAGCTGTAGCTGGAATGGATGTGACAGATGATGATGTCAACCGTGCCCTCGATATGAGTCAAAATGGTCTCGATCTCATGAACCGCAGCGTCCTCAAGGTTATACCAGAAAGTTTTTCTCTCGACCTCGAAAGTGGGATCAAAAATCCTGTCGGAATGAGCGGGAAAAAACTCGAGGTCCGTAGTCATATCATCTCTATCGGAGCGAACACCCTCTCGAATATCAAGAAATGAGTTCACGACGTCGGCGTAGAAATCATGGACACCTATCCAAATATCATCGCTGCAGGTGAAGCTATGCTTTCTCGTAGACAAAAAGAGCTCGGTGTCGTCGCGATCGATATCGGATCAAGCGCGACCAATGTCGCTGTCTATGAAGAAGGTGCTCTCATCTACGCTGGAGTCATCCCTATCGGAGGTGAGCATGTCACGAGCGATCTCGCTCTCGGACTTCGCATTTCTATCGATACAGCTGAGCGACTCAAGCTCGAGTACGGTGATCTCAACTTCGGTGAAGGTATGAAGAGCGAATACGATGAAAAGATCGATCTCTCAAAACTCTCAAATATCGATACTCTCGAGATTTCTCGCAGATTTATGAACGATATCATCCAGGCGCGCTACGAAGAAATTTTTCACCATGTAAATATGGAGCTCAAGCAGGTCGGACGTGATGGCATGCTCCCAGAAGGTGCTGTCCTCACAGGTGGGGCAGCCAAAATGCGTGGACTCGCTGATCTCGCTCGCGACTATCTCCGCCTCCCAGCATCTATCGGTGTGGCTACAGAGGTCGATGGAGTCAGTGGAACATCACTCTCTGATCCGATCTATACTTCTGTCATCGGTACACTCCTCCTCGCAGAGAAATACGGTACCGCCAAAAAGCCATTCAAGATCAACCTTTCATTCGGCGGTATGTTTGGATCGGTGAAAAATCTCTTTAAAAAGATTATCCCTTCATAACTCGAGATATCGTCTCACTCAACTCATTCTCTATTATTTTTCTCTATGTCTATCCCTCAATCTAACGAAGATCGTCTCAAGAAGCTCCTTCGTACCAATATCACTCCTGTCCAAGGAGCTGGAAACCCTGTACCACAGTCACATGTGGAGGTCAATGTCAATGGATACATCTCTCCAGTAGCCAATATCAAAGTCGTATGAGTTGGTGGTGGTGGAAACAACGCCGTCAATCGTATGATCGAAGCTGGTATCGAAGGTGTCGAATTTATCGCTATCAATACTGATGCACAGGCGCTTTTCTCATCAAAAGCGACGACTCGCATCAATATCGGACGCGCAACCACTCGTGGACTCGGTGCGGGTGCAAATCCAGAAATCGGGAAAAAGGCAGCAGAAGAATCAAGTGAAGAAATCAAGCAGGTCCTCACTGGAGCTGACATGGTATTCATCACTTGTGGACTGGGAGGTGGTACTGGTACAGGTGCTGCACCTGTGATCGCTGAGATCGCGAAATCTCTCGGAGCACTCGTGGTTGGTGTGGTGACCAAACCTTTTGCATTCGAAGGTCAGCGCCGCAGTGGACAAGCATTCGAAGGATTCGAAAGACTCAAAGAAAAAGTCGATACCCTCATCACGATCCCAAATGATAAGATCCTCTCTATCATCGATAAGAAGACTCCTCTTCTCGAAGCATTCCACGTCGCAGATGAGATCCTCAAGCAAGGTGTCCAGGGTGTCTCAGACCTCATCACGCATCCAGGCCTCATCAACGTAGACTTCGCCGATGTCCGCTCTGTCATGGAAAATGCAGGATCAGCGCTCATGGGTATCGGATATGGAAGTGGAGAAAATCGTGCGATCGATGCCGCTCGTGGTGCGATCGAGTCTCCCCTCCTCGAACTCTCTATCAATGGTGCCAAAGGACTCCTCCTTAACATCACTGGTGGTACTGATCTCTCGATGTTTGAAGTCGATGAAGCCTCTCGCCTCATCACTGAGTCATGTGATCCCAATGCCAATATCATCTTCGGTACATCTATCGACGAGCGCTATACTGGCGAGATCAAGGTGACAGTGATCGCGACCGGATTCTCTGAGGAAACCAATGCACAGCTCGCGAGTATGAGTCGTGGAGGATTCGGACAGAGCTCTATATTCTCGAAGCCTGTCGGTGGGCGTCCAGCAACACCACAGACATCACTCCCAGGATCTCAGCCTCAGACACCTGCGATCGAGAGTGACTATGATGTCCCAGCATTTCTGCGAAATAAGCTTCCGAAATAATCCCAAATCCCTCCGAAACTGGAGGGATTTTTTTACGGAAAAGTTCGCACAAGATAAAAAAATAGATATAGTAAACCTATGCATTTACAGAATATGACATTCATCGGACTCGACCTCGAAACCACAGGACTCTCACCTGACAAGGATACTATCATCGAGATCGCAGCAGTCAGATTTCACCTCGAACGAGATGGAGATACTTTTCGAGCCGTATATGATGATGAGCGCTCGATGCTCATAAATCCAGGTCGTCCACTCGATGAGACGATATCAATGATCACACATATCACCGATACTATGCTTGTCGGGAAACCGAGATGGAACGATGTGAAAGATCGCGTCAAGGAGTTTATCTGAGATGCTATCATCGTCGGACACAATGTCCTTTTCGATACTTCTATGCTCCATACCCATGGGATTGATCTGACAAAGAATATAACCCTCGATACCTTCGAACTCTCAGAAATCCTCTCTCAGGATGCTGAGAGCCTTAACCTCGCCTTTCTCGCAGAAAAATACCACATCGATATAGCATCCGAACATCGGGCTCTCGACGATACAAAACTCTCAGTATGACTTTTCATACATTTTATACATGAGATAGTGAAGATGCATGATAGAGATATTTCTCTCTGGTCGACCATGAGTAGGAAAGATCATACTCAGACACTCTCGACTCTCCTCTCCATAGTCTCTCGAGAAAGTAGTGAGACTTGGTCTCCTCGACTTCCAGAGATGAGAGAAGAAATCCTCACAGAAACATCTCGCACAAATCAGGATATCATCCACCATATGGATGAGGAAGACATCACTGATTACGGTGAGGAATTCATGACAAGTCTCAGGGAAAAACACGAAAAACTCCTCATCATCACCCCAGGAAAGAAAGAAGCCCTCTATCTCGAAAAGGAGCTCAGAGAAAAATGAGAGAAAATCTCTCTCTATCGATGACCAGAAAGCTACATCGATATATCTATCTACCACGAGTGGATGGAGCGAACTGATCTTTCACGCAAGGAAATAATATTTCTCCTCAAGCTCTCTACCTGGCTTGACCATACAGAGACCTGACTTCTCGATGAGATGAAGTATTATGGAGACGAACAGGGTTATCTTCTATTCTTTCGGGATGAGAAGAGGGAAAATGTATTTTTTCTCCGAGAAGAAGAAAAAAGAAGTACTCATGATATTACTATCGCACCCTACTCAAGCCTGGACAAAACACCCATCACGACTACAGGTGCAGCACTCATCCGAGATATCGGAGAGCTCGAGGATGCTATCCGCAGGAAAGCGAGTATTCATATCTCATCGGCAAAGATTCTCCGAGATACAGAAACCCTCTCTCATCTTATCGGAAGATCGACTGATGATATCGTCCTTGGTATATCGATGATGCGTGATATGTGGAGCTCAGTAAAGGAGCGTCCAGAGTGAGATACGCCATTTCCACCCTGAGACTATGGTGAGACCTACTTCATCACTCAGAAAGATCTCTGGCACCGAGGGTACCGGTGGCTTCCCTTTGCTCGTGCGTATATCGAGCGAGCTCATGATGAGATTACTCAGATCGAGACTACGAGCCCGACAGAGAAAAAAATAGTAAAAAACCTCCGAGATACACTCAAGCAGATAATATCACTGAGCCTCTATCCTGATGATAATCTCGGCATCATCGTCAGTATCACAGAGACTGATACGAGCCTGGCACTTATTCCTCGAGATATCAGATCGTATTTTGCAGATTTTGAACGTAATATCGGGGTAAGTGATGTATATTTACGTGGTTATGGAATAGGAACTCCGATGGTTTCGAGATTTCTCTCTCGTGAACTCGGCATCGATTCACTCATAGAGTGAGCGAGAGAAGAGAAAATCATGACTCTCCGTGAAAATATAAAACCAAATGGAAAGACAGTGATCCTCACGACCAGTTCGAAACATATCAGGGCACTGAAAGGAACTCTAGCAAAAGAGTACAACGATAAAACAATATTTGCCCAGTGACTCTCGTGAGGAAAGGGAAAGATGCTTTCACTCTTTTCAAAGCGTGAGGACGGGATCATCATAGGACTCATAGACACCTGGAAGGATGAGCGAGAGCTCTGGAAGATAACTGATACCCTTATCATTGCCAAAGTTCCATTTGATCCTCCGACTGACCCGTATTTCCTCGCGCGTACCGTGGGAATGAAAAATAATTTCGAGGAGTATAGTATGCCGATAGCGACGATAACGATGAATACTCTTATCGGAAAAGCCCACAATAGTAACCCAGATATATCGATAACGTCATGTGATGAAAGACTTTTTTCGACAAACTGGGGGAAATCCCTTTATAGTGAGCTTTTATAAGGTCTAATTATACGTAGACACAGAAATATGTATATTTCAAGAAAAAAGATAGGGAGATATTTGCACGGGGAATGAAAATAGGGTATGCTCGTGGTAGTATAACTCTTTTTTATGCCAGCAGAAAATACTAATACACCTGTGTCTGAAGCCACAGAAACATCATTTATATCAGCAAAGGAGACTCCACAAACCGACTCTGCATATAGTGATTTCTTTCAGGAAACCAGTGATGGAAATCTGAGTATCTGACCAAAAGCGCAAAAATCAGGACTCGAAATCCTCACGACAGTGCTTTCCTATGTACTTCCAGTGGTCATTATAGTTTTTCTCTTTGGACTCTTCCACGTATTTATCAGATGAGGAGGTGGAGCTCAGAGTATCAAGGAAAAATACACATTTCTCTGTCCATACCTGACCTATGGTATCACAGGACTCAGCGATGAGGAAATATCATGTCAATCGATGAAATCCATCGAAGATCTCTACATGAAGAAAAAAACAGAGCTCGAAACCAATATCGTCGATAAACTTGCTGAGTACATACCGATCAAGATAACACGTAATCTCCTCTCTACTTCCCCTGAGAAAACGTTTGTCATCGATACCTATAAGACAAAGATCCATATGGATACGATCATGGATCAATTTGAAAAGGTCAGAAAATCAGCACGATCTGCAATTGGTGATAACATTATCTGTAATGGTATGAGTATTACCTGAGAATGAGAAATCACAACACAGTGTACCGTATATGGAGCACCTCTCGGAAGTGATGATGAGAACGGACGACTTGGTTCAGCTCGTATCGAAGCGTTAAAATTCGTAGATATTCTTTCTGAAACAAGTAAAAGTCAGTTTATCCTCATGAACCCTCCCGTTTCTCTCTCTATGGAAGATGTGAATGATGCAGAAAATCCATCATTCCAAACCAGAACAAGCCTTTCTATCCAGGCTCGATACGTTCCATTTAACGAAAAATCTTAACTTTTTCCTATGCTCTCCAATTCCCAAAAAGAACATCTCACCTATACGGCGATAGGGCAAGTATTTACCCTTGTGATTGTATGATTGGTATCTTTTCAGTATATCATACCGAAAGTGACAGCTATCAGTGAGCAACTCACGAAAACAAATACTGTAATCGAATGATATAAAAAGTCTGTCGATGATGGTATTGATTACAGTACACTCGGAACGCTTTTGGCAGGAAAACCTGAACGTGCAGAGCTCATCAAGATCATTCAGTCAGACCCAGATGGAACCAGAAAAGTCATCCAAAAAACAGGAACAAAATCCTATCTTGACTGGCTCACTCAGTCCATCGGAGATAGTGATGAGGACAAAAAAATCCTTATCAAAGAAAAAGCAAAACTCAATAGTATCCTCCCAACGATGAGTCCGATAAGCAGTAATATCGAGGAAGAGAACATTACTCTCAAGCAGTACGTAAAATATATCGAAGGCACTATCTTGAAGCAGTTCAACTTTGATAGCAATGTTGTTATCAGTATGCAGGGTATTACCTTTGGAAGTAAGGGTGCTATGCCAGAAAATGTTGGTATGCTCGAGTTCCGTTTTGATTTCAAGTGAACAAATAGCGAAATTGCTCGTTTTATCGACTATGTAAATAGTTCCTGAAAACCAGATGTCCTGACGAGTTCAGGAGCACAAAGCGAATGAGCAAGTACTCCAAAAGCTATGAGCAATCCACTTGTCAGCATGACCCAGTTTTCTATACAAAATACACTTGATCCCGATAATCCAAACGCCGATAACAGTGGACGAGCAACGCTTCGTTTCTACATACGTGGTATCTCAAAAGATGATCTCGTCTATCTCAAAGAAAGTCTCAAAGCAAAACAGGATGCTCTGGCAAAGAAAGTAGCCGACAGTCTCAAGGGCTGTGAGAAAGATGGGCCAATATGTGCGAGTTATAGTACAAAACTCTCAGCTTTTGATAAGAAATATAAGGAATTCCAACGCTCTATAGTAACAAAGCCTACTGGAGCAAGTGCGGATGATATCTATACACTCACGCAACTCGCAAATACCCTCAAGGCTCTCGAAAAAGAACTGGATAGCATCCTCCCAAAAGACTCTAAGAAATAATTTTTATGCCAAATACCTCCGTCGAACTTCTCAAAGACCAAATATACAAAGGGGAAAATATCGGGCAAATCTGTGATCTCATGATCATCGGTGCCGTCGAGATGGGTTCATCAGATATCCATATCGAACCTCTTACCAATATCGTCCGACTCCGCTATCGTATCGATGGTGAACTCAGAGAAGTCCTCGAATACCAGACATTTCTCCACCAGCAAGTCGTCGCCAGGTTCAAGATCATGTCAAACCTCAAAATCGATGAAGCTCGTGTCCCGCAAGATGGTCGTATCTCTACAGTGATCAATAATAAAGCACTCGACCTCCGTGTTTCAACACTTCCTACCGTCCACGGTGAAAAGATCGTAATGCGTATCGTAGATAAATCGAAAAAAATCCCTGATCTGGCCGATCTCGGTATCGAAGGTCACAACAAAGAACTCCTCGAAAAAGCAATCGCTCTGCCAAATGGAATCATCCTGACATCAGGACCGACAGGTTCGGGTAAATCAACCACACTCTACTCATGTCTTTCCCGACTCAATGCTCCAGATGTAAATATCATGACCCTCGAAGATCCAGTGGAAAACCAGATCGATGGACTCAATCAATCACAGATGTTTCCTGATATCGGATATAACTTTGCCTACGGACTACGTACTGCCCTCCGTCAGGATCCAGACATCATCATGGTATGAGAAATCCGTGACCATGAAACCATCAACGTCGCGATCGAAGCCGCCCTCACAGGTCACCTCGTAGTCTCGACAATCCATACGAACTCTGCTGCTGAGACTCTCACTCGTATTTTGAACATGGGGATCCCAGCATTTCTCCTGCCAGCATCGATCAACGCGATCATCGCTCAGCGCCTTATCCGTAGGCTCTGTAAACACTGCAAAAAACCAGTGAGTATGAGTGAACTCGATCCACATGTGAAGGAGCGTGTCGAAAAAGCACTCAAACGTACTGCAAAAAATGAGCTCCTCAGTCGTATCCCACCAGAAATCCTCGGAAAACCAACATTTTACGAACCAGTTGGATGTCCTGAGTGTGATAATATCGGGTACAAAGGTCGAGTCGGTATCTATGAAATCCTCGAGATTACCAATAATGTAAAAAAACTTATCATCGATGGAGCCAGTGCTGTTATCATCAACGAAGCAGCTATCACCGACGGCATGGTTTCTCTTGAACAAGATGGTATCATCAAGGCTCTCAACGGAAAAACTTCACTCGAAGAAGTCTACGCAGCAGCAAAAGAAAATGCATAATCTCTATCTATAATTCTGTATGGCAACAGCATCAGACATCGTCATCCTCGACGTACAAGAAGGTCAGGAAGTCAAAAAAGATGATTCCTATCTCACCTATCTAAAGAATTTTCTTTTTAAGGCTGGAAGTGTAAAACTTCGCCAGAAAGTGATCTTCTTTCGTATTATGGCGACGATGGTAAACGCTTCACTCACAGTATTAAAAAGTCTTTCAGCACTCAAAAAACAAGAGAAAGATAAAAATATGATCAAGTTTTACGACTTTATGATCGAAAAGGTCCAATGAGGACGTACGATGCATGAGGCGCTTTCTGAGTACTATGGATCATTTAATGACGCGGAAATATCTATCATCGAGGCGGGTGAACGAACTGGTAAACTCAACCAAGCACTCCTCCAGATCGCAGAACAGACAGAAAAAGTCGACTCCATCACTCGTAAGATCAAGGGTGCTATGACCTATCCGATTATGCTCATAATCGGTATGGTCGCCTGTGTCACAGTACTCATGGTAAAGGTTATCCCAGTACTTACTGGTTTCTTCTGAGATCCCGAAAAACTCCCTCCAGCAACAAAACTTATCCTGAAGACCAGTGATTTTTTCAAGGAAAATTGGTTTTATGGATTTGTTCTCGGTGTCGCCGGATATATCGCACTCAATGTCTGGAAGAAAACAAAATCAGGAAAATATCGATGGGATAGCCTTATTTTACATGCACCTGTATTTGGAGCACTTTTACGCAAAGTAATCCTTTCTCGCTTTGCTCGAGTATTTTCCAACCTGATATCGAGTGGTGTTTCTGTCATCGAAGCGATCCGTATCGTCTCGAGTGCTGTAGGAAACGAAGTCTACCATCAGCGTCTCCTCCTCCTGCGAAACGATGTCAAAAACGGTATGAAAATGGCAGAATCTATGGAAGATGATCCTCTTTTTCCTGATCTCCTTGTTTCTATGCTCCGAGTCGGTGAAGAAACAGCTCAGATCGGTGAGACCATCATTAAAATCGCTGACTTTTACGATGAAGAAGTCGATATCGCCATCGGTGGTATCCAGAAACTTATCGAGCCAATGATACTGGCGCTTATGGCGGTGGTGATTGGTTTTATCGCGGTGGGTATCTTCCAGCCGATCATGAACCTCGCAGGAACCCTGTCAGGCTAAAAAGAATCAAAAAAAACCTCAAAAATGCAGATGAAAAACATTTGCATTTTTTTATTTTTCTTCTATACTCCGCCCGTTGATTTTCTATAGGATCTTTCCTATTTAGGCTCAACATTTCATTTTTAACTTATTTTTTATGCATTCTCTCGAAGCAAAGCTCCGTAGCGAAACTGCCAAGGAAATCCGTGCCAATGGTGCAATTCCTGGTGTCGTATACGGTAAGGATGTCCCTTCGACGAGTATTGTCGTGAATAGCTCAGAATTCACTCGACTCTACCGTGAAGTTGGCCAGAACCATGTGTTTACTCTCAAGGTGGAAAAGAAAGACCACCCAGTCCTCGTCCATGAGCTCCAAAAACATCCAGTTACTGGAAAAGCTCTGCATATCGACTTTCTTACAGTTGATATGAAGGCAAAAGTCCATGTCAAAATCCCTGTACGACTCGTCGGAAACTCTCAGGCAGTTCTCGAAGGAGGACAACTCCACCAGGTTCTCGATGCTGTCGATGTCAAGTGTCTTCCTGGTGACATCGTCGATGCATTTGAGCTCGATATCGCAGCACTCGATCATATCGGAAAAGTACTCCACGTGAGCGATCTCGTGGTCGATACAAAGAAATATGAGATCATGAACCACGCCGAAGATGGTATCGTCTCAGTGCATGCCCTCAAAGAACACAAAGAAGAAACAGAAGTGAAGTCAGTCGATGATGTCGGAGTTGCTACAGCCAAGCCAGATGCAGAAGCAGAAGATGCTGCAGAATAATAAAAAACTCCCGCTTCCTTCCGAGGCGGGATTTTTCTTGCATTTTCATAAAAATCCATACCATAAATCTATAATTTTTGCCTATGATAGTCAAACTCGTCTGATCAGGAGAACAACTTTCCACACTCACATCTCTCGTCGAGAAAGCTCTCGCTGAACTCGCGCTCACAGACGCTGTCAAACTCGAAACCACCGACGATGCAGCATACAAGATGGAACTCGGTATCACTGAGAATCCAGCTCTTGCGATCGAGGAAGAGTCGATCGATTTCCGAGATATGATATTCCAGGGTGAAGTCCCAGCATACGATGAGATCAAGAGTATGTTTATATCAATCCTGGGTGATGATACTGATGGTCATGGATGTGGTGATTCATGTGGAACGGGTGGATGTGGAAGTTGTGATACTGGATGCCACTAACACTCTTCGTCAAGAGAAAATCCTTGCACGAGAAAAAAAGAAATGCTACTCTAGAAGAGTAGTAATTTTTTATATATGAAAACAAATATTTTTTACGATCTTGATAGAGGAAATAGCGTTATTGATGCACCTGATTCAATAAGTGCAGCTAATGAGTTCTCTCCAGAAAAGAGCAAGGAGCTACAGGATTCATTTAGTACCATGGTAGTGAATACCCTTGGGAACAATGATACATACGAAAAAGCGCTCCATGTGATAGATGCTAAATTTGGAGAATCTGACAATTTCAAGGCTGGCTTGCTTAGAGGTTTTGCAGATCGACTTCATGAGAACTATATAGATACAAAAGAAGTTGTTACCGCAAAAATTCATGACCGTCTCGATTATCTCAAATATGCTATAACTCCGTCAGCATAGTGAGAAACTCTTCCAGACTCAAACACTTCACTCCAAGGTCCTCGGCCTTGGATTTTTTTGATCCTGCGTTTTCTCAAATAATAAGATAATCAAGCTTTCCCGTGACACTCGTGCGCACTTCCCCACCGTGTTTCTCGATCATCTCGTGGATCTCATCACGCGAGATGGACTCAAACGACCCAGTCACACAAAAAGACTTCCCTGTGATAAGAACCCCCTGCTCTTGTCATCCTGAGGTACGAAGGATCTGTTCTGGCTTTTCTATTACTAATTGAGCAAATAATTTCTCGATCATCTCTCTATTTTCTCTCATATAGTCGACGAATGCTCATGCCGTCTCTGGTCAGATATCCTTCACAGCGATGAGCTCATCTTCTGTGATGGTAAATACGTTTCGATCGAGTGAAAAAATCGTCTTCGCGATGAGTTTCGCAGTCTTTTTTCCGACATTTGGCACTCAGATAGCCACCAGTACTCGATCAAGTGTCGTGTGGCG
This sequence comes from uncultured Candidatus Peribacteria bacterium, assembly GCA_964644075.1. Lineage (GTDB taxonomy): Bacteria > Patescibacteriota > Gracilibacteria > BD1-5 > UBA2023 > JAGOMW01. Next base: position 113,837 of record CAZXUQ010000001.1, read on the forward strand.
AGCTTTTTCGATCGCTTCGAGGAGATTCGTTACTGATTTTTCCTTGTATCCTTCGAGGTTAAAAAACTGCTCTCGATAACCACCCAGATCAAATACTGATGCGAAGTCTGTAATCCACCCAAGTTCGAGAAAGAGTTCTATCTGACGAGCACCAAGCCCATCGATGTTCATCCCTTGTTTTCCGACAAACATCTCGAGTTGCCCCTGAATTTTGGCTGGACAGTGAGGATTTGGACAGTAGATCGCGACCATACCATCATCTTGGCATGTCGGAGTCGAGCAGATCGGACATATTTTCGGGATTTCTATCGTTTTCTCACTGCCAGTGCGGAGCTCTGTGAGGACTGAGACGATCTCTGGGATGACTTCTCCTGCTCGCATCACGAAGACATAGTCCCCTTCTTTGACGAGTTTTTTCTCGAGTTCATCATAGTTATGGAGAGTTGCCCGCTTTACGATCACTCCTGTCACTTCGACAGGTTCGAGATTGGCAACTGGTGTGATCGTCCCAGTACGACCGACTGAGTGTTCGATCGAGAGTACCTTCGTGCGGACTTGCTTAGCTGGGAATTTGTAAGCGATCGCATAGCGAGGATGATGCTCAGTACGACCGAGATCATCCCAGAGTGTCATATCGTCGAGCTTGAGTACCATACCGTCGATATCAAAGTCAAAGTATTCTTTTCGGTTTTTCGTCTCTTCTTCGATACGATCACAGAGTCAGTCTATACCAGAAATCTGGGAAAATGAGAAATCCACTCGTGGAAATCCCCATGAAGCGAGAAGATCCATAAGCTCACGGTAGTTCCTGAGTGAATATTTCTTCGCTTCGACCTCATCTTGCTCTATCTGTGGTACAGAGTATGCGAAGAACTGGAGATGGCGAGAGCGAGTCACGAGAGGATCGAGCTGACGAAGCGATCCAGATGCACAGTTTCGAGGATTAGCAAAGAGTTTTTCTCATACTTCGAGTCGCTCTTTATTCACATGGATAAATGCTGTCCGACTCATCATCACTTCCCCACGGATTTCCATCCTTTCTGTTTCCTTGAGTGCTTGTATTTCTTTCGACAGATTCTCTATCTCAAACGCTGTCAGAGTGACATCCTCCCCTTCTACCCCACTTCAACGTGTGATCGCTTGTTTCAGTTTCCCATATTCATAGATGACTGCAAGTCCGAGTCCATCATATTTTGGCTGAATATAGTAGTCATATTTTTCTCGGATTTTTCCTTGTTTTTCGAATATACGACGCATCCTATCTTCGAAATCTCTCACCTCATCGACACTATACGTATTGTCGAGCGAGATCATCGGATAGATATGTTTCACTTTCTGAAACTGAGATGAGGCGAGGATCGCGAGCTTGGCTGTAGGACTCCCTTCATCGAGCATATCATGATCCGCCTCGAGTCGAGCAAGCGCATGAAAGAGCTCATCATACTCAGTATCAGAGATGATCGGTGCTTCATCCTGATGGTAGAGACGATTGTGTTCGCGAACGACTTCACGCAGTGGGATGATGTCAGATTTTTTGAGATTATGAGATCGCTCGAGGAAGTCACGAGAGAGGGAGAGGAGTTGGGAAGAATGCATAGATTCACTATATATAAATTTGAAATAAAAGAAATATTGACTACCATGATTTAGTTATTAATTATAATTTTTGAACATGAAGCCTTTCGATCGTCCTCTCGAAGTTACTGAAACACGAGATATCATCCTCGCTAAGATGCTGGCACAAAATCCAAATAATGTCGCTAACGTGACAGCTGTTCTACTGGGACTCAATGATAAAGTATTACCTACATCACATCGACTTTCTAGAAGTGGTATCGTCTTAGAGGCAACGACTCCAAGCGAGCTCATAGGATCATAATTCTTTTGCCTTTTCTCCCTTTTTCCATATAATTTTCCCGTTTTATTCGGGATTTTTAATTCTCTGAAATATTCGTAATTTTTTAATTCGTAATTCGTAATTTCCATGCAATCTACCGTCACTCGCAAAAATAGCTACACTCTCGTCGTCACGATCAAAGAATCTGGCGCAGAGCTCGAAAAAGCAAAAAAAGCTGTTATCGAAGAAATCAGGACAAAAGGAAAAGTAAAGGGATTTAAGCAGGGTTCTGCGATCCCAGAACATGTCATCATCCGCGAATACGGAGAGGCAGGTATCGAGCAACAGGCTCTCGATCAGCTCGTCGGCAAGCTCTATCCGAAAGTACTCAAAAAAGAAAATATCCTCCCCGTCGCTGCAGGAAATATCACCGAGATCAAGAGTAAAGATCCTCTCGAACTCACGCTCGAAGTCGAGGTCTTCCCTGAGATCGAGATCGATGAGAAAAAGATGAACAAGATCAAGGTAAAAAAGACTCCTGTCTCTATCGATGAGAAGGATGTCGATGCTGAGATCGATGCGATCAAGACTCGATTTACCCACTTTCACGAGGCAGGTCATCATACAGAGGACGGAGCAGATACGAGCCATCTCGCGATCGAGAATGGTGACCGCGCCACTATCTCTGCTCAGGGGTATGATAAGAAATGAGGAGAAGCGATCAAGGAAACAAAAGTCCCGAACTATCCTCTCGTGATCGGTTCTGGATCATTTATCCCAGGATTTGAGGAGCATCTTATCGGCGCGAAGGTCGGAGATGAGATCGCTTTTGATATCACGTTCCCGAAGGATTACCACTCAGATGACTTCAAGAGTCGGAAGGTCCACTTCATTTGTCAGGTCGAGAAAGTCGAGAAACCACATACTCCAGAGTTCACTCCAGAGTTTATCGAGCAACTCAGAGGAAAGAAGACTGATATGGCGGGATTTCGTGAGATCATCCGTGGAGAAATCCTCGCGAAAAAAGAATATGAAGCTCGTGCAGCTGATGAGGATAATCTCATGAAACAGATGCTTGAAGTTGCGTCATTTGACGTCGGACCATCGCTCCTCTCCGCTGAGATCGAGCAGGTCTATCGTGAGCACGCAGAGAACCTCATGCAACAGGGATACGATATCAAGGACTACCTCGGCCACGTTCACAAGTCTCCTGAAATGTACAAGGAAGAAGTCGTGAAACCAGAAGCGGATCGTCGCCTCCGTGCTGAGCTCCTCCTCCGCAAGATCCGTGAAATCAAAGGAACTGAGCCAACAGAGGATGAAATCAAATCTGAAGTCGAGAAAGTCATATCTCAGTATGGATCAGCGGAAGTCGTCGAGCGTCTCCGTGCCAAGCTCGTCCCTGGTGATACCTACTATGAGGATATCAAAAATCGCCTCGCCTATCGTAAGGTGGTTGATACATTCTTTGAATAAAATGAAATCCCTCTAACGAGAGGGATTATTTAATGCCCAAAAAGGTTCTCATACTTTTTTATATCAATAATTCTTCGAGGAGCTTTTGAGGTTTTTGGCTTTATTTTTTTAATTTCTTCTCTATAAATAGAAAGTGCGTTTCCTAAGAATTCTTTTTTTAGCTTAAAGCGCGGTTGGTATCATATTTTTGATCGCTCAAACCATTTAGGATTATTATCAAGTATATAGTTCCATATAGTATGAACATCCCCTATTGGAAGTCATTCTCGTTCTAATTTGGCACGGAATTCTTCTCGTCATATAAGCTCTTCTGAAAGAACACTATTTGTCTGAGACTGGGTTTTTGCTTTTACACGAGATAAGTCTTTTGAAGATTTATGCAATTTAATTCTTTTAATGAAGATGTTAACTGCCTTTTTGCTATGAAAGCGAAATAGTGACTCATTTGGTCACGCTAGTCGATTTTTTGGGTCAGGATTAAATTGTTCATATAAACTCTTATCAATATCTGCGAGTGCCTTATAGAAGTGGTTTATTGTGACAGAAAGTGCTCAAATAATATCTTTAATAGTGGCTCACTGAGCCAAGAGTTTCTCTTTGATTCGTTCTTCTGGTGATGTTTGAAGTATGTTAGCAAATGACATAAGTTTATTATAAAAATAAAATATTTTTTGTCCAGAGTTTCACCCGTTTTTCACTCTATGAGATTTGAAAAAGTCGGACTTTTTCGTATAATCCAGCGGAATTTTGTATTTATCTTACTGGATTTATCCGCCCCACGCCCTCATGAACCTGCTCTCACTCATATTCGGAGATCCAAGCGAAAAGAAGCTCCGTCACTACCAAAAAGAACTCTCAAAAATCAAAGAAAAAGAAGAAAAACTTCGTAGCGAGATCAACTCGATCGAAGAGGTCCAAGCCAAAACTCACGAATTTCAGTCACTTTTTGCAGGACTCGATATCGAGAATGAGGATGATCGGAAAAAAATCCGAGAAATTCTCGAGTCGATCAAGCATGAGGCATTCGCACTCCATCGCCGTGCCTGTGAGATCATCTATGGACAAGAGTTCGATATCGGAAACTCTGAGAAAGTAACATGGAATATGATCCCCTACGATGTCCAGCTTATTGGTGCGCTCGCGCTCCATGATGGATCGATCGCTGAGATGCGCACAGGAGAGGGAAAGACACTCGTGGCAACGATCGCTGCGTACTTGAATACACTCGTCCCTGCAAGTGTCCATATCGTAACTGTCAACGACTATCTCGCTCGCCGTGATGCTCGGGAAATGGGTATCATCTACAAAGCTCTGGGTGTGACCGTAGGAGTGATCTCTCATGGTCAGTCATTTGAGGAAAAACTCGCCAGCTACAAGTGTGATGTCGTCTATGCGACCAATAACGAACTCGGGTTTGACTACCTCAGAGACAATATGGCGATCCGAGCTGATCGACAAGCAATGGGAAAACGGTGGTTTGCGATCGTGGATGAAGTTGACTCGATCCTCATCGATGAAGCACGTACTCCGCTCATCATCTCAGCTCCTGATACGGAACCGACGAGCAAATATAGCCGTTTTGCTGCTTTTGCCCGATCTCTTATAAATGAAACTGACTACAAAATCGACGAAAAGCAAAAAACAGCCACTCTCACAGAAGATGGTATTACAAAGCTCGAAAATTACCTCGGTGTCGATAATATCTATGTCAGTCAGCACTTCAACGACCTCCACCACGTCGAAAACGCCCTCAAGGCTGCAACCGTCTACAAAAAAGATATCGAGTACCTCGTACGAAATGATGAGGTGATGATCATCGATGAGCATACTGGACGCGTCCTCCCAGGACGTCGCTACAGTGATGGACTCCATCAGGCGATCGAGGCAAAAGAAGGAGTTACCATCCAGCAAGAGTCTCGTACCCTTGCATCTGTCACGTTTCAGAACTATTTCCGTCTCTACCCAAAACTCTCAGGTATGACCGGTACGGCGAAGACTGAAGAGGAAGAATTCTATAAAATATACCACCTCGAAGTCATCACTATCCCGACCAATAAGCCAATCAAGCGTATCGATCGTGGAGATCTCCTCTTTCGTACTGAAAAAGGAAAATACGCTTACCTCACACGCCTCATCAGCGAACTTCATAAGATGGGCCAGCCGATACTCGTCGGAACTGTCTCTGTCGCAAAAAGTGAATATCTTTCGAGTCTGCTCGAAAAAGAAGGCATCCCACATCAAGTTCTCAATGCAAAACAAGACGCACGCGAAGCTGATATCATCGGACTTGCTGGTCGATATGGCGCTGTGACAATCGCGACAAATATGGCCTGACGTGGTACAGATATCAAAATCGATGAGCGTGTTCGTACACTGACAGGAAGTGTAAAACTCACATGAGCCGCAGGTGTCCAGGAATACCCTCTCGGCTGACTCTACGTCATCGGTACAGAAAAACATGAAACACGTCGCATCGATAACCAGCTTCGTGGACGATCTGGACGTCAGGGTGATCCAGGGCTTTCACAGTTTATGCTCTCCCCACAGGACGATATCATGCGTATTTTTGGTGGAAATAAACTTTTTGGTCTTCTCGAAAATTTCGAAGGTCACCCTGAGTGAGATCCACTCATAGAGAGTCGCATGCTTATGCGAAATATTACAACCATCCAAAAACAAGTGGAAGGACGTAACTTCGACATACGAAAACATATCCTCGAGTATGATGATGTACTCAATCATCACCGTCTCGCGATTTATTCTCGTCGTGCACGTATTCTCAAATGAGATGATATTCACAGTGAAATCATTGAAATGCTCGAGATGGAAGCCACGAGGCTTATGGGACTCGCTGAAACAACTGAAAAAACAGATGAAGAAACGAGTGATATGGATGATATGACGATCGAGTTCAAAAATAGACTCATAGAGCTCGTAAATGAATTTGTCGATGCATCACTCGTAAATGCAGAAGATCTCTCTGGTATAGATGAAAAAGATGAGATAAAAGCACGTATCCTTTCCCTTCTCGGGGGAAAAATAGAAACACTCCGAAGCACTGGTACTGAGGAAGAGTTTGCTGAGTTTGAGCGACGACTCACGCTCGCGAGTATCGATGAGCTCTGGATGAACCACATCGACAGCATGGCGCATCTTCGCGAAGAAGTCGCATTTGAGTGATACGCACAAAAAAATCCACTCATCATCTACAAAGAACGTGCCTATGATAAATTCGTGGCAATGGTCGAGATGGTATGACTTCGTGTTATCAAGTGACTCCTCACTGCCAAGCCTCGCGAAGCTATAGAGGAAGTCAATCTTGAAGAAACACTTCTTTCGAAATACGCAGAATCTGCAGTTGAGGGATTTGATACAAAAGCCCCATCCCAGGCAAGCCACCTCTGACATACAGAATATAGCGAACCACAGACAGACTCAACTGTCCGCATCATACAGGCAAATACCCAGCGTGACCCTCTCTACACATGAGTATGACGCAATGATCCATGTCCATGTGGAAGCGGGAAAAAATACAAGCAATGTCACGGAAAATAATCTATTCTTCACTTCTTTTTTATGTCAGATAATCAGGAGACTCACTTTGAAACAGAAAATATTTCCGAAGGAAATAAGACAATACGAGAATTTATCTCATTTATGCGAGATCTCGTCATCATTCTTCTTATTGTTCTCTTTATACGATCATTTTTTGTGACACCGTTTCGGATAAATGGGAGCTCTATGGAGACGAGTTACCACGATAAAGAATATATTATCGTCGACAAGCTCTCGTATCTCAATCTGCCCGTGACGTACCAGGAGAATGTCTCGAACAACCTCTGGCAAAAAACAACATGATGGGTACTCAGACACATCCCTGTCCATACTGGAGACCCTGTACGCGGAGATGTCGTCGTGATCACACCACATGTCGATCGCGATCGTGAATACTATATCAAGCGCGTCATCGCACTTCCAGGAGAGATGATACGTTTCGAGGATGGAAATGTCTTTATCAAAAAAATTGGATCAGAGAAGTTCGTAAAAATTAACGAGCCCTATCTTTCTGTTGCCAATGCATGAAACACACGTCTCCCAGAGCACGTAGAGGATAACGAATTTACCGTTCCAGAGGGATACTACTGGGTCATGGGTGATAATCGAAATAACTCTGCAGACTCGCGCTCATGCTTTCGAAACTGTATCGGCTCTATGACGAGTGCTCATTTTATCCAGCGCAAAGATATCGTAGGAAAAGTACTTATTAACCTCGGGTATTACAACATATTCAACGAAGGATGACTCCTCCAAAGTGGAAAATGGAACTGGACACATCCGCCACGATTTCTGGCTCATCCACGAGAATCAAGTTATCCAGAACTCGGAGAATAAAATATGTTTTTTCTTATCGATAAACCTGTAGGGATGACGAGTTTTGATGTCATCCGAAAACTCAGGAAAACCCTCGGGATAAAAAAAATGGGGCATACAGGAACCCTCGACCCCCTCGCAAGTGGACTCCTCCTCATCGCCACAGGAAACTCGACTAAGCTTATCCCACTCCTGGAGTGAGCATACAAGCGCTATCTGACAACCATACGCTGGGATGGGCACACAGAGTCCTATGATCTCGGATCGCCACTTACTCATGTCCCTAAAACTCCCCTTATCGATCGAAGGGATGAGGAAATTATAGAGTTTCTCGAGAATATTACTTCACAGGTTCCACCCAAACATAGTGCTCTTCATATCGATGGTGAACGTGCCTATGAGAAGGCTCGAAGATGAGAAGATTTTGCTCTCGCGAGTCGTCCTATAAAGGTATGAGAAGTAAGAATACTCACGAGAGACAATGACTCGATCACACTGGAGTTTACTGTATCATCAGGAGGATATATACGGTCTTTTGCTCCTGTAGTAGCAGATTTTTTTGGGAGGAAAGATTGCTGATATCTCTCATCTCTCTCTCGTATAAACATCATAAACTCATACACATCTCTCTCTCGTAGTGACGCTTCAGATATAGAACATCCAGAGGAAATTTCTTATAGTAGGTTATTTCCTACTTTTCATACATATGACATATGAGCTCTCGAGTGGACTCACATACAGGAGTGAAAAATAATAAAAAAATCCTGATGAACAGAAAAAAATGGAAATCTTTGTTTTTTTTCACATGAGGGGAAAATCAGCCTCATGAAATACACCGATGGCCTCTATCAAGTCGTCAGAAATGATGTCATATAAGCCTCTTCACAAAATCTTTACATAGAAAGTTTGCAATCAAAAAGACTTTCTGTATCCTACGGTCATGTATCGAGTTTTTATCTACATGATAAGTATTGTTTCTGTCTCTCTTTTGGGAGGTTTTTTCGATGTTTCATATGCTTCAAGTGGTAAAACTGAAACAGGTACACTATCTACAAAAGAAGATACTTCCCCCACAGAGACAGGTGCCATAGAGAAAAAAACACCGACAGGGTCAGGGAAAGTAGAGGAAAAAACGGAAGATAACACGATAGACAGCGAGGAAGAAGAAAAAATAAAACAAGATATCAACAGTTATATCATAGAGTCCTATAAAGCACAGTGAACCAAGATTATCAAAGATCTCAGCATAAAACTCACAAAGACTGTCCCAGATATCGAAGAAAGAAAAGAAGCGTACAAAAAAATCCAGAACTCCCTCGAGCTTCGGAAGAAAAAAACAGAGAAAGTGAAAATGTCAGATACAAAAAAATTGATTCTCACAGAATTTCTCGATCATATGATCGACCTCCTCGATACCAAGATCAAGGAACTCGATGCCTAAAACTGGAGGAAAAACGATACCTCTATAAAATATAACGCCTATGACGCAAGAACTCTCTCTCTGGACGAAAAAAATCACTATACTTCTCGTCATATGAGGATTTCTCTACGTCTCATATCTCCTACGAGATATCGTATTTATCGTCGTACTGTCTGGATTTCTCACCATCATGGTAAACCCACTCGTAGATCTCGGGGAGAAATATAGAGTTCCAGCTTGGATCACTCTCACGCTCGTACTTCTCATAGTATTCCTTCTTGGGAGTATTGTCGTCGGGACACTGGTACCGATCGTCGTGAACTACGTGAGTGATGTGGTAAATGCAGTGAGTTCTTGGACGCTCAAGGCAAAAGAAATATATACAACAGAGTGAATTCATGGATTTCACTTTCATCCGTATATAGAGAGGGGGATACTTTTTCTCTTCTGAGAAGCGAATATCGACCACACTCTCGATATGATCAAGCAAAATGCTGGAAATATCCAGGCATTTCTCACGAACCAAATCAGTAATATCACTACAGGAAGCATATCGATCGTCGGACAGGTCGGATGAGTCGTAGGACTCTGGATTATTACTATCGTATCGACATTTCTCATGGTACTCGAGCGTCGTGCTCTCGGAAGATATATACTCTCGCTCTTCTCGAGGAGGCATAGCGAGATGCTTGAGAGGCACTACCGAGAGACACAACGAGTATTTACTTCCTGGCTCAAGGCAACACTTATACTCTCTCTGAGTATTTTTCTCATGACCTACGTCTGACTCACGATGGTACGATGGGTATTTGATATCGATACAGAGCGCACGTTTACACTCGCACTAATCGGTGGTATCATGGAGTTCATACCATACGTGGGACCACTTATAGCCCTCGTACCTGCTGTGATCATTGCTCTCGGTATATCATGGAAGGCTGCAGCTATCATCACGATACTCTACCTCCTCATCCAGCGAGCGGAAAACGATGTCCTCGTCCCCTATGTCATGAGCAAGGCTCTCGACCTCTCACCATTTCTCGTCTTCATCGTGATGCTCGCAGGAGCATCGCTCTGATGAGTTCTCGGTATCATCTTCGCCGTACCAGTAGCATGAGTACTCCGTATCATCATCGAGGAGTACCGCACACGGACCAGTACTGTAGACAAATCTCAGGAAAAAACAGAAAAAAAATTGACAACCTCTCGGAAATCAATATCCTCGAAAAAGTCAACTCTCTAACTATGACTCGTCTCTCTTCTGCTACATATTTCTGTTTCTTTTTCTTTCAGTCAGGACTGGAGGAGAGATTTGTGTAGTCGAGAACACTCGAATATAGAAACCCATCCTTCAGTCAAAACTGGAGGATTTTTCTATTTTTATTATTTTTTGATATGAAAACCAGGCCCTATGATGGTACACCGAGTAATTGGGTTCATTTTATGAACACAAAAATAGATTCTTGAGCTTATACGCTCTCACTTCTGTCAAACGGACTTTGTAATCCAGAAACAGCCAGAGAAATCCCACGTCTTGAACTCGCACAAAGCTTAAGAGAAGAAATAATCGGATTTGGATATCTACCAATATGGGTAGTATCTGGTAGTGGAGAACCTGCGGTATGGAACCCTCTCAATAATACACTGTGAGAACCTTGGTTCTGAGCAGGATATAAAGTATGAATATCTGAAGTGTTTTCTGAAAATATGACTGTGATTACAGCTTGATTAGTTGATAGAACTCTATGAAGTGGTAGACCTTGGAAATAAACTCTACACCATCACTTGCGCATCAATCTCCATGAGAATCCTCTCGATAACTTTACGGTCATTCCATGGGATAGGTCATTTTTGCGTGACCTGTACTGTCTCTGCTCACTTCCCTGCGACGAGGAGTACATCACCTTCTCTGAGCATGAGGAGCGCTGTACGGATAGCATCGTCTCTCTCTGGTATGATCCAGAAACTTTCCCCTTCTTTTCGCTCGATCCCCTCAGAGACATCACGTATGATCGAGAGTGAATCCTCTGTGTAGGTATCATCATCGGTCAGAATGACGACATCGGAGAGGAGGTGTGCAATGCGTCACATTTTTGGTCGTTTTGTCTTATCTCGGTCACCCGTAGCACCGAATACAGTGATTACACGCTTCACTCACTCGATTTTCTTCACTGTTTCGAGAACATTACGCAGTGAGTCTTCTGTGTGTGCATAGTCGACAAATATCTTTGCTCATCGATGGTTTGGTATTTCTTCGAGGCGTCATGGAACTCATGTAACCGTAGCAAAAGTATCAGCGATGACCTTTGGATCAATCTTCTGAGAAATCAGAACCGCAGTCGCTGCGAGCATGTTGAGGATATTGAATTCTCACTGGAGCTTGGACTCGATGTGGATCTTCGCTGATGGCATACGGATATCAAAGGATGTACCTCATATAGTATTTTTTACATTTTCTGCTCGCAGAGACGCATTGGTAGAAAATCCAAATGTATGCATCACATCGACGACGATGTCTTTGGAGAGAAATTTGTGGGCGTATTCACTATCGATATTGACGACACCGACTTTTCGGACCTCTTTTCTGATACCATATTTATAGAGATTTTTGAAGAGAAGGAGCTTGGTATCGACATAGTTATCCATCGTCTTATGGAGATCGAGGTGATCCTGAGATATACCTGTCATGACAGCCACATCATAGCGCAGTCCATGGACTCTATGATAGTAGAGTGCGTGACTCGACGTTTCCATGACGAGATACTGACATCCGAGAGATTTTGCCTTATTGATAAAACTCCATACAGCAAATGGTGATGGTGTCGTCATCTTGAGAGTATTTTCCTCTTCGTGGTCACCGAGGATCATATTGACCGTGGTGAACATAGCAACTTTCTTCCCACTCGCGATGAGTCCACGAGCGATGAGATTAGACGTCGTGGTTTTTCACTTGGTCCCTGTCACCCCGATCACGATCATATCTCGGGCAGGATTCCCTGAGAGCCAAAAAGCAAGTACACCACGAAAATAGTGATACGTCTGACGAAATGGTGAATCGAGCGAGATGAGTTTTTTGAGACGTGAGAGCATAGAAATTTCCTTGAATTTTATGGTAAAAGGCATATTATTCAACAGTATTTTTCTTTTTTCTCTCGACAAGATGGCAAAATTCCAGATAGAAACCGGCGAAAAAAATAGTATTCTCCGAAACATATCCACCGATATCCACCCGAGCGAGCTCAAAAACTATAGACGACTCGCTGAGGATATGATCAAGCACATCAAAAACCCCGATAATGGTGGCGTATGACTCGCAGCACCGCAGGTCGGAGTCAACAAACGCCTCATAGTCGTCTCACTCATGAAGACATATGAAGACGAAACCTTCAAAACTATTGCTCTCATCAATCCTCTCATCACAGAGCACAGCGAGGAGACGTGCATCGACGCAGAGGGATGCCTCTCTGTCCCAGGAGAGACAGGCGATGTCACGAGATGGAAATGGGTAAAAGTGAGTTTTCTCGATATCGATGGGAAAAAGTATACGATGAAACTCACTGATCTCGCTGCCCGTATCGTGCAACACGAGATCGACCATCTCGATGGTGTACTCTTTACTGATAAAGTAGAGAACGAAAGTCTCATAAAAATGATGTAACATGGAAGCGCCTCTATTTTGAAATCGTACAAAACTCAAAGAAAAACTCGGTGGAAAATCGATGTTTGGACGAGACGATTGTCCATTTTGTGATGATATCGAGACAGGAGAACGAGTCATCTGGTCCAATAAAGATTGGGTAATACTCTGGAACCTCTACCCATATATGCTCGATGCCAAACATATTATGCTCGTGCCGAGACAACACACTCGATTTTCTCATGAAGTCAGAGAACAAGAGTGGTCATCGATAGGCGAAGCCTATGCATTTCTCGAGGAGTTTTATGGTGGAGGCGAATATTTTTCTTTCACAAGAGAGTCATTTGCTGAGCGCAGTGTGGAACACCTTCATACACACTTTATCTCCTGAGATCTGACAAGAAAAGCTCTCGAGGAAATGCTCGAGAAACAAGGATATAAGATCAATGCATAAAAAAATCCCCCAGTTTTACGTCATGGGGAGGACGATGGGAAAGGAGCTTATTTGCCTCCTTTATTTTTTGCGCGCTTTTTTGCACGCTTATTTTTCAAGAACTTTTTATTTTTCGCGCGTTTTGCCATATATCCTTCTAGGGTTTAGCAAACGAATCGTACAATGCCCGATCGCTTGGCAAGAGGTAGGATATAGAGTCTTGATTTGAAGTCAAGACAAAATACCATTTTTATGATAAATACACTTAATTATTCTCCTTTTTCTCAGGCAATATTTTTGAGCAAAGTGCGTTTATCTCCTGGATATTTCACATTTTCGAGATAGCGGACGAGTGCTGCAAATATGGCATACGGACTCTCGCTTGCCCAGAGAAAAGCATTTCCCTCAAATTTCATCGGATTGAACTCAGTAAAACCTGATTCTTTGCTTCCCTCTTCTGGACCGATCGGGACGATGATATTTTTATCGATATGGGCAACACTGATATTTTTCCAGTCCTTAGTAAGGATCGCATCTGCTCAGGCAAGAGAGTCACTGTTATAATCAAGAAGTGCTACACCGATAGCATGAGCTCACTCTCGGAGAAACTGGGAAATCGTCGCATCTTCGATAGTATTGATCACGATAGCGCGCGTAGATTTCGAGAGAGAAAGAGACCGCATGAGAGCAGCTCGGTGCTCTTCTTTTTGATTTTTGAGATTTACAGGCATATGTATTTTTGTATGAGATTACTCTGATGATAGCATGAGTATGAGAAAAAAGCGAAAAAAGATACTTGACGTTATTTATTATTTGATCATGAAAATATAAAAAGATTGGATTTTTCTCTATTTTTCTATATAAAGGCGCCACTATGCATAAAGAATTCTGGAAACAACTCGCAGAGAAATGACCCATCGTAGCGCTCGCGCCGATGGATGGGTATTGTGATAGTCCGTATCGCCAGATCGTGAAGAAAATCGCACCTGAGACGGTGGTATTTAGTGAGTTTTATAGTGCGGATGGACTCGTCCACTCAAAAGATCTCCAAAAAAAAGCACTCACTCATGATCCAAGCGAGTATCCGCTCATCATCCAGATATTTGGGAAAGATCCAGAGAAGTTCCGAGAAGCCGCGAAGATCATCGAAAGTTATGGGATTACTGGTATCGATATCAATATGGGATGTCCTGCGAAAAAAGTGGTCAAAAGTGGTCATGGATCATCCCTCATGATCAATCGTGATACCGCATTTCGCATCGTAGAAGAAATGGCAAGGGCAGTAAAAATCCCTGTATCCGTAAAAACTCGTCTCGGATGGGAAAATAGCGAACTCCTCGTGGATTTCGTACAGGGTCTCGAAAACGCAGGAGCCAACCTCATCACTGTACATGGTCGCACATACAAACAAGCCTTCACTGGAAAAGCTGACTTCACTGGGATCTATGAACTCAAACAGCATGTGAATATACCAGTGATCTGTAACGGTGATGTCATGAGCTACGAAGATGGGGTAGCCAAGATAGTGCATCCGAACAATAGATGATGATCCCCTATTTCCGTCATCTCGACAGAAGCGCCTGTTCCTGTGGCGATGACGAGAGATCTTGCCCGAGGATGAGAGCAGGATTTCTCCGTCACAACAGGTACAAGTGACGATCGAAATGACAGATGCAAAAACCTCGACGGGTTCATGATCGGACGAGCATCTTTTGGCAACCCTTGGTGTTTCCTCCCAGGTAACTATGAACCAACGCTCGGGGAGATACTCGATACGATGAGTGAACATGGTAAACTCCTCTGGCAATGGAAAGATCGCAAAGGCATGATGGAAGCACGAAAACACCTCGTGCAGTACCTCCATGGCTTCCCAGGAGTCAAAGACTATCGATCTCGTCTCGTCCAAGTAGAGTCCGTCGATATGATCGAGTGAATTATATCGGATATCCGCGCCACGCACTCCTGACTTCTCAGTCAAAAAATGTCATCCTATAATCCAGAAAGTGCTATGGTTGTCTGGGGATGTGGGACGGACTAGGGGTGAAATACGGTCTCATCATAGGTATGTGGGAATATCTGGACTTCACACTGACCAAAGTGAGCATGGATATGCCTCTCGAGAAAGGGGGCAAAGACGATATGTCTCGTATTCTTTGGGAGGATTTTTTTATAGAGGGCAAGATACCACCACTTCCCGAGAGCTACAAGGCGAGAAAGACCTCTCGTACGTGAGAGAAAGTCTGAGAGTGATGGAGAGATAGGAATATCATCTTCACTCATCACATGCTGGGGAAATGAAGCAATCCACCCAACATCATGATGGGAAAGAGAGATATGAGTAGCTCTTGGTAAAGCATAGTGGCGTATTGCGAGAAGTCCCCACACTCAGACATACCGGATAACAGAGTGCATCCATATGGCTCATGGGTTTTGCTCATGGAGGAAATCCCTCACAGCAAAGTATCTCCAAAATGCGAAAAGTGAAAGTACAAAGAGAAGTTTTCGTTTCCATGGAGATGTATTTCCACTATAGGAATACTGTGAAGCTCTCTTCCCTACTCTCGGAAACGATGAGAGAAGCGTTTCGACATAGTACTCTGCTCACCCTATACGCTCTCGGTAGTCATGGATAAGAGCAATCTTGTCCGTGGGAAAGAGTGTTCTGAGTTTTTCAGTCCATGTTCATGATGAAAACTTGCTCACGTCAGATACTGGTAGAAGTGGCGATCCTATGATATCAAAAAATGAATCTACTGGGCTCTCTTCATCAAGAGCAAGTTCTCGTGGTATAAATTCGATGAGTCATCCTTTCCGAAATCCGATCACGGGAACCCCAGAGGCAACTGCCTCAAGTGCTGTGAGACCAAATGTCTCAAGAAATAAAGAGGGCATAAAGAGGGCGTCACTCTCCCTATAGAGGTTTGCGAGTTTTTTTTGGTCGATTTTCCCATGATAGATGACTCATCATGGGAAACGAGTCATAAGTGAGATAATTTTACTCTCATAGACCCCGTCAGATGCGATATGCCAGATGATAGGAGGACCACTATACGATGGATCGTTACTCCTCTGTATCGTCTCGATGAGGATACGGACTCATTTTTCCTCGACAAGACGGGAAGCAAAAAGAATATGGAGACTATTTTTTTCCATGGAGGGTGTTCGTATCTGGTGAGAGAAGCAATCCGATGATAAGAAAAACCGAAAGGGCTATAAGTGAAGATTCGAATGTATGAAGGAACATATTCATCGTGAGAATCCCTATAAACATACCAATTATTATCTTGTGCCGTCTGAAAAGACCGAGAACAAGAAGAACTATAATAGAGAGGAACGCGAGAAATCCAAAAACACCTCACTCGATCAATTGCTGGATATACCAACTTTCTGGTATATATTTTTTATCGAGGTTCTCTTTTCCCTCTGGGGTTGCTTGGTTATAGGGGATAATGTAGCGATAGGCAGGACCCGCACTCCCAAGTCATGCTCAGAAGGGATGATCCAGAAATCGCTCTATGCCGATACGCATACGTTCAGCATGTCCATCTGTCGATCATCATCGTTCTATTATAGCTTTGAGGATGCCAGAGAGTGGGACGAGCAGAGCTCAGAGGGTGAGGACAAAAACGAGAGAAAGTATGATGAGTTGTTTACGATAGTTTCGGTAAATATATCAAAGTGAGAAAAGTATGACAAATCATACTCATGCGATAAGTCCAAGAAGTGCACTGCGTGAATAAGTGTAAAATACCAAAAGAAAGAAAAACAGTGTCACTGCTCCGAGTACAAAATACCAGTCTTTTTTATTTCGAAAATAGTAGAGAAATACTCCTATGTAAATGAGAAGAAATGCCCCCATAGTATTGGGACCATCGAGAATTCATTGGAATCTACGAACATTAGCACCATCGATACCATGAAAAATAGGAGGAACCCCATCACAGGCCTGCCAGTTAGAAGGATTTCCACAGTATCATACATACCGCAACAGGTCCTCAGAAAGAGGCCAACGAAGAGCTACGCTGATAACAAGCATAATCCCACTCGATACAAGAAAAAGTCTCAAATAATATGAAACTGGCTTTTCGAGAAAGGATGCTCCATGAAAAATAGTAAAAAACGCGAGTAAAAAAGAGAAATCATATCTTCAGCCATAGGTAATACCTGATATTCCTGTAGTAAAGAGACTAACAAGTACCATGATAAGTATGTATATACCGATCGCGACGTCATATCGAGTCCAGGAAATACGTTTTTTCCCAGTCACATGAGCAACTATGACGACAAAAAACAGGGTAAAAAGAAGGAGTTCCTTCACAAAAGAAATGCCAGGAATATCGAGTTTTTCACGAAAAAATACAGCAAAAAAAGTATAAAATGGAAGAAATAGAATCAATGCACGGAATGCAGAGTCGTAGATACGAGAAAGTGAGATATTCTTCATACGCAAGGTGAGAAAAGAGAAAATACTTGCGTATGATACGCATTTCTCTATAATGCACAAGCTTAATTCGAATAATCCCTATGAACGAATCCGCTCTCAAAACTCTCAAAGAATGACTCCGAAAACCTCATGTGAATAGCACCTGCATCGGTTGTAGTGCATGTACTGCAATATCTGGAAATGTATTCGAAATCGATGAAAATGGTCTCTCACGTGTCCGAAAATGTGACACTTATGAGTGACAGGATGTCGATGACTCTATCTCAGCTTGCCCAGTAAATGCTATCAGCTGGCAAGAGATGGATGAAAATGGCGAATACACAGATGGTGTAGTCGAGCATGTCGATGTCGCCTAGCTAAAATACTCTTCTTTTTTTAGAGAATTCATACCCAAGATTTGGGTCATATTCCATGTAACGAGAAATATTGAGGAGTATACCTGTAGCGATCATGAGAGACATGAGTGAAGATCATCAGTAACTCACAAATGGAAGTGTCACACCCGTGAGCGGTATGACGTTGAGATTGACTCATATGTTTACAAATACTTGTACCAATATGAGCGTAGATATACCAAATGCAAGATATTTTCAAAATGGATCTTTTACAAATCTCGTGATCGTATAACCACGATAGGCGATGAATAAATATGCTCCGAGAAGAAAAAATGCTCAGAAAAATCCGAGTTCCTCGACAATCACAGAAAATACGAAGTCGCCCTGAACTTCTGGAAGATACCCAAATTTTTGTATCGACTTTCAGAACCCAAGACCAAAAAATCCACCTGAACCAATAGCTATAAGCCCCTGTTTGATCTGGTAATCTTTCCCATCTGAAGTATTTTTTGAAAAGAGTGTTTGATTGTCTTGGAAGAAATTATCGATACGTGCTGAGATATAGTGCAGTTTATTTTTCGAGTCTTCTCCTCCTATTTTTCCGATGCCATAGACCGATGCAGCTCATACGAGACAGATGGTCGAGAGGATAGCGAGGTAGCGTACATTTCCTCATCAGACAAAATAAAGTGAGATCACGACAGGAGCAATAATCAATATAGAGCCGAAGTCTGGCTGTATCGCGAGGAGTAAAAATATAATCCCCACGATAAAAAAATACGGGATAAAACCTTCCTGAAAGTCAGACATCAGAGATCGTTTCTTTTTGATAAAGTACGAGAGAAATATAATCATCCCAATCTTTGCAAACTCCACTGGTTGGATCGATGGGAGCCCTGGGATATCGAGCCATCATTTCGCTCAGTTGTACTCAGCTCATACAAAAAGTACCACCACCAAAACTCCGATCACCCATGCAAGGATCATGGAGCTATATTTTTCGAACCATGTATAGGAAAGCTTGGAAAAAACAGTGAGAAAAAATATGCCAGTAATGACGTGGAGAATATTCTTCGAAAGGTAAAAAGAGTTACTTGGCTCATCGAGGAGACCTCTCGCTACCATCTGGGAAGTGATCTTAAACGATGGGTATACACTCACTGAACTGATCATAATCATCCCAAAAATCACCAAAGCGATGATGATAAAGACAAGAGAAGTATCGATACTTTTTTTATGCATATAAACGAAAAAAATACCGAGAAGACCTCGGTATAAGAGAGTTAGAGAGCTCGTTTCCTGAGGATCATATAGGCAAACGGGAATACGATGAGGAGCATCCAGAGAGGGTTCATCCCTGTCAGTGGGAGTTCCTCTGTCGGAGCTGGAGTTTCTTTTTTTGGTTCTGGCTTTTTCAGTTCGAGAGGAGGAGTAGCTTTCTCATCTTCACCTGTGGATGTAGTGATCACCGCAGCAGGATTTGGAGGAGCACTCAGAGTGGGAGCAGACTTCTTGAGAGGATCTGGAGTGACGAAATCCTTGAGTGCCTGAGCACCATCAGTAATAGTAGATCCTGATGTTCCCACAGCAGCAAGAACTGTGACACTATAGGCACTTCCTTCCGTAAGGAGGTCTTCGAGAGTGAGGTCGACAGCCTCTGGAGCATCAGTTACTCAGGTAAGGACATTGATCCTGATAGCACTGTTATTTGATTGTTTCGCAATCTTGAGTGTCACACTCTCGACATCGATAGACTCAGTAAACACGATACGAATATGCTTGTCATCGAGGACTTTTACTGTCTTCACACTGAGCTCAGTGGCAGTAGCACCGCTCGCAACTGCGCTACTGGCAGATCCACTTCCAGTATCAGTATCAGCAGCAGATACGTATGTACCTAGTGAAACAGATAAAAGGAAAACTGCAACAGTAAATATGTATTTCATAGCTTGATAATTAGGAAAAATAGATAGACTATTGCTAATAATAGAAAAATGTTATGAAAAGGCAATTGCTCGGATCACAATCTGGCTTTACATTGTTCGAATTAATGATTGTAATAGCAATATTTTCAGCGTTTGTCGTCGTAACAGGTTCTTTTGACTGGAGACCTCAGACTGATATAGAAAAGGCGGATCGCATGCAGGTAGTCATCTCGAGTACCCTCAGAAAAGAAGTCCAAGATATATCGATCGGGAAGATGCCAAAACGTGATGGAAAAACATCAACGACAACTCTGCTCACGATCGGAACAGGTGGAATCATCACAAGCTATAATAACAGTATTTGAGAGATATCGAGCGGATCTTTTCTTTTTCCATTTTTTGATGGAGATACAAAATATGTCATCAGAAATGTTACCTGGACGGGAAGCTCGACGAACAGCGGACTCACAGATAGTGGCATCGTCATGATAACGACAAGTGGTATTACATTTAGTGGGGCTGGGATCAGCGGATCAGGATACACTCTTCTCGATATCCGAGT
The DNA here is from genome assembly GCA_964644075.1 of uncultured Candidatus Peribacteria bacterium. Lineage (GTDB taxonomy): Bacteria > Patescibacteriota > Gracilibacteria > BD1-5 > UBA2023 > JAGOMW01. The sequence continues at coordinate 134,277 of CAZXUQ010000001.1, forward strand.
CGGGTACAATAACGCTACACGACGAGTCACACTCGATCGACGAACTGGAAAGATTACTGAGAGTAAGCAGTAGTGAGTAACTCACCACAGAGAGACTTGAGTGCCTCAATCCCCTCTCCTGTATGGGCAGAGAGGACTACGGGATCAAGGTGAGAAAACTTCGCGAGGAGTTCTTTTTTTTGCTCGGGAGAGAGCGTATCTGATTTATTGAAAACATAGATTTTCCTCTGCTCCGCTCATATACTCATGAGAGTCTCATCGACGAGTGATATCTTCTCATCGATCCATGGATCACCCGCATCCACGACATGGAGGAGGAGGTCACTCTCGATCGAGTCCTCCAGTGTCGAGCGAAATGCTGCGATAAGATCAGGTGGGAGATCTCGGATAAATCCGATCGTGTCATTGACAAGGACTTCCTTCCCTTCTCACTCGACTTCTCATGCGAGCCACATCTTCGCAACACTGGTTCCGAGAGTAGCAAAAAGTTTATCCTCGGCAAGAACTCACTTCCGAGTGAGAGTGTTAAAAAGTGATGACTTCCCTGCATTGGTATATCAGACGATGCCGATGGTCGCGAGTCACTTTCGCTTGCGAGCATCACGGTGGAGTTCACGAGTACGCTCATAGGTTTTGAGTTTTTCTCTGAGGACGAGTTCCTGATCTCGGAGATGTCGTTTCATGATCTCGGTATTGGTTTCTCACTGTCATTTTGCATTTTTGGATCATCCTCACTGACGCGAGAGCTCCATACCCATACCATAGATACGCGGTCACATATGCTTGATCGCTGCGAGTTCGATCTGGAGCTTGGACTCTGGAGAGACAGCATGGAGGGCAAATATCTTCAGGATGAGATCCACTCGATCCCACGCTTTCATTTTTGATTTCGCGAGACGGAGATGCTCATTTACATTCCACACTTGCGCGGGCTTCATGATATTCCCGATGATGAGGAGCTCTGCCCCGAGATCGTCACCGAGTGCGATGAGCTCATCGAGCTTCCCTGATCACACAAATGTCCGATAGTCGGGACTATGCTTCTTCTGTACACGACGTACGATCGTCACTCCTCAGTAGGTTGAGACGAGTGACTCGAGTTCATGCATGCGGTGCGAGAGTTCTTGTTCCGAGAGTCAGTGTGGTGCGATGTCGATGATGATAGTTTTCATTATGGTGTGATACGCAGGATTATAGGGAGTTTTTCATTTTCTCGAAATCCTTTTTTCCCATCATAGTAGGCTGTCGATGGTCCGCCGTCGAGATTGAGGAGGTCAAAAGACTTTCTCTGAGCAAATCTCCGATCCTTCTGAATCATTTTCCCCACTTCGAGGAGTGAATGTTTCTCTGGAAATACAAAGAAAAATACTTCCCGTGTAGAGTGATCGAGTCCGATAAGGGTACGCTCATGCGGTTCCCCTGCATGCCAGGAGTGAGAAAAATCAGATGCCAGTTGTCACTCATTGATCACGAGTGGTCATGCCTGGAAGGCAAAATTTTGTTTCGAGCAGAGCGTCTTCTGCCATGCTTCATTGGCCATGATACTATAAACTCCATCACAGTCACTGAATACATGAGAGAGATTGGGGTCATCCGTTCGGAGTGGGAACGTTTCTCGGTTTTCACTCACCCAGAGTCCTGCAGGAATAGAGGCTCACGAACTATCCATACCAAAATACGAACCATTGAGAGTGATACTTCCTGGTGTATAGAGATTTTTTGTAGTCTGAGTTCTTCAGGAGTCATAGAAAATTTCGAACCCATGCGGGGCTAGGAAAACTTGGTAGCCAACAGAGTTCGATTGCCTCGAACAAGAAAAAGTGAGAAATGTAAGAAAAAAAAGAAGGAAAATTTTCATAGTATTAGAGATTTATCCAGTAGAGTTTGAGATTTTTTTGGTCTCTTTCACGCCACATTATACGATCGAGTATTCATCCACATGTCTCTATAGTTTTCCATGAAGCTAGGTTTGTTTCATCTGCAGATATGAGGACTTTTTCAAGAGAGAGTTTTCTTGCTTCTTCGAGTCAGAGACGAAGCATTTCTTTCGCGAGTCACCGACCTCGTGCACTCGGACGTAGTCCGTATCCGATATGACCTCAGCCATCACCGTCGGCAGAAAGCCTCGGATGGTCGATATGGTGACGGATCTGGAGTGCTCAGAGGATATCTTCACCATCCATAAAGAAAAAAAGTGTACTATTGACTCACCATCCATTATTCACCCTATCTTCCTCTATTATACCAAGAAATTCTTCATACGTTTCTCACGCGAAAAGTCGACGTGGACTTGTCGGAATTTCTTCAAAGTTTCTCCATTCTCGGGTCATATCGAGGTAGCGAGATTTATGCGAGATGTCGGGGAAAGTGAGGTGGAGCATTTAGGAGAATTTATATCGATGCTTTAGTATAGCATTTTTCGTGATTTTCTCAAAACAGACTCATCCCAAAGATTCAATGATATGACACGATGTGATATTTTCCACATCAGCTGAGACAATGATATCAACAATTCATAACTCTCTAGCTTTACTAAGAGCAATTTGCATGAGTGTTTTTCCATATCATTTTCATCGTTCACTCGGCCGTATACTGTATCCTATATGTCCTCATGTTTCGTGAAGATGTGGATGATCGATGTGATGACGGATCTGTGTAGCACCGATAATCTGGTCTCCAGAGATCAGGAAAAAAAGATGCGCTGGAACAAAATCATCTTTAGGATGTGCAATATCTGTCGTTACATAATCCAAAAAATCTTCATACGTATCACCATAGGTAAGTCTCGAAGGTATAATATTCGCATCTATCGATCTATACTCCTGGATAAGTTCTTCAAATTGTGATTTATGCGAGATGTTTGGGAAGGTGAGATGGAACATTTATAGAGATTTTACTAAGGAATCTATAGAGTGAATAATTTCTAATTGTTTCTTTTTATCATCAATACCATGAGGATCGGTGATAGGATGTATGAGTACTTGCTTTTTATTTTTATGAAAGTACTCATATACTGACTTATTTTCTATCTTACACTCTTCATCAATGGGGCTATTAGGAGTTGGGTCGTAAAGAAATACAATTTTACTGATTTTATTAAGAATATTTTTATCAATATCTGCTCAATATTTGATAGATTTATCCTTTAGCGATATTCAAAAATATCTATCTAATACTTGTGCTATTTTTGTCTCGAAAACTATATATTTTCCCTTTCGTGCCTCTACTCATGCTATACTTATAGAACTCTCAGATCAGTACATAGAGTTGTAAAGTGCTTCTGCTATTTGAGATCTTCAAACATTTGCCTTACAGATGAATAGAACTGATGGATACTTCATATCTCTTAACTCACTCCCACCTTCCCCTTCACCACTGCCATCTTCGCATCGAGTCTCGCATTCATGATTTTCGCTCACTCACCGAGTTTCGCTTCGACGATCTCTGGGTTTTCGAGGAGTTTTTCTCTCGCTTCGCGGTAGGGTCGGAGATACTCGGTGAGGACTTCGAGGAGGGCAGTTTTGGCATGACCATATCAGAACCCGATATTTTCTGACTCATACTTCACGCGCATCTCTGCTACTTGTTCAGGGGTCGCGAATACTCGATAGAGGTTAAATATCGCACATTCATCAGGATTTTTCTTTCGCTCATCGACTCACTCAGATCCTGAGACGATCGACATCACTCTTTTTTTCAAGGTTTTCTCGTCATCAAATACTCCGATGAAGTTATCATAACTCTTACTCATCTTACGACCATCGATACCAGGAAGTGTCTCGACTGTCTTCGTGATGATCGCCTCTGGCTCGGTGAATGTATCACCGTATGTTTTATTGAACGCGCGAGCGATATCTCGCGTCATCTCGAGGTGCTGGAGCTGATCCTTCCCGACTGGCACCGCATCGATATCGTATCCGAGGATATCGGCCGCCATGAGGATCGGGTAGTTGAAAACTCACATGTTGATATCAGTATTTTTTGCCTCACTGTCTTTGAAACTATGCGCCCGGAGCATGAGTGAATACGGCGTGACATTGGCGATGACCCACATGAGTTTCGTGATATCTCCTATGTCTGACTGACGAAATATCCGAACTGGGGTATCGATACCGAGGATAGCGAAATACTCGACCGCGAGCTCGAACGACTGATGTGAGAGTGTCGCACCATCCTTCACGCTCGTGAGTGCATGGAGATCCGCGATAAATATCGCAGCGTCATTGCCTTTCGCGAGGTCACGAAATGGCAAGAGAGCACCCATGAGATTTCAGAGGTGCATGGATGATCCAGTAGGCTTGACTCAGGTGATGATTTTTTTCATATGGTAAGTATAAGGAAAACGGAGGGAAAGGCAAACTAATGCTTTCTATAATACAACTCACATGCTTTCGTGAGCGTGATTTCGAGCGGATCAATAAATGGAAGAGTCGATATGGCATCTGAAAATGCGATCGGAAGCTCAGTGCAACCAAGTAAGATGCACTCACATCACTGATCTTCAGACTCTCTAATAAGCGTATTCATAGAATCTCTATGGGAGGAAGTGAGAGGACTTCATGATATTACCGTATCTATGATTTGGTTCAAAGATTTCCTCATTTCTCTATCAGGGAGATATGTCTCTATAGAAGATGTGTGTAATCAACGAGTATACAATCAAGACTCAAGAGTTCTCGCAGATCAGAGAATAGCGACTTTCTTGTATCAGAATTTTTTAATATGGTTCACGGTTTCATCGATAAGTGAGAGAATATTCACTGTATCTAGGCTATAACCTATATATATCTTCTCTCGATAGAGGTGCAAAGTATTACATGCCATCAGCACTATATTCACCCCCGAAGAAAGCAGTCTCTGGAACTCATGATGAACCTGCATAATCGTTTCTCATTCATCGACCGCTCCATCGATGAGCGCTCGGATAGGAATACTATCGATGAGTATATGAGGAAAATCCTGGTTTTTTGTGCCAGAAGAAAATAATTTGGATATTTCTAAGAGGAGTTCGTATGCCCGAAGTGACGCATATGGTCACATGCCTCAGAGGATTCAAATAAGTGGATTTTTATACATAAAATGGTGGATTATAAAATAGATTGATCATATGCAATATGTGTATTCGAAATACTCGTGGATCATGTGACGAGTTTTCATGTGGCATCAATATAAGGTTCTTCGCTACTTTGTGGGTAGTATGGTGGTATATGCCCAGTACTCTGTACGAGAAATATACTTTCATTGGCGCCAATCTGACTTTCGCAGAATTGCCCGAGGCGGAAAAATGGACGTTCCTTTTCTCATCCTATGACAATATTCTCTGCTCTTTCAGAGATATTACAAACGACATTGGCTGCTGCATAGTCATATGCACTTTCAGCATCTTTTCACTTACTCATAGCATATGCAGTAATCTTGGTCATATCTGGCGAATTTGAAGTTCTCAAAACATATTTTACTTTTTCGAGAAGTTCTGGATCGATTTTCTTATCAAATTCAAAATCAATATTCTCTTCATGGTGTGGATAGTTTGCTCGAATATAGTCAAGAAGATATCTCTCCATACGGTTTGATATTTCGATTGCTTCGGTCTGACTCATTTCCTGACTCTTCGCAAGAAAATCTCTTGCCTGATAGAGAGTGTAGTGATAGTCATGGACTCAGAGTACATCGAGTCGATCCATTATTCGCAGTGTTGGTATGGCGATAGCTGGAAGCCTCAGAGGAAACCCTTTCGAAGAGATTCATATACCTGTCATAAATCCCAGAGAGGTTTTCTCTCACCTATGAAGTGAACAGGCAAGTCTTTCTAATTTTCTTGCTGAAGCATCATTGAGATTTCTATTTTTTCTGATTTTTGTATCATCTGTGAGAAGGAGTGCTCATAAAGTTTTCATATAGTAAAATGTAAGGAAATAATAAAATCTGCCACGAGTTTCCTCATGACAGATATAGGAAAAAGGTCTACTAAAATATCCGCCAATGAGGAAGAGGGATATTCCACCAAGATGTGAGATAGTTTATCTGAACCATATAATTTTTTTTATGGGAACACTTTTCTGAGTGCTCTTATTACTTCATTGGTACGGTACTCAACATCACTGTTATTATCTTCATGCATAGCAAGACGTCAGTTGACTCACCGAAAGCGAATCGCATATGTCCAAGTATCTACGATAGATTTAACATTGTTTGAGGCAAAAAGTATGAGTTCGTTAGTCGTTATATTTTCAGGAAGATCTTTTGGTATTGCAGAAATGGGAAGAGAGGGAAAAACTTCTGTCCAACACGTTTGTTTATCAAGTTTCATAAAGATAAAAATAATAGAAAATAAAAATCCGCCTTCTTTGGCGGATGAAAAGAGTTCTGCAAAAAATTTGCACGAAAGATCATGCCGCCAATGCGAGAGATAGTGGTGCCAGATATTTTGCCAAGATTGTTTTGATTTGAAGTAGATGTACATAGTGAGCATAAAAAAATCCCCCGAAAGTTTTAGAGAAACTCACGGAGGATGTATGGAGATTTTGAGAAAATCACTACGCCATAATACCACACCGTGAGGTGAGGGTATGATGCCAAGATGATTTTACAAGTCAGAACATACTTCACTTATATAGAAAGGGTGAGAAAATGCAAATTAATTTTTATTTTTGTATCGATGCATATCTCGTGATGAGTCTGCCTGAGCAAGATAGCTCCGATGGTGAGCATTCCAGTTGCGCATGAATGCTGTACCGACATCGTGAAGTTGCTCGTTCTCATAGTCATCCATGACACTCGGCGTCACATGTCACCGCAGATCAGATCGTGCCTCATCGAAAGATAGTGGCGCAAGACGATCGATGCGATCGAGATGGAGCGTCTTCCATCATCACTTCCCAGATTTCTCACTCTCGAGCTCATAGACATCAGTCGCGATCGTATGACGAGCTCACGGTGCAGATACTCTGAGGATACTCCCCTTGGTCGGGTGGGCGACACGAGTGAAGCGTGCGCGAGTTGCCTTCTGGAGATAGAGACTCTTCGGCACCACGATGCGAGTGATGCCATGATAGGAGATCGGCATCGCGAGAGCAGCATGGATTTTTTGCTCGATCACCTGTGCGAGTATATGGATTTTTTGCTGATCATGTTCTGTAAAATAGTGTGGGATGTATGGTTCGATGTCGCGTCCAGCGACGAGGAGAGGTTGTGTCATAGAGGAGGAGATAAAAAAATAAAAGCATGGACAGGATATCGCAAAAAATACTCCATGAAAAGAAAGTACTAAAATCTGTACTTTATAAAAAATAGTATTTCTATTTTTCCTTTACTCATAATAAAAATACATATACTATATCTGTACTAAAATCTATACACTATGATGGAAAAATACAAGCGCCTCCTCATGCGACTCGGTATGAGTGACGAAGAAATCAGCGTCTATCTGGTTCTCCTCGAACATCCTCATATCACGATCAGCGATATCGCGAAATACACTGGCACCTATAGGCCAGCAGTCTATCGATCGATATGAGCACTCATGGATGCTGGGTATGTCGAGCGATCTCTCCTCGAGGGGAGGAGGTACTACTATCACGCAGCTCATCCTGAGAAACTCAGGGAAAAAGTGAGAGAACTCGCAGAGACGGCATCGAGACTCCTCCCAGAACTCGGGCTCATCTACGAAAAGCGTCATACTACTCCGTCACTCTCCCTCCATGAAGGGATCGATGCAATACGAGAGCTCCATATCGATATCGTGAACTCACTTCCTCACGGCTCTGAGTACTCTATCTATACATCACTCGAGTCCTCATCTCCGAAACGCGCACTCGCACTCTCTGAAAAATATAAAAAAATCCAGAGAGAAAAAGAACTCTCACGCCATATCATATCGAGTGATACTCGAGAAGGATGAGAAAAAAAAGATCCCTACGAAGAAATCACTCTCCTCCCAAAATCAAATACTCCCCTCGATGGATCGATGACTAAAATCATCGCATGAGATACGGTGACAATGATCGACCATGAGAGTACATTTGCCTGGCAGATACGACACCACTGATTTGCTCGATATGAAGAGCAGATATTCCGAGTGATCGAACAGTTACAGAAGAGGCCAAAATAAAACCTCATGTTTCCATGAGGTTTTTGATTATTTTTTCTTTGGAGGAGCGACGAACTTTTTTGCTGGAGCTTTTGGAGCTGGTTTTTTTGCTGGAGCTGGAGTAGGCTTTGGAGCGACTACTGTTGGAGCTGGGGCAGCTTTTGGAGCTGGTTTTGCAGCAACTTTCTTTGCTGGGGCTTTCTTTGCGACTGGCTTTTTGGCAGGAGCTTTTTTCACTGCTGGTTTTGCAGCAACTTTTTTTACAGCTACAGCTGGTTTTTTTGCTACTGGCTTCTTTGCTGGTGATTTTTTAGGAGCGACTTTCTTTGCAGGAGTCTTTTTCGCTACTGGCTTCTTGGCAGGAGCTTTTTTCACTGCTGGTTTTGCAGCGACTTTCTTTGCTACTGGCTTTTTTGCTGGAGCTTTCTTTGCGACTTTTTTAGCTTTCTTTGCCTTCTTCTCTGCTTCTTTTTTGGCTTTCTTTGCCATTTTTTCCGCCTCCTTCTCGCGTTTTTTACGAGCTTTCTCTTCAGCTTTTTGAGCTTTTTTCGCGAGCTTTACCGGATCCATATCCTTGTCGGATTTCTTGTGCTTGTGGTGTGCCATAGGTGAAAAATAATATGATATGAGCCATCCTATGAAAAAAGGTGGACATGTCAAGAGATACTCCTTATGGTATTTGCATTCTCGCTTGAAAAAATAGATTTCTATTTTTTTCTATCAATCGCAAGCATACGATAATCCATAAGAGACCACTTACGTATCCACTCAGAAGTACGATATACATGCTTACCCGTATCAGTATCCCACACGATGATATGAGTTGGTTTTTCACTCGGACCGATATATCCGAGCAAGACAAAGGCATGCTCTCATGAAAGTCACGTAATACTCTCACCCGTAGAGAATCTCCATCTCATGATACGATCGTCACTCGATCGATCACAGGTATTTCTGGCAGCGATAGAAAATGATCTGGTAATGTAACTATCAATTTTTTCGACGATGCCATCTTCGTCATCAGACGAAGTGCACCAGTCTCACCAGAGCATCACAGAAGACCCTGAGTCAAGGAGACCGATCACACGAGAAAGTCGCTCTCTCGGGAGACTATCTGGGTCAGTAGTACTATTTGAGAGAGAGGTGATAAGAGGATATCTTTCTGCATAGTCTCTAAGAGGCTTCTCGTAGACACCGTAGCCCGTGAGTCATCTCTGACTCCCTGTGTATGAACCGACGAATTCGCTCTCTGGATCTCACCAGTATCATCACTCGAGTGGTCATGTGTAGTGTGGGATATGTTCTATGATGTCTTCCTCACTCGGGTATCGTCATATCTCTCGACCGATGAGCATACGCAGAGCTGCTATCTCACATGAGAGTTTATATTTCTGGAGAGTGAGCTTATACTCTTTTGATATATCTGTCGTTGGTTTTCTCAGTGTATAGAGTGTCAGGTAGGGAGTGAGTTTTTGGAGCTCAGTCGAGAGTTTCTTCCTCTCGAGAAAGAGCTTCTCTGTAGCAAGAGTTCGGGTCTTTCACTGGATAATGTTACTCAGTAAAATCATCCTATTCACTGTCTTTTCGAGTGTTTTTTGCTGAGCAACAGAAAGACTATCACGAGCAGAGAGCGTGAGAGGAATGGTGACGAGGATGAGTAAAATGAGAAATCGATGCATTTAAAATCCACTCTGGAGCTCGAGCATTTTATGATATATTCATTTTTTGAGGGTGAGAACTTCGTGAGTTCCGCGCTCCTTCACCATTCCATCCTCGATGACGATGATATCATCTGCTTTTTTTACGGTCTGGAGTCTATGAGCGATCACGATCACGGTACGTCCTCGAAAGAGTGCTTCGAGAGCCTCAGTGATCTTCTCTTCAGAGAAACTATCGAGCGCAGATGTGGGCTCGTCGAGGAGGATGATCTCTGGGTTTTTGAGAAATATTTTTGCGATCGCAAGACGCTGTTTCTGTCATCATGAGAGCCGGACTCATCTCTCTCCGATCTCGGTATCGAGACCTTTCTCCATTTCGAAGACGAAGTCACACTGAGCGAGACGGAGTGCTTCTATGAGTTTTTTCTCGAGTTCCTGAGTCTCTGTCATTTCGAGCGGAGTGGAACGAAGAGAGAAATCTTGCTCAGTTTTTCAAGTCCTTCCAGCAAGATGTCTCGTCGTCGTCACAGGAACAGACGATTCTATCGAGATGACAGACACACTCGAAACCGCACTCACTAAGTTTTCACGAATAGTTGCATCGAACACACTCGGATCCTGCGTAAGGTATCCGATGTGAGGATAGTAGCTTTTGAGTGCGGTCTCACCCAAGTTATTTCCCATGATAGTGATCGTGCCAGACTCAGGATGGAGATATCCTGCGATGAGTTTCATAAGCGTCGTCTTCCCTCCTCCGCTCGCTCAGACGAGTGCTGTCTTCTTTCATTTTTCTATAGTGAGGGAGAAATTATCGAACACTTTGGTATCGTTGTATCCGTAGGAAATATTTTTGATTTCGATGTTTTGAGGCTTTGGCACAAAAGTATTACCAGAAGAGTATCACTTGAGCCGAGGAGCACTTTCAAAAGTATCCCAAAGCTTTTCGATATCAACAAATTCTTTCGTGAAATTTTTATAAAATTCGGTTGAATCAAAAAGGAAAGATTCAAATACGAGAACCATCGTCATCGTGGCAACAAAGTCAGTAAGCGAGTACTGTCAGGAAAAAACTCAGTGTCACATAATAATGAGAATTCAGACACGAAGCAAAAGTGTAAGAATACGAACCAGATTGAAGATAATAAAAAGTGAGCGATTTATCCTATCATTTGCTTGTGATACTTTTTCTACACTCTTATAGATATGAGTCATTTCGTTGTTGATAGTGTCATTTTGTATGATCTCATTTCGAGACATAATCATACGAACAAGGTTTCTCGAAAGTTCTCACTTTTCATACGTTCTGACTCGACGGTATTTTTGAGCACTAGAATCAATCCATACAACGAGAGCATGCATAATTACGAGCCCTACAATCAAAGAAAATGCATAAAAAAGACTAATTCATGAAAGTAAGTAAATCAGAAAAGCTCCTGTTATAGTAATTTTTGTTAACTCTTTTATCATGAAAGAAAGTTGATCTACCCAGACCTTTACCCCTTCTTTAAGAATAGATATAAGCCTTCATGTGCCTACACTTTCTAAATAGTTGTTATCAAGCGTAATAAACATAGGCATATAGCGTTCATATACCCACATTTCGATATTGTGATACAAGTATGGCCAATCACTCTTTCGAAACACCCAACCAACCACAAGGTATGAAAAAAAGAGTACTACAAAAAGTACTGTCCAGTAATCTAAAAGTGCTATATCATTTTTTTCTACCGCTTTCACAGCTCACTTGATAATGAGAACACCAATAATGGCATTAAATCACCATGTGAAAAATTTTATACATGAAAAAAATGTCAGAAGTTTATTGCTTTTTAATGGCAAAAGAAAAAGTCTCGCCTTTTCTATAAATGTCATTTCTCTATTTTTCATAGCCCTGAGTATAGGAAAAGGTTTTGAAAATACAAAAAAAGTCGAGAGATTTCCACCCACAAGGGGTGTACTAACTATCCATTTCGCTTCAGTCGAAATGACAATAGTTATTTCTTCTTCGCTGGAGCTTTTTTTGCTGCTGATTTTTTAGTGGTACCTACTTTTGTCTTGGTCTTAGACTTTTTTTCACTGAAAGCGTTTGGTATCTGCTCAGAAATGATTGCCTTCACATCCTCAAGTGTAAGTGATGCGATCTCATTTTCATCGGTGATTTTTTTGCCGTCATGCTTGAGATAGACGTTTTCTTTGCCGAACTTGATATATGGACCATATCGACCTCGCTCGACCGATATTTTTTCTTCGCTCCAGTTATGGATATATCGATTAGCTTCTTTTTCTACCTTCGCGGCGATGAGACGAGTCGCTTCGTCGTGCGTGATGTTGTCGAAGTCGATCGCCTTCGGGACATTCACATAAAGATCTTTCCATTTGAGAAATGGTCCAAATCGTCATTTTCACTTCGTATATCCGACTCAGTCGTATTCACCGATCGGAGCATCTGCTTGTTTTTTTGCCTCGATGAGCTCGATCGCGCGAGCTTCATCCACTGCATGTGGATCATCAGTGCGGGGGATCGAGATAAATGCCTCTCCCCACTTCACATAGGGACCATACCGCCCCTGACCGACGATGAGTGATTTGTCTTCATAGGATCCGATATCCTTCGGGAATGAGAAGAGTCCGAGCGATTCCTCGAGAGTAATATCATCGATCGACATACCAGGTGCGAGATTCGCGTAGCGAGGTTTTTCTTCGTCTGATAACTCATCCTGAGCACCGATCTGTACCACAGGACCAAATCGACTCATACGAGCAAGGACTGTACGACCCGTGGCAGGATCTTTTCCGAGGATTTTTTCTCCGGCAAATCGACCCTCAGTTCCCAGTGCTGCCTCGATGGATGTATGAAATGGAGTATAAAATCCTGAAAGCATCTTCTGCCAATCAAGCTCACCGCGTGAGATCTGATCAAACTCCTCCTCGACCCGTGCCGTGAAGTCATACTGCATGAAACTAGAGAACTCCTTCTCGAGGTAATCCGTCACGACGAAGGCAATATCTGTCGGGATAAGTTTTTTTGATTCGATGACGACATATCCCCGATCCTGGATGGTTTGGATCGTTGCGGCATATGTCGATGGACGGCCGATTCCTTCGCTTTCGAGTTTTTTTACGAGTGAGGCTTCACTATAGCGAGGTGGTGGGAGACTAAATTTCTGTTCAGCGCTCAGTCCATGAGCTTTCACGATTGCTCCAGTCTTGAGAAGAGGGAGTTTTTTGGTTTCTTCGTTTTCTTCGTCATCAGTCCCTTCGACATAAAGCTGCATAAAGCCTGGAAACAAGATAACTTCACCTTTTGCGATCCATTCTTCACCCGCTATACTTGAGTCAAAACGATATGTTGTCGTCTCGATACGAGCCTCTGCCATCTGTGAAGCGACCGTGCGTTCCCAGATAAGCTTATAGAGCTTGTACTCCATAGCATCCAGTCCACTTTTCTCTGGGGTCGTCTCGATCGATGTAGGACGGATTGCTTCATGCGCTTCTTGAGCATTAGCCTGTTTCGTCTTGTACTGTCGACCACTCGGGAGTGCATACTCCTTACCATATGTCTTCTCGATAAATGCATGAGAAAGAGAAATTGCCTGATCCGAGAGATGAACCGAGTCAGTTCGCATATAGGTGATATGTCCGTTTTGGTAGAGTCGCTGTGCGATATCCATAGTCGTCTTTACTGAGTACCCGAGCTTTCGAGATGCTTCTTGCTGGAGTGTCGACGTCGTAAACGGAGCTCCTGGTGTGCGCTTCGATTCCTTTTTCTCGACGTGAGAAAGAGTAAAACTCTCATTTGTATCAGCAAGGTAAGCAATGTGTCCTTTTTTCGTTTTATCCTTTTTTGCCTTCTCGATATTGATCCCGTGGCTGTCGAAAAATTCCCACGCCTCTGCTTCTGTTGTAAATTTTGCGCTCTTACCTCCTACCTTCGAGAGGTCGAGAGCAAAATCAATACCAGCACTCTCTGCGAGCGCTCGGATATGCCATGACTCATCGGGAACAAATGCCCTGATCTCACGCTCACGTTCGACGAGAAGCTTCACTGCCACAGACTGGACACGTCCAGCAGAGAGTCACGACCTGACCTTACGCCAGAGGACTGGTGATACCTCGTATCCCACGATACGGTCGAGAATACGACGAGACTGTTGGGCATTCACGAGACCCATGTCGATATGTCCAGGTTTGCTAAATGACTCCTTGATAGCATCTTTTGTGATCTCATGGTAGGTGACACGTGTCGCACTCACAGGATCGATATCAAAAACATGTGCAAGATGCCATGCTATTGCCTCTCATTCACGGTCTGGATCGGTTGCGAGGATTATGTGTTCCGCTTTTTTTGCAAATCCCCTGAGTTCAGTGACTCGCTTTTTCTTATCTGGAGAGATCTCATAGGCAGGGATAAATCCACCCTCGATGTCGACACCTATATTTTTCTCGGGGAGATCCCGGATATGACCGATGGAAGCCTCGACTTGATAGTCGGGTCCGAGGTACTGAGCGATTTTTTTTGCTTTGGCTGGAGACTCTACGATTACGAGGTTTTTTGGCATATGTATCTGACGAGAGTGATGGTAAACTTGGTCTAAAGCCTAGTCTAAGTCAAGGGAAAGTCAAAAGATTTCTTTTGTTTCTCCTTGAAAACAAAAAAATTACATTTGTAATACCTATCGGGAATTATATGGATCTCCTATTTCATCTATCACGAGAACCACCAGGTGATATAGATGCACTTAAGGTAAGAGCTTTAACGAAAGTAAGTATATGAAAAACGGGGTTCAATGCAACTCTTTTTTCTTGCAAAATATACTATTTCTTCCGACATACATAAATCCACGCAGGACCAAAGTTACGTGGCTCGAAGGCAAGCTTTTCCATATGAAAATATTTTTTTTCCTGTGATTTATTCGCCATCCAGTACTGATACTGGAGAAATTGTCCATTTTTTTTGAGGACCTTTTGTGCGCTCATGAGAATATGCTCAACTCACTCATATGAAATACTCCCGAGAGGCAGTGTAGAGATGATGATATCCACCGAGTTAGGAAAAAAGTGTTTCTCTACTTCTGTAGCACTTTCGTGGTATAAAGTAAGTCACTGACGTCATCCATAACGAGTCTCGAGTGATCTAAACGCATCATCCTCGATCTCAAAACTCGCAATATTCGCATCTGGAAAACTTTCGATCAACACTCCAGTAAGGGGTCATCTGCCTGCTCAGAGTTCCACTATAGAAAGAGGTGTTTTCTCTTTTTGGATAAACGAAATCATCCTCCGCGTGAGAAATCGGGAGGATGGGAGAGAAAATCCAAGGTTTTTCCAAAATTTAAGCCAGTATCGCTTGATCATTATCGTACAAGCTTAAGAAGCATGCGCATCTCATCGGCTTCTTTTTCACCGATTGCCTTCTTTTCTCCGAGACGTTCGACTGCACAGACGATTTCTTCGTTGGCCGCCTGTCCCATAGCACTACGAATAGCAGAAATCTGCTGGACTATATCCTTCACTGCTGCCTCATCTTCGATCATCTGGATAACACCACGGATCTGCCCTTCGATACGACGAAGGCGATCTCCGACACGTTTTTTCTGGATAGCATCTTTGATTTTCATAAGCAAAACGTAAGGAAATAGAGGATTTTTCGATTTTTTCTTATAAGTTTTGGCTCTATTGAGAGAAAAACCGATTTTTTTACTGAAGGGAGTATACAGAAAAAATCTCGTATTGCAAGTAAGAAATGTGAATTTTTAATAAAGAAAATGGCGGAGGATAAGAGATTCGAACTCTTGAGGCAGTTGCCCGCCTGCACCCTTTCCAAGGGTGTGCACTCGACCACTATGCGAATCCTCCAAGCCTGGTCTCGGATTGTAGAGAAAAAGCTGGGTTTTACAAATCAAAAAGAAAAATTTCACTTTTTATCCTTTTTTTATATACTTTCTTTGACTATTTTTATACACGATATGTCCCTCACAGAAAAAATCTCCTCATTTTTCCAGAACCTTGGCATCTCTCTAGAATCTGTGGACGTCCGAGAAAATGGGGAAGACCTCGATATCTCAGTAAAAACTCCAGATTCCTCTCTCTTGATCGGTATGCATGGGAAAAATCTCGAGGCATTCACCCATATCCTCGGGCGCATCGCAGAGAAACAGGAAGGAAAATACTATCATGTCCATCTCGAAGTCAATGACTATATGAAAGCGAAAGATGAGCGATTTTTCTCATTTCTCGAAAGCAAAATCAGCTTCGCGATGAGTAGTGGAAAAAGTGTACGTATTCCCAATCTCTCTTCTTTTGAGCGAAAAAAAGCACATAACTACATCAGTGAAAAAGCAATAGAATGACTCGCGACAAAAAGTGAAGGCGAATGATCAGATCGATCACTCGTGCTCTCCTATAGTGGTACACCGATAGGAAATACTGTTCATAAGGCTCCGTCTGTCTCTCGTGAGAACGAGCTCACGATGCTCTCAGAAGATGGCGTTGGTATCTAGTTATATGCGAAAATTCATCACTACTGTACTTATCATAGGAGTTGTCTCTATCTGTGGATACCTCTTTTGTCGTGGTGGTACAACTTTTCTCTATAGCCAATATGGAGAGCTCTCTTGGTACCGTCGACTCACACCAGGACTCCTTCCTTCTGCATCTATGATGAAGCTCAGCGATGCTGGACATACGACGACCCATGCCGGTACTCTCTGGATCAATCTGATACAGTATATCGGGGACAATACTCGTAACAATCTCTTTCTCGAGTTTCTCTATCCGATCGTGGACAGGATCACTGACCTCCACCCAGCATTCCCTGCGCCATACCGCCTCGCTGTACTCCTCGCCCCAAATCCTGATAAAGAACGAGGAGACTACGAAAAAAATCTCGCTCTGGCAAAAGAAGCAAAAAAAATCGGTGAAAAAGGGATGAAAAATATCTGTGACAGTGGGAAACTTGCTCGTATACGAAACACCGATATATCACCTGATCTCTGGGCAAATACAGATCTAAAAAATCCATGTAGCGATGGGATGCTCCCCTACTATCTGGCAAGTGTGACTGATAGACTCTCAGAAAGATGAGAGTCAGAAAACTACTACAAAATCGCAAGTATGAATACTGACGCTCCCGAAGTATCTCGATTTCTCGCTCTTCTTATGCGGGCCAAGGAAGGAAACTACGAGGATGCAGGGAGAAAATTTCTCCTCATCGGTGCCTCTGGATATGATGAGCCTCCTTATGATTGTCAGAAAAATATCGGAGAAATCCTCATGAGATTTGCGACTGGAGGAGTCAGGACAGAAGCAGATATCGAATTTATCAAAACTCGTGAGCTCCAACTCGCTCCTCCAAAAGATACCAAAAACCCCCTCGCATCGAGTGTGACAAGTTGCTATGATTCAGGAAATCGAGGGATCAAGCAGCTCTACATATCCTATATCGACACTCTCGCAAAATCTCTCTCCTGAGTTACAACAGGAAGTGGACTGCGAGCGAGTGGGTATACCTGACTGATACCATCGGTCGAGAGTCAGAAATGATGGGACATCAAACAACTTCCCGATGGATCCTGGCAATATATACGACCATAATACTATGATTTTCGATAAGAATACTCGCACATCCTGGCAAAAAAACAACATCAAAGCAATCTCTCTCCTCATAGAGAAAAAGTGATGTGCCTGAGAAAAAGTAGAAGTAGTAGAAGGCATCTCTCCTCTCACAACTCTCCTCGAGCATGTCGATGATACGGATATCTACGCTCGACCTCATGACCATGAATTTTTGAGAAACCTAAAAATTACCTGAGTCAACGGAAAGTGGATCGTCTCAAGTGATGCCATCATGACACACTGTGGCTGTGGGAGTAGTTTCTCAAGGAAAACTGGAAATCCACTCCAAGATAAAATCCGAGAAATGAAACTCAGGATGAAAGAAAAAAAAGAAGGCATACATATCTAGGCCTTCTTTTTTAGTATTACTGTTTGCAGATTTTTGTGTACTTATCGACGAGAGACTGATTTTTACTATAGGTAGCGATGACCTGTGCGTTACATGCCGTCTGGCGGTCGAGTGTTCCGAGAGTCTCGAGTTTCGCTATCTCAGCGAGTGACTCACTATATTTTCCGATGATGAAGTAGGTACGGTATCGGATAGAGAGGAGCTCTGTAGTTGGTTTATTGCTCGCGAGATAACTACTCGAGAGGGAAATCGTCGTGAGATACCGTTTCTCGTTGTATGCTTTACTGATATCAGCAAGTGTTACTGATGTTGTAGATACAGGTGCTGGAGATCAGGTATTCGTGGTTGGTGTGGGAACTGATGCTCCACTCGCAGAAACAGTGGCTGGAGGCGTTACCACTCATGAAAAGAGTGGATCACGGATAAACACACGCGGTACTCCACCAAAAGGATTTGATCCTGTACGTGTTTTATATCTCTGAGTAGTACTATCGTAGTCGAAAATACCGATCAGTTTTCTCTTATACTCTGTTTTTTCGAACTGATAGAGGATCTTTATATCATAGATACCTGTAGTGCCCGTACCGACGACGACATCGACAAATACATGATCACGAGATCCTGTAGAAACAAACTCATATCAGGCAATACGAGTATTTGCTGGGAGTTTATAAGCTGATTTTATAGCCGTCCAGTCTTTTGTCACACGAGTGATAAAGCCAGCGACGTCTTTCCCATAGTCTTTTTCGAGAGAGGCAGGACTCGTGATGGAGAGCTCTCATGAAGATACTATAGGTGGAACTGTTGTTCATGAGGTAGATTTTGTCCCTGTCAGAGACGTAGGAAGAGCATCCACGATAGCACCAGAGTAGTCAGTAAGGGGGATTTTGATACCTGCTTTCACCATCTCATAGCGGAGTACAGAGTTCTCAGCTTCGAGCTGCTTGATACGAGCCTCGTACTGAGCTACGAGGAGTTGTACCTGAGAAAGAGTCGTCGTCGGATCGATGCTCGATACCGCAAAAATCGATACTGGCAATCAGATCAAAAGGACGAGAAAAAGGCGTGAGAGCTTCATATGAAGAAACAAAAAATAACAATTTCAAGTGTAGCTAAGTCTCTTTCGAAATCAAGGCTTTCACAGGTGCATAGCTCTTGCGATGTATCGGACTTATGCCATGATATAGCATAGCACTCTGGTGTTTGCTCGTACCATAGCCCTTGTGGAGATCGAAGTGATAGAGAGAAAATTTCTCACTATATTCACACATCATATGATCTCGAGTGACTTTCGCGATGATGGATGCTGCAGAGATAGCCTTCTCGGTGAGGTCGCCCCTGACGATATATCGTATATTTTCTTTTGGTATGGCGTCAAAGAGATAGTTATCTCGTCCATCGATACGGATCTCATAGGATTTTTGTATAAATGGAGTCTTTTCTCTGATTTGTCTGATTGCCTCTGCCATCGCGAGTCGGTTGGCCTCACGGATACCAAGATGATCGATCACCTCATGTGACGAGATCCCTACTCAAGTCACACATTTTCCGAGTTTTTCGAGAGAGATGATCTTTTCGAAAAGGGTTTCTCGTTTTTCTCTTGTGAGTTTTTTGGAGTCAGTGAGTCAGGCGAGAAGTGCGAAGTCAAAGTCGAAAGAAACAAGAAAAGCACCTGCAACGACAGGTCCAGCCCACGCACCTCGTCAGGCTTCATCTACTCAGATGATGATATCAAAAGACATGGATCTATGCTATGCAAAAGTTGCTTTTTTCCAAATATTGTCTATCATCAGGCTGCTCACACCCCGAGACAGGTATACACGCCTCGAGTGATCGAGGTGAGGAAAGTCTGGACATCCCTCTGAGAGGAGAAGGGCTAACAGCCCTGGCCCTGCACCATATACAAAATGTAGGGTACGGAAAGTGCCACAGAGACAATACTATCCCACAAGGGAAAAAGGTGAAAAGCCATCTGGTGTTCCTCTGCTAACGAGAGAAATATTTCTCCACGAGCAGAAATAGCTACAGATGGATCTCGAGAAATCGAGAGTGGTAAACCCTCTCTGATGCAAGGAGAATGGTATCGAAAGTGATAATGCCTCAGAGCAGTCACTCTTGATATACTCCGCTTGAGCGTGAGAGTGATCTCACGCCTAGATAGATGTATACCGATATACAGAATCCGGCTTATTATCTCGGGGAACCTGTGAGCGCTTCGTCACCATATACTACTATGAAACATATCATGCTCGTCGGGATCCAGTGATCAGGAAAATGAACACAGGCCCGAAAAATCCTCGAAAAATATCCAAGTGAATTTGTCCTCTTTGAGATGGGGGCAGAACTCAGAAAATTTGCAGCAAGTGGAACTCCCGATGGAGATCATGTGAAGTCTTTTCTCGATCAGTGACTCAAGGCTCCAACTGAATACATCATCAAACTTTCTCGCCTCTTCATAGAAAATAACAGTAAAAAACGAATTCTCATGGATGGCGCTATCAGATCAAAGGAGCAAAACGATGCTATGGAAGACGTATGGGGAGATTTTGACGTACTCTTTCTCGATCTCGATGAGGAAACTGCAGTAGAGCGACTCTGCGGTCGTCGCATCGATCCAGTGACACAGGAGACATTCCCAGCGAGCTTCACAGGAGATACTAATCCAAAAACTGGAAACAAACTCGTCACACGCTCTGATGATACAGAAGAGGCTATCCGAAAACGTATCGCCTGGTCAATCGGCGACACGCTCCCTCTCATCGAAGTATGGAAAAAACACGGTCACACCGTCTACGATATCGATGCGAGTGCGAGTGAAGAGGAGATCTTTGCAGAAGTGGAGAGAGCTATTAGGAATTAGTTAAAATAGTTCAAATGTTGTTACAAATCCAGGTGGAATTATTTTTTCCATTTCAGGAAGAGAAAGCTCTGGAGAAAACCCATCAATTCTCATGCCAATATTTGATAAACCTGCTATCCATTTAATTCAAGCGATACATACTAGCGCTGGGGGAAATACTCTAGTAAACTCTACAAGATCTTTTTGTAATAAATTCCAATCACTTGGAATTCTATCAATCATTATATTTTCCTTATTATTATTGGGCATATAATACCCTGCTGTTGCTTCTGCTATTTTTTCAGATAACTGCTTAGATGTTGGTCATGGATTTATACCAGTTCTCGTAAAAACGCTCAAATATCTTCGTGATCGTCTTAAAGACTCGACAGTTTCTTGAACTTCTTGAACCACGCTTCATATAGAAGGAAGGGTTGTTCGATACATAAGTCATACATCATCAAAATGACGAACAACGATAATATTAGACATAGTAATTACTCGATAATAAGGTGTATATGATATAATTTATATTAATCTTGTCAAAAGTAATATAACTCTTGTCAATAACTCTGGCTTGTTTTTTTATGGTTCGTGCCTATCCTCATAGGATATATATTCATAAGTCGTTATCGTATAATTCGTAATTTCTATCTCCACATCCCTTTCTGTCGGCAGAAGTGTCCATATTGTAAATTTGCGTTAACACCAGTTTTTGACGAAACGAAGAAGAGGATATATATCGCGCATCTCAGGAATGAGATCAAGACATATTTTCATGATCGACCTTCTGAGACTATTTCGACCATATATTTCTGATGAGGGACACCCTCTATCCTCTCACTCGTGGAAGTCGAGGATATTCTCGATCTTTTTGGAAGAAGAAATAACGCAGAAATATCATTCGAATGCAATCCTGAAGACATAACGAGTGAGTATGTAGCAGGGCTTTTTACTCTCGGAGTCAATCGCCTCTCGATAGGTATACAGAGTCTCGATAACACGACACTGAGAGCAATCCATCGTAGCGATCAGAGTAGTATTTTTCGTGCACTTGAGAGTGTAGGTGCTGCTCTTTTGTCATCCCGAAGGGATACCTTTCAAAATCACCTTTGAGAACAAGATAAAGAAAATCTCTTAAGCAAATGAAAAAGCGATTCCTCCGCTCCGCTACAGAATGACAAAAAAAGAAAACCTATTTCGATAAATGTCGACTTTATCCTCGGACTTCCCCACCAGAAAGCATGAAAAACCCTCGAGGATATACAAGAAATCCATAAAAAATTTCCCTTCATCACCCACACGAGTGTCTACATGCTCGAGGATGGACTCTATCCGAGAGAGTGGAAAGCACACTCGATCAGTGAGACTGAGATGGAAAGAGAGTACAGTGATATATGTTCCTATTTCAAAACTCTATGATGGCATCACTATGAAGTCTCGAGCTGGGCACGCCCTGGGTATGAGTGTCAGCATAATCAGTGATACTGGAACCATAGCGACTCTAGAGGATTTGGTCTCTCAGCGACAAGCTATGTAGCGTGAAAACGCTGGGAAAATAGTCACTCATTTGCTGGGTATTATCGATGAGAGTACGCAAGTGAGGAAATCCTCTGAGATGTGGAAATCAAGCTCGAAAAAATTATCCATGACCTGCGGACGTTTCGCCTTTCAAATCTCTGATATCCAAAATCACTTCTCGAAAAACTCCGGGAAAAATGATATATAGACCTCTCTGATGGAAAAATCATCCTCACTCCAGCTTGAATTTTCAGAGAAAACTCTATACTAACTTGGCTCATAGAGGAAAACAGTAAGGAGAAAATGTAAAAATGCTCAAAAACGAGCATATCGAGGAAAGAGAGATTTTTCGATGGGAGTTTACTCATATGTAAATGACCGAGAAAAATCTCGAATGACGATGAAAGGCGAAGTTTTTCAGCGTTTTTCGCCGCCATAGCTCAGTTGGTAGAGCATCCCCATGGTAAGGGGAAGGTCATGGGTTCGTGTCCCATTGGTGGCTCCATTTATGATTAAAGAATATGCCAAACAAAGCCTCTACAGAACCTGAATGATGAAAAAATAGATCCTCTCAATGGCCCTATGGATTTAAAGTCTCACACCAAAACACTACAACTTGAGAGAGAGTAAGAGAAGCGCTTACCTGAGACGGAAGAGATAGAAACTGAATTAAAAGACTCACGGGAAGTTCGTGGTTTTAAAATCTTTTGACTTTCTCTCTTTTTCCCTATAATCAAATTATTGACATCCCCGAGAGGGGATTTTAATATGGGAATTGACGTGAAAGGGTTTTTTCATATAATTTCCGCGTTCTTTACCAGATTATTCTTTTTTATGTCTAACTTTATCAAAAACTCCCTCGAAGAGCTCGAACACGTCGTCTGGCCGACGAATGCTGAGAGTAAAAAATATATGGCGTACACTGTCGGTGTGATCGTCGTGATGGCTAGCATCCTTGCTGTGCTCGGATTTTTTATCCGTGAAGGTCTCGTAGGAGTTCGTGGCATGTTCCCTCACGATGCTATCGTGACCACTGGTACAGGATCAGATGATCTTGCTACTCGTGCTGATGTCGACGCCCTCCTAAAGAACGTCAAAACTCAATCTGGATCTGCTAGTTCAGGATCAGTAAAAGTTACTCCTCTTCCTGTAGGAACTGGTGCTAACAACTAAATCTTACTCTCAACTCATAATAATTTCTATGTTCGATTTTTCTACAAAACCTGCCTGAGAATGGTACGTCATCCGTGTCATCTCTGGAACAGAAGAAAATGTCCGCCAATCCCTCATGCAGCGACGTGAAGCATTTGGTCTGGAAAACTATATCCTCGATGTATTCGTCCCGACGCACGATGCTGTATCTGTCCGATCAGGTGGCAAAAAAGTAACTCGCAAAAAAAATATCTTCCCAGGATATATCCTCGTACAGATGATCGTCACCAACGAGTCATGGTATATCGTGCGTAATACTCCAAATGTGACAGGATTTCTCGGTGCTGGTACGGTACCAGTCCCAGTCAGTGGAGCCGAACTGGACCAACTCAAGGGAATACTCACAGAAAAGAGCGAAGAATACAAGACTGACATGCAAGTAGGTGACTATGTCACGGTAAAAGATGGACCATTTGAATGAAGTGAAGGAAAAATCATCGAACTCAATGCGAGCAAAGGTCTCGTCAAGATCATGATCAACCTTCTCGGACGAGACACTCCAGTCGAGATCGAGTTCGCCAGCGTCAAAACCAAGAAATAATCCTCTCATCATGCGCATCGCACTGATACTTCTCTCCATTCTTGCTCTTGTATTTATCGGAAGTATTTCCTGGTCACTTTTGAGCCAGGATGGATGACTGATAACCAAAAAAATCTCGACATCCGTCGATACAACGACAGAGGCATACTGGAGAAATCAGATAAAAACAGAAGAAAAAATAGAAAAACTCACAGCACTCGTAGAAGATATCGCTAAAAAAAATGGAACTCTCCCCTCTGAGGCTGGAGAGGCACAGAGTGGACAGACAACAAATACCGAAACATCTCGAAATATCGTGAAAATCTCTGGAAAACTCCTCTCGCTCCTCATGCCGACAGTGACACCATCACTTACTGAAAATACTGATATATTTTGACTTCATATCTTCGATAAGAGTATGGAATACTCTGTCTACGATGACGCCAAGCTCTCACTCCGCATCACTCCGATCAATATCCCCTACGACACGCTCATAAAAAACATGTACGCCCTTGGTGGAAGTGTCTACAGTGTCAACGAGACAAAATCATTTCCATTTCGAAGCTTTTACCTCAATCCACCAAAATCTGACACTCTTGCTCGTCTCGTGATAGAAATGGAGTGACAATCCATCGCTCTCGAAATACCAAAAACAAAATTTAGCATACTGAAAGATCTCCTTCTCGGAAAAACTACACCGCCAAAAACCACAACCGTGACAAAAACTCCCCCTGTCACAAACCAGACGAAAACACTCACTGGATCAACAAAAACCACGACCGGATCACTGAAAACGGTAACCGGATCAATACAAAGATAATTTTCTTACACTCCTTAATCCCCTA
Source organism: uncultured Candidatus Peribacteria bacterium (assembly GCA_964644075.1). Classification (GTDB taxonomy): domain Bacteria; phylum Patescibacteriota; class Gracilibacteria; order BD1-5; family UBA2023; genus JAGOMW01. Next base: position 158,924 of record CAZXUQ010000001.1, read on the forward strand.
ATCTCTTTCCTATGGCTAACAAAAAAATCCTCCTCACTCGTGAAGGTCTCGCAGAACTCACAGAAGAACTCCGTCACCTGCGTGAAGAAAAACGTGTCGATATCGCCGAGAAGCTCAAGGAAGCTATCTCCTATGGTGACCTCTCCGAAAATGCTGAGTACCAAGAAGCTCGTGATGAACAAGCACAAGTGGAACTCCGTATAGCTGAGCTCGAGGAACTCCTCAAAGTCGGGAATTATGATCTCATCGATGATGAGAAAGGAGGAAAAAAGAAAAAATCTGGTATCAACGTCGGAAGTACAGTCAGTCTCGAAAGTGAGAAAGAAAAAACTGAATATACGATCGTCGGTTCTCAGGAAGCAAATATTTTCGAAAATAAGATATCCAATGAATCTCCTATCGGACGCGCTCTGATCGGAAAAAATACTGGTGACACAGTAAAAGTGACATCCCCATCAGGATCGAAAGAATACACGATCCTCGCTGTAAAATAATATGAGTTTTAACACCTACTTCATTCACGATTTTTTTCTCACGTATACGATAGCTGTACCATTTGCAGCGCTTCTTTTCGCGATCATCATGAAGGGGTGTATCCACTGGCTCAAAGGCAGATTTACTGTAGCGAAAATGTTTGGAAGTGGAGGGATGCCATCAGCACACTCTACATTTGTCGTATCACTAGCTGCTGCTATGTGAGTAAAGTATGGTCCTTTTAGTGACTATTTTCTCATGGCTCTGGTCTTCTCGATCATCATCATCTATGACGCGATGAATGTCCGCTATCAGGCATGACTCCATGCAAAGGCCCTCAATGAAATATCAAGCTCAAAAGACCTCAATGAATCTATCGGACACACTCCACTCGAGGCAATCGTAGGTGGAATTATCGGATTTCTTACTGCTGCAGTCCTTCTCGGGATATAAATATGTTCTCTATTCACGACGAAAAAAGCATTATCGACCTCTTTGAAAAAAATGGGCACAAGCGATTTCGCTATGCTCAGCTGGAAAACGCGATCTATAAAAATCTCGTTACCGATTTCGAAAAGATCGATACCCTCCCGAAAGATATCCGTGAACTCCTCAGAGAAAACTGTTTTTACAATAGTCTCACTATCCATAGCGAGATAACCAGCGATGACGGTCAGACGACCAAGTTTCTCTTTAAAACAAGCGATGATAAGATGATCGAAGCGGTGATCATGCGTCATCTTTCGGGGCGCAATACCCTCTGTGTCTCTTGTCAGGCAGGATGTCCGATGGCGTGCAGTTTTTGCGCGACAGGGAAACTCGGACTTATCCGAAATCTCGAGTTCTACGAGATCATAGACCAGATCATGATCGCCGATCTCCTCCTCGCAAAAGAAGACAAAAAAATCCGAAATATCGTCTACATGGGTATGGGAGAACCGATGCTCAACTATGATAATGTCGCAGAAAGTATACGCATCGCGGGTGGACAGAAAAAACTCGACCTCTCAAACCGTCGTATCACGATATCGACGTGCGGGATCGTCCCAGGTATCCTTCGTCTCGCAGAGGATTTTCCCCAGGTATCACTCGCGATCTCTCTCCACGCGCCCAACGACGAGGCTCGCAAACGTATCATGCCAGTGGAGAACACCTACCCGATCGACAAACTCATGGAGGCACTCGATACCTATGTCGAGAAGACCAATAAACGCGTTTTCTATGAGTATATTATGATCGCTGGAGTGACGGATCGTCCTGAATATGCTCATGAGCTCGCAGATCTCCTCAGGTGAAAACTCGCACATGTGAATTTTATTCCCTATAATCCAGGTGAAGGGATTATGGGAACAGGATTCCAGCCGACATCCAAGATCATGATCAAAAAATTCCAGGACACACTCGATAAAGCAGGAGTCCCATCGACCGTACGGCATACTATGGGAGATGATATCGATGCAGCCTGTGGTCAACTCGCACTTAAAGAAGAGTGAAAATCCCTCGCTGAAGAGGAAGGCAAAGGCATGAGAAAGCTCGTGGAGGGGTATTGGCAGAAATAATTTATTTGAATTCCCCTATTTTTCCGTATAATCATCCTATGATTATCGAACTTCTTATCAAAGACATCGAAGCAAAAAAAGGAGAAAACAATTACCAAGAAGCCAAAAAAATGGCTATGGAGTGACTTAAGTCTCACACTGACGACTATCGTCTCTATGAGGAGCTCGCAGATATCCATCTCTTCGAGGGAGATCTCGAGAAGGCAAGCGAAGTCCTCTCTATTGCTCGTGAGCTCCACCCAGAGAGTGGTACTGGTATGTATCTCGATGGATATATTTCGACCGCTCGTGGAGAGTTCGATCGTGCTATAGAGATCCTCTCGGTGGCCAATAAAAACCTCCCAAACAACGCAGAAATCCTGCGAAATCTCGGATGGGCATATGTGATGAAGGGTGAAGTGGCAAAATGAGCCTCTCTCCTCCGTCGTGCTCATACTCTCGCTCCTGATGAACCTATGATTATCAATGATCTGGCTGTCGCACTCATCGCTCTCGGTGATGAGCAGGGGGCGCGAGAAATCCTTGCAACCCTCGGAGAAGCTGATCTCGTCGATATTATCAAATCAACTCAACCCTAGTATGTTTCGTATTTCTGTCGCTGACCTCTTATCGAGTTACAGTGGTGACTCGAAGTCATTTTCTTTTTCTGGAGAGATCCCTGATGGATATATGGAGGATCTTCGTTTTACTGCGCCACTTGAGTTTCGTATCGAGATCATCGCACTCGATGATGGTGTAGATGTCATATTCGAACAGCTCTCTACCACTGTCATCTACGATGGGAAAAAACACTCTATATCCCTCGAAAAGTTCGAACGTCAGTGGAAAACTCGCATCGATCCACTCGATCCAGATGATATCCGTCGCATCGAGGCAGACTCGATCGATCTCACCCCAGTACTCAGGGAGGAGATTATTATGGCAACATTTTAAAATATTTTCTTTATAGTTCTCATGAAGAGGAACACTCGGTATTTCCACGATAGTGGGAAGACCGTTTTTTTTCAGAGAAACATCACCTCTCAGCCAAATTTCTCCTTAAAGGACGATACTCACGCAAGATGTGTATCACTCCCGTCTGGTGGCATCACTCCGAGAAAATCATAAACCTGACATCACCTCGTCTTACCCTCCATGATGGCATGCCACTGGAGGAGATACGGTGCCATATGCTTGCGCTCCTCACTCGATGATGTCGATGCGCCATAGTAGTAGATCACCGTCTCACCCGAGTAGACAAATATACCGGCCGCGATCACGCGTCAGTCACGCCTCGCAAAGTAAAGTCCTCAAGCATCCTGCTGATCGAGGACAGAGAGAAATGTAGTATAGTAATCTCGACTATTTCCATGAAACTCATCACGAGCGAGCGTCTCTCAGAGGAGATCCATCCAGATATCAAGGTTCTCCTCTGTGGGAGGGACCTTTTCGATCATGACTCATCGTTTTTCTGCGAGGCGGATATTATATCTCCCTTTTTCATGCATGTTTGCGAGGATGGTATCCAGTGACTCTCTGAGGTCGATGACACGTGTCCATGGCTCGAGAAAATGTCGATACGGCTTTTTTTCGAGAATTCACCCCTCTCAGATATATTCGATCTGCCAGTAGAGTGCTCATTCTTTCCTGATTTCTCGAGCGATATGCAGGATATCCTCACTCGAAATACTCTCTGGATCCACTCCGAGGGAAAAACCTGCACACATACCGAGTCCGATGTTTCGGATTTCTACGAGGAGTTCTCAGTGACTCGTGGGGAAATTGAGGACTTTTCTCGCCTGTCATGAAGTCTCGAGGATCTCTCCCCAGAGACGAGTCTGCCAAAATGTCGGATACGAAAAGGAAACCATATGAAAAAAGTCTATCCAAAAATGAGGAAAAGAAAAGAAAAAGATGAGAATACTTGCATGAAAGAGAAAAACCTGCTATAATTCCCCTATATTAGATACTCTGGCTTTGCCTCGTAACTAAAACCTAATCCTAAATATCTGCTTATGCTTACTCAGCTCGAAGTCAAGAAATCCGTTACCAATACTGGTGTAAAAGTGTTTTCTTTTCACGGAGAACTCGATGAAACCAATGTCGACTCCACCTTTCCAAATATCATCGCTGATATCGGGGATTTCAATAAAACTCGTACACTTTTTAACTTCGGTGAGCTCCACTATCTCAACTCGAAATCTATCGGGTATATCGCTGATACTGCTCAGCGAAGTGAGGATGGGGGAGGGAAATTTGCTCTCTGCTGTCTCACGAGTGAGGTCCAGGATACACTCGAACTCGTCGGTATCACCAATATCATCCCCGTCTACGAGACGGAGGACACAGCTCTGGTCGAACTGAGCAAGTAGAAATACTTGCTTTTTTTAAAATTAGTGTAAAATAAATACATATGAAGTTCTCTGTTTTTTATAAATTCGCGGAAAATCCGAGTGGTATCAGACAATCAGCTGGCGATATCGCTGGTAATACTGTCGATGAGCTGGGCAGACTCAAGAAAGAGCTCGCAACACTCCTCACCCAAAAAAAAGAACCAGATAATAAAGAAATACAGGATATAAAAAGACGCATAGCTCGTCTTGAGAGATTTGATAAAGTAAAAGAGAGCGTTACTGGTGATAATGCCGTCGCGATAGAAAAAATCCTCAAAGGAAAAACAAGTGAGAACTATCTCTCATCAGATCTCCTCTCTCTCAAGAAGCGAGGTATCGATATCACAGGACTCGTCCTCGTTGCTCGGGATAGGATCGAATGAGAAGTATCAAGCACATCTCTCAAGGAAAAAGAGTCCTATACAGTAAACTTCGGGAAAAATACTCATCTCAACGCTCAGATAGGAGCATGAGATATCCTCCCTCCCGATATCATACAAATAACTATCAATGGGAAAACAGGAAAAAGAAAGGAGTCTCCTCGTCCAGGGTATTATGATGCTACGACTGGGAAATATTTACCAATTTTTGACGGAGATACTATCGAGATCGTATCACGATGAAAAATATCTGATGAAAATCGAGAGATCGCTCGGAAAGCGAGCGAAGAAAGGTGGGCTCATATGAGAGCAAGCGATATGTTAGACTATAATGATAAAGCCCCTCTCACTGATCTAGAAGAAGATAAATCCTTATTTTCTGAGGTTGCACGGGTGGCAAAGGAACGTGGTGTAAAAAAACTTGAAAGCCTCTATGCAGGAGGAGAAAAGGCAAAGTTTGCAGTAAATTCATTTATGAGCTTTGGTTGGACCAAAGAACAATCTATAGGAATAGTTGCTAATCTGATCGGTGAAAGCAATCTCAGCCATACTGTCGATACAGGCGATGGTGGTCGAGCTTACGGTATAGCCCAGTGGCACCCTGACAGACAGAGAAACTTTGCAAAAGTCTTTTGAAAAAGCATACAATGATCGACTCTCGAAGAACAACTTTCATTTGTTGATTGGGAATTAAGAAATACCGAAAGAAATGCATGAGAAATGCTAAAAAATAGCTCATCTATAGCATCTGCTACAGAGGTAATTACACACTACTATGAAAGGCCTTTTGATAAACATGGCGATACCAAAAAACGTCAACAAATAGCAAGCCAAATTGAGGCAAAGATTACAGCCTAAAATAATCTCCCCTGCCCCTCGAGACTCTCTCCGAGGGGATTTTTTATGCGAAGGAGTTTTTTGATATCTTCTTTGAGATCATATCAGAGAACCTCGATATCATTCGCTGCGAGGATGAAGTCGATAAAACTCGTAACATCGACACGCCGAGCATCGAGCGTGAAAATATAGTCTCATACTCATATACCGATGATACTCTCAGGAGTAACTGTTATACTGCAGCGTCGTGATTTCTCGATGTTCTCGATCACTCATGTGAGCTCTCAGATGGTAGTGATTTCTTTTTTTGTACGAGAGATATCGAGTTTTTTTTCTTCCCGAGCACTGGCTGGGATGAGAGATTTGAACTCATAGGACTTGAGGAGGTCGACATATTCGCCTCGCTCAAGCGTCTCGCGAAATGGCGAGAAAGCGAAATCCTCGATCTCGAGGTCTGTGACGATAGTAGCCAGTTTTTTCGAGAGGAATGCATTTTCTCGTTGTTCATGAAGCGTCGCTTGCATTTTTTCTGTGAGATCACTTATATTTTCATATATACCCTCGAGGGTATTATATTTTTCGAGGAGATCGACTGCCTTCTTGGGACCAAATCCTGAAATCCCCGGGATATTATCTGAAGCATCTCCTACAATCGCGAGATAGTCTCGAACCTGATGTACTGGCACTCAGAACTTTTCCTTCACATCGACTTCTCGCATGAATTTTCGCTTCATCGCGTCATAGATGTGCACCTTCCCATCTCGGACGAACTGACAGAGATCCTTATCTGATGAGATGATGACGACTTGGTATTCATCGCTCTCATGGTCATGTACGAGTGATCCGATGATATCGTCCGCCTCATATCCCTCTCGTGCGAGGACAGTGATACCGAGAGTCGAAAAAAGTGAAAAAACTCCATCGATCTGTGATCTGAGGTTATCTGGCATACGATCACGTTGGGCTTTGTATTCACTATATTCCTTTGCACGGAAACTTTCCCCGACATCAGTCGCGACGACCATGGCGGCCTCAGGATTTTCATCTGCGAGAGCTTTGAGGAATTTCGCTACACCAAATATCGCATTTACTGGCTTCCCTTCTCGAGTATTTATCTCGGGAATAGCATAGAACATACGATAGATGAGGTTGTAGGCGTCTATGACGAAGAGTGTTTTCATGCTATATATTTGCGAGAAATGGAGTAATCTTCGCTATTCTATTGATCATCCATTTTTCTCCAAGAGTTTGTTCAAGTGTATCGATATCAAACCAACGAATATCATCTACCTCTGATTCTTGTCGGAGAAATGGAGTATCTCACGGTATATGAGCAAGGTACATGATATCATAGTGCCTATGTTCCGCGGTATCTCGATAAGGTGGTATCGTATGCACATCGACACAAAATATCCCTGGATACACTACTGGTTCCAGAGTAATACCCGACTCCTCATGAAACTCGCGGATAGCAACTCATAGAGTATCTGTTTCTCCGTCACAATGTCCACCAAACTGGACCCACATTTGGAGTTTCTTGTGGAACATGAGGAGGACTTTTGTTCTCTCTGTATTGATGATGAGGAGAGATGCTGTGATATGTCAGAGAGTATTATTTTTTACGAAAGCAAACTCTCAGTGTTGTCTGAGCCACCTCGCAGTGAGCTCACAGGGTGATTGCTCTGCTGGATAGTCCTGAGAGTGCTTTTCGAGAGATGAGATGAGGTGATCGAAGGGTAGCATTATTTGGAGTATGTTAAATTTTATGATAGTATACGTATAGATAAATTTTTTCAATGAATACTTTAGCTCTTAACACTCCCCCATCCCCCGAAATAGTAAAAAATGGATGAGAACTTATAACAAGGGCTTTTCAAGATGATGCAGTGATACGCTATCTAAATTTTCCAAAACTCCTCAAAGATTACGTGGAAAGAAAGTTTTTTGAATGAGAGATAGCTCGATCCCATACTTTTACTGAAAACAGTGCTGAAGAAATGGGATGAATAGTCATATACACCATAAAGGAATCGACTAATAAAGGTTCTATAGAATCATGAGAAAATATGCTCGAAAGGTTTCTCAATCTTGCAACGAAGTGAAGATACAGAAATATAGTATCTTTCTTCCAATTCATGGATGAGGTAGAACAAAGGGAAATGCCAGAAAGACACATTAATATATCACATTTAGCCGTAAAGGCAGATCAAAAATGAAAGTGAATAGCAAAAAGGCTCCTAGAAAAAGTAGTAGCAGAATGAGAACAAAATAACTGCCCCGTATACCTCTATACGATAGATCCTCAGAATGTTCGCTTCTATGAGAAAATGTGATTTACCCAACTGGGCTCTGGAGTACACCCAGAAACTGGTATCAAATATTGGACATTCACAAGAAAAAGTAGTGCTCAGGTAAAAGCCACTAAGAACCAAGTAGAAGCAGTTATAGGGTAGAAATCATTCGAATGATTTTTTCAAACACCTCCTCTTCATCTCCATTTGCATCTACTTTTATCCACCTCGGCTCTATGTCTTTCCACTGTGATATTTTCTGGTATCATCGGATGATTTTCTTATAAAATTCTTTTCCTTCTCGTTCGAATTTGTCCCCTCATCCGTCAAATGTCCGAGAAAGTGCGAGATCGATATCGACATCGAGGTAGAAAATCATATCTGGCATGAGGTCTCAGACTGCAGTTGTATTGACCGAGAGGACTGTATCGATCCCAAGCCCTTGTGCCTCTCACTGGATCGCACACGATGAGAGAAATGACCGATCAGAAATGACGATATCTCCTCGTGCAAGCGCTGGGCGGACAACTGTCTCGAGCGTCTGAGCTCGGGCTGCTGCATAGAGATAGGCATTGGTCAGGGGATGCATCTCTTCAGTCTCCCAGGTTTTTCCCTGAGCGAGGTAGCGGATATCCTCAGCAATCGGCGTCGAGCCAGGTTCACGGACATGAGCGACAGATTTTCACTGTCCACGAAAGTAATCCACGAGTTGTTTGACTTGTGTGGTCTTTCCTGATCCGACTATGCCTTCGAAAACAATATACAAAGTAATGAAAAGTTGAAAATTAAGAGTTAAGAGTATTTTTCTCTTTGGAGGTTGTGATAATACTTGCAAGTATCTTTAATATCTCAACAACATCAATTTCAAGAGAATTATGCTGTTCGTGTGAAATATATCATCACCTCAAGAGAAGTTCAAGCCAATATTTTGTTTCTCTTGCTTCCCTATAAGAGATACTCATTTTCTGGATAAACTCCTTTTTTGAAATACCTCCATTTGCTTCTTCTACATTTGCACCTATAGATGTCCCACTTCGCATAATTTGGTCAGCAAGTATGTATTCCTTCTTTTCCGACTTTAAAAATTGTGCCAGTTTTATAATTCTGACTGCGAATTCAACTGATTTATCACGAATAGGGCTTTTAGATTTTTCCATAAATATATTCCATATGTACTTTTCACTTTTAATTCCTCACTCTTAACTCTCTTTATCCCTGCCTACCATCCCCCCTACCACCGCCATTTTTGCCTTGATCGGAGCATCTGCCTCATATCCTTCGAGGATGATATGATGAAAATCAAGATCATCGATCGATTTGAGTGATGGATCGATCGTCACTCGAGGAAGTGGATGTGGTGTACGAGCCATTTGTTCCTTCATCTGTTCGATATGGTTCTCATAGATATGCACGTCACCAAATGTATGGACGAAGCCTCCTGCCTCGACCCCGAGAAGGTGTGCGAGGATATGGACGAGGAGTGAATACGATGCGATATTGAATGGTACGCCGAGAAAGAGGTCTGCAGAACGCTGATAGAGCTGACCATAGAGTTTCCCATCCTTGATCGAATACTGAGAAAATCCATGACAGATCGGATAGCGAGACGCCTCATCTGGGAGTGCCATCGAGTAGAGATACTCTGGGTTCCATGCCGTGAGACAACAGTTGCGTGCATAGGGATCTTCTTTTAACTCTTTTAAAATCCATGCAATCTGGTCGATCGTACGACCAGGAGTTTTGGTCGGCCATCGTCTCCAGAGTTCTCAGTAGATCTTCGGGAGTTCTCCGTGCACTTTCGCGAATTCCTCATCTTCGAGGATTTTCGCGATGAACTCATCTTTCGTCATCTCAGGCTCGAGTCCTTTTTTTACTTTATTATTGTAGATATAATAGGGATAATCATCCCAGATATGGACATTATTTTGGACTAGAAAACGGATGTTTGAGTCACCTCGGAGAAACCAGAGAAGCTCCGTGACGACTCATTTCCAGTAGACTTTTTTGGTCGTGAGGAGCGGGAAACCATCAGTGAAGTCAAATCGAAACTGTCGACCAAAAAAACTATAGGTGACATCACCACTTCCGAGGTCTTTATTGTAAATGCCATTTTCGATAAGATCACGACCGAGATCGAGATACTGTTGTTCTGGGTGGAGAGACATGGGGAGAAGTATTATGAAACGAGAGAATTATACCCAAGATAGACGAAATACAAGGCAAAAAAGAAAATTGTCGATAAGAGAACTTTCTCTAAACGTATGTTGCCAAGGGAGATCATATGTTTTGTCCCGAGGTATCATCCGATAAACATACCGAGAGCAAGTGCTCAGGCCCAGACATAGTTATACATACCACCGATGAGGATACCGAGAAATGTCCCGATAAACCAGAAAATCGCGAGGACACTGGCTATTCATTTTGACTCGATAGGAGTCAGTCTCAGGATCAGAGTATTGGAAAAGTAGTACCACACTCCTGATCCTGCTGGAAACATATTTCCGAGGATCGAGAGGAGGAAATAAACAGAGTATCCTATATATTCTCGCGAGCGAGAGATCGTCCTTTTTTGGTTATTTTTTTCTTTTTTTAGATAGGAAATTGCTGTCAGGACTATCATACTCATCCCGCAGCCGAAATACATAATCGTATCAGAAAGAGTCGTGATAATATAAGAACCAAGGAGACTACCCGACATCAGCGCTAAACCTCATCCGATGACATACTCACGTCTGATATGTCATCATTTGTGAAAATGGTAGAGTCATCCGAGCGTATCTCCGATCTTTCCGAGTTTGAACGTAATACCTGCCATCTGTGGTGGTATACCCGTGAGAACCATGAGTGCTATACTGATAGCACTCACTCATCACGACGAAAAACTCCCGAAATACGCCGAAAAAAGTCAGATAAGGAAGATCAAAAATGTAAGGAGTTCTTGGGACATAGCTATCGAGTGAGAAACGAGTGTATTTTCTCTATCATATCTTCACTATTCTCATATTCGAGAAAATCAGTCGTGACATAAGAAAGACTGGAAGCGATTTTCGATCCTTTTTTTGATATACAGAGGATTTTTTTACCATAGGCACTGGCAAGACCGATTTCTATACCGAGTCCCGTCGCAGAGTAGGTTACCTCTGTTATGAAGAGATCGACTGTTTTAAGTGACTCTCGAGAATCAATAGCTTCCCCATCATGAGGAAATATAAAGGTATGTTCAGAGAAAAATGATGACTTTTTTATGGGTTCATAGAGTTCCTTCTCATATTTACTCCTTCGAGAATGTCAGATTTGGATAATCATACTATTCGAGGGTAAATACCTTCTCCGTCCCATAGTAGTCTTTCCAATTTTTATTATAATAATCGAACATCCGAGCGAGTCTCTCCTGATCGAGTTCGGCGTATCCGAGAGAGCTGATCAGAGTAAGGAGTTCTGTGCGAGTCGAGTCGACGAGTGAGGCATCATCGATTACCCGCTCGAACTCAGCGAGATAACCATATCAGGCATTCTTATCGAGACAAAGGACTGTATTTGGCATGATTTCATAGCTGTCTCGAGCACGAGACCACTTCGCCTGATGGTGAAATCCTGCCTCGAGGACGAGAGCATCCATCTCTTCGAGAGTCATAGGCGCCAAGTCAACTTCCCACTCTATGCGAGCCGTACCATTCGAGCTCGTCTCATCGTTGACGGTCGCTTTTACGACGATGATCGTCTGCGTAGGAGTACCACGAGTACGTACAGAGAAAGACTTTGCTTCCTGTGTGAGTTTATGAAGTGAGGTTGCTTGTTCATCTGATATGTACTCACGGAAGATTCCGAGGAGGTGCTTCAGATTTCCTCACTCGAAATAGTGATTTTTCTGGCTCTCAGAGTACATATGATGCATTCATGGGAACGATTCACGTACTTTTTGCATGAATTGATCTTTTTTCTCCTCTTCTCCGAGGAGCACCTTGATTTCGATTTCGTAGTTGTGCATGATTAATCCTTATGAACGTAACTAACCATATTGGCTTCGCCTTCACCATATCGACCCACTTTTCGATAGTCTTTTTCTGGAGGAGTCGTCATCTCTGCGAAGAGAAGCTGCGCGATCTCCATACCAGGACGGAGGATGATCGGGATCGAGTTCATATTCGCGAGCTCGAAAGTGATATTGAGATAGTGGCCGGGATTGATGAGGCCTGCAGTATTATGCACGATGAGTCCGAGACGAGCCAGAGATGACTTCCCTGAGAGCTGGATGAGATATTTCTCAGAACCAAATTTCTCGACGCTCGTACCGAGGACAGTTACTCCTGGACGGAGGACAAATCCTTCTTCTCCTGTGACCATGATTTCCTCATAACTTGGGAGGATTTTATTGACTGGATCGATCGCATTGACTGAGTAGTCTTTCACGATCAGAAATTTGGACCCGAGACGGATATCATAGCTCGCAGGCTGGAGACGAGCACTGTCAAAATCAGAGATACTAATATCACCAGAGTCTATACTCGCCTTGATGTCTTTATCAGAGAGATACATATGAGCATATAATACAGATTTTTCTCTTATTTCAAAGTCTTTATATTCTCGATTTTTACCCCCTGGAGATAATACGCTATGATTTCATCATATTTTTTCCCGATACTCGCAGCATAGGTCGCACCGATACCAGAAATCCCGACACCATGACCAGAGCGAGCATGTCAGACTCAGGCAGGATCATCGACAGACTGAAGGTATGGGATATCTATACAGGATTTTCCTCCGTTGGACTGACAGTACTCGAAATATGATCGAGTTTTCCCATCTGATGAGGAGAAATACCATGATTTTATGAGTTTTCCCTGATACGTGATGACCCGTCATCGTGTCGCATCGACTAGTCATGCAACAATCGGAGATCTCATCTCATAACTATATCCAAGGTATTTCTGAAATTCATCAGGATTATCTGAGCCATCATAGAGAGATGTACTGTATTTCCTATTTTTCGGATCGATGTAGTAGTACGCATAGCTACGAGCTCACACGATAATAGTTTTTATTTTTTCTGGAAGATCACTATTTGATACCTCACCGAGTCACTTGAGATAATCTTCTATCGGCAGTTCATTGACAAGGAGAAGCTTACCATTGATATTACGGACGACTATTTTTGTGCGGAAAAGATTATCATTATATTTTCCCTGATTGTCCCATGCAGGTCGTCTATCCCACGAAGATATCTCTATGAGCTCACTCTGAACTGAGAGAGTATTTCCAGTATAGCTTTTATTTCAAATTTTTATCGTTATTTTATTATTTCATACTTTTCATACTGATAAGATTTCTCCATTTTTTGTAGGTATTCTTTTGCTATCGAGGATGAGGCGTGTAGGTTTCTGAGAAATTGTTTTGAGATCGACCGTGTCCTTTTCTGGATAGGAGAGTCGTATCTTTATAGGCTTTCCTCAGGAACTCTTTATATTCTGAGAAGATACTATAGGATTTGTACGAGGATTAGATTTACCTGATAAGACTATATAATTAATAGCATCCTCAGGAGGTACCGGATCTATAGTTCACTTTTCTTGGTTATAGAGAGGTATGACATTTCATACTCTCGATGCCACGGTATTTCTTATTTCTGGGATGAGTGCATAGAGATTATTTCATGGACAGCTAGTATTTCAGAAATCCCTATGTCAAGCAAGACGGTTTTTCGTAACTGGTCTCCAGGTACAGTCAGATCCACCGCATGGATAGGCACCTGTGACGTTTTCTCTCACATCGATACCATATTTTTTTGCCACCATTGTGACCGCTTCTATGAGTCCGGCTTTTTGATCTCTATTGAGAGTAAGGTCATTGTAGTTACCGATGACAGAAATACCGACAGATCCATAGTTATTCCCATAGACATGAGCTCACTCGACATAGTCACCTCCTGCTCGCCCCTCATAGATCTTCCCTCGCTGACCGATGACATAGTGGTATCCGATATCGCCCCATCATTTTGTACGAGCATGGTAGGCATAGATAGCTCGCAGAAGTGTCTCATCATCAGCATTTTTATCGAGAGACTCAGCGGTATGATGTATAATGATACGATTTACTTTTTTCGTCTTTTGTATCGGCCAGATGAGCTTATTATCGCCTTCATACCGTTTTCGTGATACGGTCGTGGTTGCGTCGGGGTCAAGTGAGAGGATTTCATTCATTTCTCGGGTAGATTGTTCACTTTTTGCTTTTTCTTCTGGTGTTATCTCGATGACCTTCGGAGTCTCTCACCGCTCATGCCACTCAGTGATACGACGAGCCTGGTCAGCGACTGTCACATAGCGGAGAGTCTCATCGACTCACCACTCCTTTCGACTCACGACAGGACTGGCCGCCATAGCAAATCCTCCTGGAGAAAACACGACTTTTGTACTCGTACTATCATGCCGAGCGGTGATGAGTTCAAAATCATTTGGAAGAGATGATCCTCGTATGCGGAGGATGATATCATCACGTGCTCGGGTAACAAGAGGAAAAGTCGCAATATTTTGCCCAGGATCTTCGAGATCGAGTGTCCGAGAGTAGACTTCATCACCGATAATCCAGTCGACAGAGAGATCAGACGGAGGGATATTTTGTTGGTATTCTCAGAATATGAGCGTAAATGTGGTACGTGGGGAGTCGAACTGGAGATGTGTCTCAAAAGTTTGGACACCATCAGTATTTTCTCTCGTATCTATCTTGATTTTTTCTCGAAATTCGCGATAATCATAAATATCTTGTCGTGCAAAACTGTACCCAAGTGGCCAAAAAATCCCAAAAAGAAAGGAAGTTATAAGAAAAGATGAGAAAATTGAACGGATTTTTTGCATTTTTTAGAGGAAAAGGGTACAATCTCTATACCTTAACGTGCCAAGAGCATATGCGAATATCACCTGAAATCAAGGAATTCACGAAAAATACACTTATTCTGACGCTTTTTTTCACGCTTGTTCTCCATCTTTCATGGGGATATGTCCGTCCATATCTCGGACTCTGAGCAAACGCAGGGAATGATGCAAATTTCCAAGTACAAAATATCACATACCTGGGGAATATCGCGACAGCTACGTCGATCAATATCGGCCAAGGAAATAACTGAACCAATTGAAGTAAAAAAAGTCTTTCAAACGATATGATTTCTATCAGTGAAGTCCTCGCAAACCCAAAAGATGGGACATCACAACTCATAGGATCTAACATGGTTGCTATAGATCAGTATATCGAACTCCTCCGTACAGATATTATCTCTCTTCTCGATAATAGTGGAGATCGTGGTACTGCTCTCGATGAACATATTGACCTCCTAAAATCCGCATATACAGAGACCTCTGAGCGTCTCCTCCTCATCGATGAGCAAACACGAGATCTCTCAAGTCGTATAGAAGCTGATGGTGCAACTATGACTGCGAGCAAACAAAAGATGGAAGAAAAATATCAGAACAAAGATCCGAAAGATATCGACAAAATCATCGATGACTTTTCGAAAGCAAAAGAAGATGAGAGTCGTGCTCGTGCATATATGGTCTATCTCGAGCGATTTCGCTCTGGATATATCGTCCTCCAAACACAAAACAAAAAACTCCTCGATACTCTCATCAATAATCGTGAAGCTCTCATAAAGCGAGCCACTGTGGTCATCCCAGATACAGGATCCGATCTCCTCAAAAAACTCAACCTTATCCAGACTGAAGAAGCATTTAAAGAAACTCAAAAGAAATAACTCCTATGATCAAAAAACTCGCCATATATATATGTATGTTCCTCATTGGGATGATAGGGATTTTTGACCTATCAAGACTTAGTAATAATGAGATAATTGAAACATCTGTACTGGAGGTATTTGCTGATGAGTGTACAGTCTGAGTTGATGCAGGATGTACAAACTCAAATCCCCAAATACAAACAAGTTGAAGCGCACAATGAACACAGTCTCAATCTACGAGCTCATCTCAATCTACGAGCTCATCTCAATCTTCAGAAATGCAGAAGATGCTCAATAGTCTGCTTGCAGGGCTTAATATCTTCCTTGCTATAGTTACAATATTTGTCTCTCCTGCCATCATGTTCGCGGGGTGGCTCATGTCTCCAGACTGGACAAGTGGTGATTTATTTGGGATTAGACCAGTTTTACATAATCTCTGGGTATTAGTTGCAAACATTACGTATTTTATCTACGCGATACTCCTCATATTTATAGCACTTGCCACGATATTTAACTCTGAGAAATACGGATACAAGCAGCTCCTTCCACGACTGGCTCTCGGTATCCTCCTCGTACCACTTACATGGTGGTTTGTGCAGTTCATCGTTTCTCTTTCGAGTATTGTTACGGCATCTGTAATCAACCTTCCGACAGAAACTCTTTCTACATATATAGAGACCAAGAGCACATCTGGAAACAAGAGTTGGTGGGATAATAAAATTATTCCTAAAAAAATAGAGTTTAATAACGAATATTCCACTCTCAAAAAGAATATAGAAACTGCAAATTGTGCGAACTCAGGAGGCTGTTTATCACCAAAAGATATCATATCTAAGTCGTCAGGAATGTATGGGTGACTCCTCATATATGCTTATGGTGTTTTCAAGTTCTCCGAGGTCAAAGAATTGAATACTGGAACAGATGTGGCGAAATCTATTTTTAGTATAATAAACCAAGGTATTGTGGGCGTTCTGATGTTCCTTATATTCTGACTCCTCGTATTGGCGCTCATATTTATGCTTATAATGCGCGCAATCAAGCTCTGGTTTTATGCGATTTTCTCCCCTCTTATGACACTAAAATATGTCATCGGTGATGGACTTTTCTGAGGAAAAGAAAAAAGTAGTAGTTTTGATCTCAAAGAGTTTATTGGACTTGCATTTGTACCAGCACTCGTGTGACTTTCATTATCATTTTGACTAGTTATTATCACACTTCTCCAGACAGAGAGTAAACCATGAACAACCTGTAATGCAACAAAAATCATGGGTGAGTGATGCAAAATCATAGGAATCATGTGAAGTACAGATAATGTTATAATCAGAAAACTAGAGCTCAGCAAGGGGGCTGACGGATGACCATGAAGTGAAGAGTATAAATCAGTCAACGAAATAAAGATATGAGAATTTACCTATAGATATGTCGGAAGTGTGGTAAAAGGTTATCAAGTAAATGGAGCAGCGAGTGAAGCTGACTCAACTCAATCAGCACTATCATCAGCTGGGGGAATCTTTGGTACCATAATTCTCGATATTATTGCCCTGATGTTCATATGGCTAGCATTTATGGTAGCAAAGAATGTGAGTAAAACAGTGCAGGCTGCAGTTTCACCATTCGAAGATTTCGGAAAAAAGATCGGTGGACTCGCGAGCTCACTCCCAAAATACGCACCTATACTTCCTGGTGGACTCAGTATGAGTGGAGCAACTCAACTTGCCAGTGGTGTAGAATCAAAAATTAGTTCTGCTAATACTGATAGGGCAAATGAATCAGCTATTGGAAAAATGCTTGGTATGGATAAAAAAGCTTCGGGAGAGTCTCAAGCAAAAACAGCAAAAGCAGTACAAGCAATCAGTGACAAAAATAGTGATGGTATTGCTGTAAAAGAAGCTATTAAATCACTCAGAGAAGACATATGAAAAAATAAGGATATTTCAGAGCAAGTAGGGAAAATAGCAGATAGTTTGCGTGAACTCAGCAAAGAAGATAGAACAAAAGTATTAGCTCATAGTGGAATCGATACTTACGCCCTTGAAAGACTCCTGGATGAAAACGGGAAAGATAAAAAAATAGATAAGAATAACTCTAAGTTATCTAAATTCCAAAATATTATCGTTGGTTCTACAGGCTGAAAAGATGGTGTAAATTCTACAGTACAGCAATTCACTTCGGCGAAAGTATGAAATACGAGTGATGTTCAAATACAGTTTAAAGAGGATATTAGAATGCAAGTAAATGGTGATAACTGATCAAATATAAAATTCATTTCTGGAAACCAAAATTCACTTAAAGAATTTGCAAAGACTCTAACTGAAGATGATTTTAAGAGGGGGTTTCCGCTTGGTACTGACCCTAAAGTTATTGAAGCTTTTATTAAAGAAATATGAACTTCATCCTTTAAGCCTAAAACTTCCTAACATTCGTTAGGATTTTTTATGGTCTGAGGATATATGATACGCCCTTCTCCTGGTCAGTCGCACTGACGATACCGATGAGACGAGATCTCTCATCCCATATAGGAGTCCCACTTTCTCAGAGAGAGAGTCAGAGATCGATCACGATAGCTCACGAGCTAGCATGAGTTGCGAGACTCTTATTGTATCATATGTAGGAAGCATCTGTGTCTATGACAGTAGCGCTCGCGAGTATCATAGTGCCAGAGAGCGAACGGTAGAGGAATACGTGATCTCCGTTTTGTGGTGATGGAGATACTTCTACAGGATCTCCTGGTGACGACATGAGTGGGAGACGAGTAATATCTCACCTTACGAGAGGAGGTCCGCCACGAGGGATGAGGACATTACCCTGGTGAAGGAACTGACAAGAACTCTCTTCACAGTCACGAAGAATATGTGTCGCCGTAAGGAGAGTGGCATCTCATAGGAGTACTCCATTTCCGAGGATAGTATTATTTTTTCACACTACTGTAACACTCCGATCGATAGGACTCATATGTTCGACTCTCCCACATGCACTCGAGAGGAGTGAACATGCGACGATGCAAAATAGGTATTTCATATTTCACACACTATAGACAAAATGCCGAGACCTGCAAAGTGGAAAAGGAAAGAAAGATGTATACAATGCCTATACTTTATTTCTAATTTTTTCCATATGAGCATGCTCAAGGAGTTTAAGGATTTCGCGATGAAAGGAAACGTCGTCGATCTCGCGGTGGGTGTGGTTATCGGTGCTGCATTTGGTAAAATCGTAACATCTCTCGTAGAGGATCTCATGATGCCTTTGATTGGTTGGATCTTCGGAAAAGTAGATTTTAGCGCTCTTACTTTTCCTTTACCAGCACTCATGGGAGATCCTGTGACACTTAAGTATGGCTCATTCCTCACGGTTCTCGTGAACTTCATCATCGTCGCATTTGCGATATTCTTCTTCGTCGTAAAGCCGATGAGTAAACTCAAGAAAAAAGAAGCTCCAGCTCCAACTGGACCAAGTGATAACGATCTCCTCACAGAGATACGCGACCTCCTCAAAAAGAAGAACGCATAAGTAAAATCCCCTGAAAAAATTCGGGGGATTTTTTTGCTTCCAGGAGAGTTCTCGGTATACTCTCTCGCATGGATCGTAAACCCAACGTCATCTATCTCTCAGGAAAGGATACTTATGGCATCCTCCTAGAAAAAAAACGACTCAAAGATGCTTTTATCACCAAGTATGGGAATACAAACATTGATACTATCCGTATCGAAGAGGTGAAAGACTGGAGAAATCTCGAACAAGATATGATCACGACCGGACTTTTTGCAGAGAAACGACTATTTTTCATATCGTGAGGCTATAAACTGCGAAAAACTGATGAGACAAAAGAAGATAAAAAAGAAAAGAAAAATAATCTCGCGGAAACGAGTCTCATACATATACTCGAATCCCTTCCTGATGAGAGTTTTGTCATATTCTCAGACATCATCGCGACACCAAAATCCTCTCTCATGACATGGATCATGAGCTCTGCTCAGGTAAAAACCTATGATACACTCTGGGATGACGCTCTCTGGGAAAAACGTTTTCCCGAAATAGACAACCCTTCACGAAGATTTGTCATCTGACACTATAGAAAAATAGCAGAAACGACCGAAGATACGGATATAGATATTTCTCTCTCGATGAGCCAAAGTCTCTACAAGATATCTCTCCTCGGAAACTCTTCTCAAAGCGAGAAAGAACTGTCGATCGAATGAATAGAGTGAGGAAAAATGTTTGATCTCTCAGATGCACTCCTCAGGTGAGATGCTCGTGGTTCCCTCCGTATACTCAGGATCCTCCTCGAGACAACCAATATCTATGCTCTCATCGGGAGCCTCATAGGGCTCATACGTCCCGCCGTCTACACAAAATACTTAAAAACCGCAGGAAAAAATGAAAGAGAGATCGCCACATCGATCAGTGCACACCCATTTGTTATCAAGAAAGCCTATGAATCAAGACTGAGCTATGAAAAACTTCGAAATTTTTATACGAAACTCATAGACGGGAATATAGCATACAAAAGCGGAAAGTGACTCTCTGATCCTGAATTATGACGTATTTTTTCGATTGAGCGAGCTATTATGGGATTGAAAAAACCAGAAAATACCTAAAATAATGTCGTCTTATACATAACTTTCCCTTTTCGCATCATATGAAAAAAATTATTTTTATCGCACTTTCGCTCTCTCTCCTGACAAGCTGTACCCTCTGGAACAAATCAGCAGAAACTCCAGTAGAGAATACTGCTTCTGAAACAAAAAAAGAGATCGCCGCTGGAGCAAATAGCATGGTCTCTCTTAACTATACTCTCCGAACTGACTCACCGAGTGGGAAAGTCGTAGATACATCTGTTGAGTCTGTGGCAAAAGAAAATGGTCTCTATAACTCTGGTGCTCCATACAAACCATTTGAATTTGTCATGTGATCAAACCAAGTTGTACCAGGCTTCGAAGCTGGAGTCATGGGGATGAAAAAAGGCGAGAAAAAACTCATCGAAGTCGCACCAAAAGATGGCTACGGAGAAGCGACGATCGAACGTACAGTAAATAAATACGAGATTGCCCCTCTCTTTACTATCACGACAGATAAGAGAAATTTCTCTGATAAAAATACTGAAACTCTCCCTCTCTCGACATTTGGCGAAGAAGCAAAAGACATAACTGTCGGAAAGACACTTACGGGTGGCGCTGGTATCACAGCAAAAGTTATGAAACTCGATGGAGAGAATGTTACTCTCGAAATCGATAATAAGAATAATCCATTCTACGGAAAAAAACTCGTCGTAGGAGCAAAAGCTGAGAAAGACAAAGCAAAATTCACTGTCAAAGCAGTTACAGAAACAGGTGTTACTCTCGAAGTAGAAAATGGTGAAAGTCCGTTTTACGGAAAAGAGTTTATTGCCGGAGCAAGCGCAACACTCGAAAATGGTGGTACTCTGACAGTCAAGTCACTCTCAGGAGAAACTGTGACCCTCATCACACCAAATACTCATCCTCTCGCAGGAAAGACTCTCTACTTTGCAGTCGAAGTTACTGATATAAAATAATATATGCACATCCACATCCTCTCACTTTTTCCTGAGAGTATGCGTACATATCTCGATAGTAGTATCATGAAAAGAGCCCAAGAAAAGGGGCTCTTTCACTATACTCTTCATAACCTCACAGACTGGACGGTACGCAATACTCGTAGAGTGGATGATCGACCATATGGTGGATGATCTGGAACGATACTCACGATCGAACCCCTCACACTGGCACTTCGAGAGCTCAGAGAAAAATATGGAGAAATGGAAGTTATCTATTTCTCACCACGGTGAGAAATCCTAGACCAAGAGCTCTGTGAAGAATTCGGAGAGAGGCCCGATATGCAGTATGCTATTATCTGTGGTCACTATGAGTGAATCGATGAGAGAATATTTTCTCTCTTCAAAATACGCGAAATATCCATCGGAAACTACGTCCTCTCGAGTGGTGAACTCGCGAGTCTCGTATGGATCGATAGTGTCGTGAGACTCCTCCCTGGTGTCATATCAGAGGACTCTCTTCGGGAAGAATCTTTTTCACCAGAGCTCGAGAGAAAGAAAGAATACCCACAATACTCCCGACCAGAAATATTTGAATGAGAAAGAGTACCTGAGATACTCCTCTCCTGAGATCAGAAAAAGATCCAAGCCTGGAAAAAATCCCATCTGAGATAAGCCAAAGTTTATATTTTTGGAGCTTTATACTACAGTTCTCTCATGCTATTTTGGTATATCTACGGTATAAAGACCATCTCAGATATTGATACGTTTCTTATCTGGAAATACTCTGATAGCTGATGCCATAGCTTCTCCCTGTAGCGTCTCATCGATACGATCGAGATAGTACCTGAGATTTCCTGCGAACACATAGTACTCCTTGAGAGACATAGGATTTCCAGATACCTCTATCATGTAGTCTCCATAGTTGATGATGATATCAGAGAGGAGATCATCCTTATAGAGGGCGGATACTTTGATCTCAGAGGTTTTTTGTGCTCATCGACTGATGAGATATGGTGCCTGGGTCATACGAAGATATTCTTTCTCGAGAGACCACGTCGAGGCATCTGCCTTCGTCCAGACATTTTGGAGTTCCGCGATACGTGGATCTGTCATGAGGGTTTTCGTATTTTTTACCTCTTCGATGATGCTTGCCTCATACCTCACGAGGCTACCACTTTCTGTATCTACGAGAGGGAGGAGTGTTTTTTCATTTTTATCGACCTTGTACGGAGTTTTGACATAGTCCTTATAGTCATCTTCTTGGATAAGAGCAGCAAATCCCTTTATACGAACAATTTCTTTTTGTATGCGTGAGTACGTATCATCATCTGTCTTTCCTGACCCCGACCAGAGTTCATCGATCGATGGCTTCAGGATATCGATAATATTTGCGAGTGTTGATACATTGGAGACGAAATCTTCTGGCATCTTGATCTTCACTCCATCACGAAATTCTGGAGAGATATAGATAGCACCATCTTCATCGACGGTATACTGACTGTAGAACGAGTGAGAGAGGTGAACGAGAAGCGAGTCATAAAACTGACGCGAGAAGCTCATAACTGTCTGTTGTTTCTTGGCTGCATCATCGATAGACTCTATATATACTCGTGCTGCACGAAAAAATACAGAGAGATATTTATATGTCGCATTATCTTCGAGAGTATTTCTTGGTATCATACTCCTATCTTCAGTTTTTTTGAGGATATTATAGGCATAGATCGCGATATCAAAATAGTCTTTTTTATCGATAGCACAGTCATCCTTACAGCTACCATCTGCATTATAGATAGTTTTTTCGAGTTCTGTCGATGTTGGCGCATATGTATCGATTTTGATACGATTAGCAGAACGTTTTTGGGTAAAGAGATTTCTCGAGTAGATATCAGAAAGTGTCTGAAAAAGTTTGTATTTATCAGATGTCTGACGTATTCAGATAATCTCAGCGATTGATTCATAGGTTTCTTGGTATTTCGAGTTCGCGACACCTCAGTAGAGAGCAAAGCGTCCATCGAGGAGAAACTGTTCGACGAGAGATTTCGCACTCGACGTCGTGAGCTTGAGGTCTTTAGTGTCATTATAGGCTCGACCGATTTTTTTCACGAGGTCTGTAGATGCTCCTGTCGGGTCTACCGCTTTCGCGAGGAGCGAGGAAAGTTCGAGAAGACGTGTATGGTCACGCTTGCTTGGATTTATGAGGAGACTACTTTGTGTTTCATCACCATAGTACGGATTGGTGAGTGCATACCGTTTCTGGATATCGATATTTTCTACTTTTTTGCGAAACAGAGCAGAGAGCGCACGAAAAAGGACTTTTGAATCCGCAGGAAGACGGTAGTTGAGAAATGTATCTTCTTCATCACCTCGATTGACACGCGGATTTACGAATTCAAATACTTCGTTTTCCTCTTCTTTGAGAGAGAGAATAGTGCGAAAAAGGTCAGCATTTTTGAGAGAGCGATTTCGAGTCGGATCAAATCGTATATATGAGCCTGGGAAGAGAATCATGCTCGTCATCTCCTGTTTTTCATAGAGAAATGTAAGACGGACGACACCATCGATAGCATAGACTACGACTTTATCTTCTTCTCGACCGACATAAAAACTTCCATTCGTAATCTGATCTATGCGAAAATCTCAGAGTGAATCAAAAACTGTATACTGAGAAAAAAGATCATAAAGAGATACAATACCTGGACTCCCGAGGAGTACGATACCAGTATTTCACTTCTCTGTGAGAGCGACACTTCCCGAGGCAGAACTCAGATAGAGAAATGAACCTAATCTTCAAAACTCTGCGAGTATAGGAGTATTTTTCGAGAGAGAACGCTCTTTGGGGAGAAATGCTGTTTTCTCTACATCATATGTTCACTCATCCTTTGGGGTGAGTCTGAGTGTCGAGAATCGCATCTCATTATTTGTCTTTTCTACCACCTTCTCAGGTACTCCCATATGCAGAGAAAAATTAAAAGTCACTCCTGCGACAACAAGAGAGAGAAGGAAAATACCGATGGCTGCAAATATCCGGTTCATATCTAGTGAGTATCATATCGAACTTCCCCCCTTTTTGCAAATCTAGTCAGGAAAACACTCCCGAAAAAAGAGCTTTTTCACTTGACTAACAATGTTTTGATTTTTCTCTATCAGAACCATGGTTTCACGGTTGTTATCGAGGGCATTGGAGGTGAAGTTCAAACTTCAAAGGATCACATCTTTTTCGTCGAGAATGATGAGTTTCGCATGGAGGTATGGAGACCTGAGTTCTCGTACTGGAAAATCGAGAACAGAGTCAGTCGCACCTGATCGACTCGATGTACAGAGACGAACATCTACTCACTCCTTCTTTCGCTCAGAGAGAAATGCAGTCATCTCATCATCGGTGACGGTCTGGTTGTAGATATAGAGTGAATGTTTGGCAAGAGAGAGTTTTTTTAGAAGCCATGGTCGCATATTCTCTGGAGCGATACCGAGTCTTGGGTCGAGAGGAGGAGAAAAATATGGCGCATGATAGTCAAAGTCACTTTCGAAAAGTGTCTCGAGGTTATGGAGAATACCTTGATCTAGAGAACAGGTAAAAAATTCACGATTTTTCGTAAATGTAGAATACGACCAATTCCCTGTCGAGAGACACCAAGTCTCATCGATAAGCCAAAACTTGGTGTGGGTAAAAGTGAAGTTTTTATTGCTCGAAAAAACAACTTTTGCCCCTGCATCACCCAGAGTATGAAAAGTATGATCATTGATACGAGGTGTCTGGTACACATTTGCTTCGAGTATTACTCGGACGTCGACTCATCTTTTCACTGCATCGAGGACGGCATCTAGAGTTTCCTTTTCTGTCCATGTATAGATTTCTATCCAGATTCGTTTTTTTGCTTTTTTTATCGATCCTACGAGAGCATCGAGCTCTTTTTTATCTGGAAGCACGGCAAAGTGTGTGATAAGAATTCACGAAGAGGTCACGGAAGATGATACATCTGCATTTTGTTCTCAGGCGAAATAATGTTCCCTATATTCACGAAAACACGATGAAAGGAGTATCGGGACAAGCGATACAAAAAAGAGGAGAAAAAATTTCTTTTTATAGATCATGTTTATGTGAAAACTCTTTCTCTATATGGTGGGCATGGAGTTTTTCTATGGTATCAAATTGTGCACGCTCATCATCCGTATAACGAGAAAGCGCATTGATGAGAGCATAAACTTTTCATACTTTCGGTACATGTCGAGCCTGAAAGTCTCCATCCGAACCAGACGATGCCCGAACAAAAAGGGTACCGTACTTGAGAAGATATCCGATGAGACTATTTTTACTTACTGCACAGTCACGAATATTACGGTATCGGATATTCATCGCATACTGGGAAAAGAGTCCATTGCGCACAGAGAGGGTAATCTTCTGGTTCCCTACCATAAGCCACGAATGATGCCAGAGGTAGTGATCATAGGCTATGAGTCACCCTGATATGATGAGAAACGTTCACCATGTCCAGAGAAGGGAAAAATCAGAGACGAAGTAAACCATAAGTGTTATCGGAGCCGCGATAAAAAGCATCAGTTTCAGAGATGCGACTACTGGTACGATCCAGTGTTGGTGAGTTTTATAGAGTATTTTTTCCTCGAAACGAAGTTCTGACATATGCGTAGAGTATTAGTGATGGCCTCCGTGACCCGTACCGTGTCCATGATCATCATGAGCATCATGTCCTCCATGGTCATCATGTCCATGGTCGTCGTCATGTCCACTCCCCCCCACTTCATGGAACTCGACACGGTAGCTCGCATCCTCTTTTTTCCGATAAAATCCGACATTTGCGAGGTTGTACCAGATAGAGAGAAATGCCGCGTTGATGAGATTAGAAAGAAGAAGTTTGTAGAGCATGAGGACAATCCCGAGTGGGATGATCATGTTTTGGTGACTCATGATATACCCATAGTATGCTGATTTCCTGATATTTTCCTGATAGAAAAACGTATCACGTATCCATGTCAGGATGTTTCCTACATGAAATACATAACTCTGCTCGATCATATAGATCGCGACAGCACCCATGGCAAAGACGAGAAAGCTCGAAACTCAGAGAAATATGAGTGTATAGAGTGTCGGATGTGTCGGCTCAGAGATGACGAGTCCACCATGGAGAGGAAAGAGTACCATGAGAACCCAGACGAGATAGAGTGCGAGAGAGACGAGAAATACAGAAAAACCGAGAGGAAAGAGTCATCACTCAGTGGAGAGAGTCGGATTTCCGAGGAGTACGACAGAGAGCAGTATATAAATCCCAAGTCCGACGATCGCACCAAATGCCGCCTCAAATACCTGATGAAGTGAGAGGAAATAATACATAAGGAGAACCGCGAGAAGCGTGACTACGATAAGTCATGCGTCAAATACGGTAACCTGAAATGTATTTGCAAGTGCCTCAAGAAATGGCATAGAAAAAGGTTATTCTCGGAATAATTGTATCGATAGAATGCCTTCTGGCAAGGGAATTTATGATTTTATCATGAGTGCTGTGAGGTAGGCGATCGCGAGAGCATCGGCAGCATCATCTGGTTTCGGTATTTCTCGGAGTTTGAGGATCATCTGGAGTGCCTTTTGGACCTGTGGTTTCTTGGCAAATCCATTGCCCGCTATACCCTGTTTCACCTGGAGTGGAGTGAACTCCGTGATCGGGATACCGAGAGATGCAAGTGTATAGACGACGACACCTCGTGCATGGGCGACATCGATACCATTGGTGACGTTTCTGAGGAAAAAAAGTCTCTCGATCCCACACGCAGTCGGATGATAGGTATCGATGATCTGTCTGAGATCGGTTGCTATCTGGACGAGACGCTCAGACAGTGGGAGTCCAGCCTGTGTCGATATGACTCCATACTCGATAACGCGCGTCACTCTCCCCTCTTTTTCTATGAGGGCAAATCCAGTCGTCGCAGTTCATGGGTCGATGCCGAGGATGATCATGAGGGGATTATAGTGAAAAAATAGAATTAGAGTGTTTGAATGAAAATTTTTAAATTGACTTTTATTATTTTATGATAATATAGTATCATACTAACTTTGATGGATATGGAAAACACCAATAGAGAAACCAGATTAGAAAAAGCAGCTTATCTAGCATTAATGCTTGGTATGTCATGATGAGTTATTGGTGGTGCTTTTTGGCAAAAAAATATTGATGATACTAGCCATGCAGTAGCTCAAGTATTAATTAAAGATTTACAAGCAAAATGATGAGAAAATATCATAGCAGGGCGGACGAAATTAGAGCCAACTGTATGGGCTGATATGCCAAATAATGAAAAATATGAGTGACACATTAGAGTAAACCCTTTTGATACTAGAGACATAAGAACTTATGAGTGGACAGTTACTCGTAATGGGGATAGTTCTAAACGTAGGAGGGCTTGGGATTGAACCACACCGATAAATTTAGATAGTCTAAAATAATAGTTTTATAATTACGTCACTAAATATCTCCCTCGCGTTTTTCACATCACTAAACGTCACCTTCTTCTCGTGACGTTTTTTTGAAAAGATTTCGAGATCGATGAGCTCGGAAAATGGGAGAAAAAATGCATCAGAAGTGAGTGTGCTAAAAAGTGTGCTCTCATGCGACTTGGAAAAATCGACGAAATGCCTGAGCAGAGGAGAAAATATATCACTTCATCGCACAAGAGAGAGAATCTGATAGAGTCGCCCGATGGAGAGAGTATAGTGCTTTTTTCGGATATTTTCGAGGTCTTTTTCGAGTGGATCTTGTGAGAGTGGAAATTTTTGTGATTTTACACTCTCTCGCCACGGAGCGACGAGCCGCTCCTCGATCCAGGCATCGAGGATCTTCTGGTAAGCGAGTACTATCGGAAGTCCATCCATATGGGGATAGCGACTAAGTGTCTCAGAGTAGATCTCAGCGTCGATGAGGCGCTCGAGAGTATATTTCGGTGCGTGATCGAGCAGATTACCGTAGAGACTCGTGATCTTTCTGGTGATGATATCTAGTTTTTCTCCCTCGAAAGCATTTTCGAAGTGTTTTCTCTGAGATTTTTTGATCGCTCATTCACGGATTTTCTGGAGTGATGCGGTGACTTCGCGCGCCATCCACTTCTCTGCGAGCTCGAGCTTGGAGCGCAGTTCACGATTTTCGCGGATGAGATCATCTTTGGTCGTCATACAATATGCCACTATTGTAACATATTTCCTCATTTCTGTGAAACTTTTTTGGTACCTTTATTTTTTTCTCATCCCGTAGGGATCCCTTTCAAGATCACATTTGAGGAATGAAGAATGAAAATCTCTTAAGCAAATGAAAAAGCGATTCCTCCGTTTCACTACGGAATGACAAAGGTAAAAGAAAGTTTTAGTCCTCACTCGCCTCTCAAAACGTGCGAATGTGCACCATGATCTCATTATAGAGCTCGTCAAATCGCTCTTTTGTCTTCGCTTCGAGATTAAATCTCAGCAGTGGCTCGTTGGATGATGGACGGAAATTCCACCAGCTCCTATCACCATACTCGACGGTGATACCATCGAAGAGATCATGTTTTTCATTTTTATAGATCTCCGCGAGCTTCGCGATCGATCACTTCGGGTCTTTTACTTCGAAATTGGTCTCCTCGAGAGTGATATAGTGGATGTATTTGGCGATATATTCACTCACTTTTTGTCATGATTTCGCGATCACCGAGAGGAATACCATCCCTGCGACGATCCCCGAGTCCATGAAGTAGTTGTCTCGGAAGAAATAATGAGCCGAGTGCTCTCATGCGTAGGCAATAGTCGGGTTTTTCATCATGTTTTCACGGATATAGACGTGTCCGACCATCTCACGGATATATTCCCTTCATTTTCAGATGACAAAATCTCGAAAATTGTGCGATGCGACAGCATTTCCGATGAAATTCGCTGTCGGCTCGCGAGCGAGGATGGCATCAGCGATCACTGCAGAGATGACAGCAGAGTTCACCTGCGCTCCCGTCTCATCGAGGATGACGATACGATCAGCATCTCCGTCAAATATAAATGCGAGATCAGCATGCTCCTCAATCAGAGCATTTTTCGCGTCTTCACGGTTTTTCTCGAGCATCGGGTTCGGATGATGGTTCGGGAAGTGTCCATCTGGACCTAGGAAAAGTGGGATCATACGAAATCCTGCTTTCTCGGCAAGGCGTGGCATAAATGCTCAGGCAGAACCATTTCCTCCATCAGCGACGATCGTATAGCGAGAGAAGTCGACTCAGGGTCCGACAAAACGAAGGATATGATCTATCCAGTCTTCGAGGACATTTCGGTGTTCCAAAGCTCCTTGAGAAAGGAGCTGGCTCGACGAAGTCGAGACTGAGGATTGGTTTTCCAGAAACGCCAATCCACCCTGCCCCCCTTTCTCAAGGGGGTAAAAACCATCCATCCCCTGCATCACTTCTACCATGGTAGGGCCATATTTTTTGAAGTTGTAGGGTTCACCTGTGTGTGAGAGACACTTGAAGCCATTGTACTCTTTCGGATTATGACTCGCAGTGATCATCCCACCTGCCTCGATATCATCATAGTAACACGTCGCGAATGAGAGCATATCCGATGAGCAGAGTCCGATATCGACGACTGTCGCGCCAGCCTGATTGGCTCCACGAATAAATGCATCTCGAAGGGATATCGACGAAAGTCTCGCATCATAGCCGAGTGCGACACGTTTCTTACCG
The DNA here is from genome assembly GCA_964644075.1 of uncultured Candidatus Peribacteria bacterium. GTDB lineage: Bacteria > Patescibacteriota > Gracilibacteria > BD1-5 > UBA2023 > JAGOMW01. Next base: position 188,772 of record CAZXUQ010000001.1, read on the forward strand.
ATAACGGTGATCCATGCGTATCCGAGTCGATAAAAAAAGTCTTCATTGATATCTTTCCCATAGATACCGCGGAGATCATACGAGCGAGAGAGGAGAGAGTAGTCCATAAGAAAAAATTATTTTTTAATCAAGAATGAAGATGATATGGATTTTTTTAGAAATTACTAAAAAATTTTTACCCACATATCGTGGAAGTAGACATCATAATCAGCAATCGACTCTTTGAACTTCGTGTATCCCCTGTACCCGAGAGATTGCCAACTATCACGCATATGATCGAGATCACAATATTTTATTCATTTTTTATAAGAGTCAAGGAACCATCGATCCATGATCGCGATACCAAGGTGATATGGATATCCATCTCGATGGTAAAAAGATGCCCAATATTCGCTCGTCACTCACTCATCGATAAAAACAGCTCCAGCAAGAGGACGATCACCCTGATAAGCGATAAAAATACGGTAGTCACTCGCATCTTCAGGAAACAGTTTTCGAGTCATGCGAAGTACGAAAAATTTATTTGGATCTGTGATTTTGGTTTGCCGATAGTATGTGAGAAATTTCTCTATATCACGAGTTTCCTCGATACGGATCTCTCCAGAAGCAAGAGTATCGAGGACATGTCTCCGATGAGCACGCGCCTTCGGTGTCCACTTGTTCCAGTAGTCTGCTCGATCGAGATGGGAAAATGCACTTCGAGAAGAGTGCAAGATACGTCTCGTGATCCATATAGGAAGCCTATACCAACCCTTTGGTTTCGTCCCTCTCCGTAGAGGAGCCCAGTACATGATACCATGCGATATATTGTATTTCCTCAGAGTTTCTCTGGTTATCTCTTCATCATGTTTCTCGATATGGACAGACCAGAGTCATGGGAAAAAACACGAAGCCATAGCAAAACCATATTTCTCCCCGATTTTTATAATCTTCTCACGGACATACCTCATGGAGTATTCATAGAATATCCTCGAAGCGGTTCGATAATATGTGAAATCTGCTGGGATGTCTTTTCTTTCTAGGGTCTTCATTTTTTTAAGTGTGTCATTCCTGCAAATGCGTAAATCTAGATACTTACGATATGATAGTTCCGAGCATACCCGACTCAATTCTGCGTAAGCGTCCCCCATGGGATCGTGTGTTTGGCGATTTTGCCAGCGTAGAAATCATAGGGCGCGTAGTTGTAATAGTTCTGATCCGCGACGATGATATCTTTGGGCTTACCTGTGGCGTCGAAGTTGATCTTGAGAAGTATAGCGACATGCTTACGGTTCGCGAGGGCGAGACTATAGTTCGACTTCCCATCGAAACAGGCGATCATCATACCCTGATATTTCGGGAGGATTTTCGCATCAGGAGTTTTGGCGAAGTCGACGAGCGAGATGCCTGGGAGCCACTCGGCTGATGAGGTCGATCGACGTCCAGAAACTGCCTTCGCGAATGCGACACACTGTCAGGTATATCCTGCCTCAGAAAACTGTGGGAAGAACTCATCTCCCGTATAGCACACTGACCCTGTATCGGGAGGATAGGCGATGAGTCCGAGGTACTCGGTATCGACAGGCTTCCTTGGCATACTGGGATTGTGCGTAGAGAGGATTTTGCCTCCTGGCACAACCCCCTCCTGCCAGTACCCTTTCGGGATACCAGCGTCGTACCATGGGAGTGTGAATGCGAGGGGAGATTGGATGAGAGGCATTAGCGAGAAGAAAGGAGTATTTTGATACCGAGAAATGCGAGAAGTCCTCACATGAGCTTATTCAGATAATACTGAACCGACGAAAGATTTTTCTTCACAGGAGAAAGATTTATGATACTCGTAAGCGTCATGAACCAGATGGAGACAATACTCGCCATCATCACACCATAGAGTCACTGTGTGATAAGTGAAGTATTGGGATTGATAACCTGAGTGAAGACAGAGAGAAAAAAGAGTGTTGCTTTTGGATTGAGAGCATTGGTTACAAATCCTTCGCGAAATCATCGAAAGGCACTCGTATGAGTAACTTTCTCGATAGCTCCAATAGATTCTTTCTTGGACCTGAGAAGCTGATAGGCTATATAGAGAAGATAAATTGCTCCGAGAGTTTTTACGATCGAGAATATAACGATCGACTGAGATATAATGAGTCCAACTCAAGCGATACAATAGGCAACATGGATAAATATTGCGCATCATACTCAGAGAGCTGTAGCCCATCAGAGTTTTTGGGATTTCATAGCGTTCTTGAGCACTACGATCATATCTGGACCAGGAGAGATAGCTGCGAGGAGTGTGATAGAAGCAAGGATAAGAATTTCAGACATAGTAAAAAAGGTAAAAAAATACAATTCTATACGAATGTCTCGAAACTAGTAGAATGCGTGGTACATAGACCTTTTATTATATGGAGAAATAGATTTATGCAAGTTTCTCAAACTCCTCCACCATATGCTCTACCTCAACAAGTCCAGCTCGGTAAAAGTCAGGTGAAGCGATATCGATACCATAACGACCGAGGAGATCACGTGGACGTTCACTACCTCAGGCTCTGAGGATATCTTTATAGTCCTCGACTGAGAGAGATTTTTCGACATGCACCTTGTGATAGAGTGCGAAGGTGAGGAGATTGCCAAATGCATATGCATAGCAATAAAACGGTGTATGGAAGATATGTGGGATCATCGACCATCCACTCTCATCTGCACCTGGGACATCGAATGCGACGACTCCTCCGTAGAGTTTTTCTTGTTCTTGTCGCCAGAGAGAATTGAGCTCCTTATATGTTAACTCATTTCCACTGTGTATCTGTGTATGTATCTGTCTCTCGAAGATCACATACTGCACCTGGCGAAATATCGTCGCGAAGATGTCTGAGAGACGTTCATTGAGATAGTCTTTGTATTCCTCGGCGGATACGAGAGATTTTACCTTTTCTCCGAGGAGCATCTCAGCAAATATCGATGCTGTCTCTGCCATCGAGAGTGGTGAGTCATAGACGGGTGCTTCCTGGATCTGAGAGAGATGACCGTGTATGGCATGTCAGAGCTCGTGAGAGATCGTCGAGACGTCACGGAGCTTGCCAGTGAAATTGAGGAGGACAAATGACTCATCTCATTTTCGATAGCTCGCAAATGCTCATCCTCGCTTCCCTGCACGAGGAAATACATCGATACGCTCCTCCTCGATCATACGTTTCGAGTAATCATAGAAATCACTATCGAAGTCCTTCATGACAGAGAGGTGCAGATCGTAAGCTTCATCGAAGGTAAAGTCTTTATCAGATTTCCCAAGTGGTGCTCCCGTATCCCACACAGAGAAATCACTTTCGAGACCGAGCATTTTTGCCTTGGCCCGGAGATATCGTGCATAGATCGGATAGGCACGCTCGACTTCCGCGAGGAGCATGTCGACGACCTCATCATCCATCTCTTCAGAGAGATTACGTTGTGCCATGACATTTTCTCCGTATCCACGCATGCGGATCTCAGTCGACCAGTCCTTCACGATCGAGGTATAGATATTACCGAGTGCGATCTGATTTTGTTTGCTATTGTAGACTCGACGAAGAGATCTATATGCTTCCTCTCGTATACTCCTATCAGTATGTTGACGGTACGATCTGACCTCTTCTTCTGTCATTTTTTTCTCCTCTCCTGCGATATTCATGGTGAATTCATATGACCCTGTGAGCTCATCATGAAGTGATCCTGCGAGTCCGAGAGGACGAGACTTCATATTGAGGACATACTCTTCTCGTTCACTGAGGATATATTTGATCCCATCTGCCGTCGATACGAGATCGTTTTTATAGCGAGCGAGCCCAGGATCACGGGACCACTCCATGATACGGTCATGGCCGATCTCTTTCCATCCTTGTGCGATGAAGAGGAGTTTCTCAGAGGCAAGAGTGGATATATAGTCGAGCTCACCCATTTTTTTAGTCACTTCGAGATCCTGTGTATCGAGGGATGAGAGATAAAAAAGGTAATACCCTGGCTTCCCGAGACGATATGAAAAATCAGTATAATCCTGATAAAACTCGAGGATTTCCTCAGGCTTCGTAAATTTCGCGAATGTATCACGATATTTCGCTGTAAATGCCTCAGTATCAGGGGTGACCGAGGCGATATCTGCGACAAGACGAGGATCATCCAGACCCGAGTAGAAGTAACGAGAGAGGTTCCAGTTGGTTGAGTAAGACATAGAAAGTTAGTTATTTAGATGCGGGGCTGTTCATATATCACCATGTATTGTGAATCAACTGTTAGGAGAGTAATGTAGTTCTGTAATTCCAGTATTTTCTATTCGTATAGGAGTATCCGAATCAAGGATACCTTTGACGAGTATTCGTGTCGCGAGTCCATGAGTATGAAGAAATGTTGTCTTCCCTAGTCAGTATTGAGTCACTTTATGTAAAACTCTATACATCCTTTCAAAAACTTCTCTATTTGACTCTCCTCCTGGTGGTCGAAAATCTGGATTGTTTTTTATCTGAGAAAGGACTTCCGGTGTACGTACCTCGCGAATAGATCTTCATGACCATTCTCACTGATCTACTTCGAGTAAGTCAGGATCGAGAATAAGTGATCGATTATCTCTTCAGAGATGCCAAGATACGATCTCAGCAGTAATAATAGTACGAACACTCGGGGATGAGACAAAATGTGTCTCTCAAAGAGTGCATCCATATTTTTCTCAGAGATAATGTCAAAGTTTATGTGCCTGTATATTTCACGTAAGAGTAAGCGGAGATTCGATGTTTCTCCCTCACACGGTAAACGGATTTGTATTTGCTTCACTTTGAGCATGACGGATGAGAAAAATTTTTGTCTCCATACTCTGATTATACAAAAAATCCCATCTTTTGGAAGAGAAAGTATTATTTTTGTATTTCTGTAAATCTATGTACTTTCTGACCACCATACTCTACCTCATCATACCAAAGAGAAAGAGGTCTCACCGCTCCAGGGTGGCCATATACCCATGAGTCCTCTGGAACACTATAGAGTGGACGGTAGACGACCATCGGCTCATGCGTTTCAGAGTGCACATATACTCAGGTAACCTCATAAGTATGATCATCTCATCCAGTGGATTTGTAGTGGCGCCAGTGAGAGCCAGGAACAGGTTTTTGCATGAAGTAAAAAATTATAAGATATCCTTAGGATTGACTCAAGAGTCAAAATGGAATATCTCCATACCAAACTCTTTTGCTGGAATAAGGTTGAGAGGTTTATCATCGATAAACAGGCACTCTTCTGGCAATAGGGAATACTCTCTCAGAAGGCTATGGTATATAGCAGTATCTGGTTTGCTCGCTCATGCTATACAACTCTCGACTACACCATCAAAAAGGTGAGCAATATTTTGTCGCTCGAGAAATACAGGCAAGACTCCAGGAGTGATATTGGAAAGAATATAAAGACGAAATCCAAGTTGTCGAAAGACAGGCAAGAGATTCAAAATTTTCTCACTTGGAGAAATGATAGCATCGATACAATCTTCTCTTTTTTTACCTATACTCGAGGCACACATAGCTTCATATATTCACTCAGATATTGATACATGGGATTTTTCTACAGCAGATCCATATTGACTCATAAAATTTTCATAATCAATATTTGGATCGAATTTGTATAGTACCTCTTTAAAACTCCCGAGTGTATTGAGTACTCATCAGAAATCGAAGACAATATTTTTTATCATACAATGTAGGTAATTTATTTCTCTAGTACTGCCTTGATACGCCTCACTCCTGCACTACTACTCTCCTCTTTTATGATTTTAAATTTTCCCATCGTGAGAGAGTTCTCGACATGAGGACCACCACATAACTCCCGGGAGTATATGACACCATTTTCTCCGACCATAGAGTAGACCTTTACGATATCAGGGTATTTCTCCCAAAATGACCCCTCGACACCACTATTTTTTGCCTCAGTTTTATCCATATTGGTGACAGTGACCGTGAGCTTCGCTCCTATAGCTTCATTCACGTATTTCTCGACAGCAGCTATCTGCTCAGGAGTCATCTTCTCAGGGTGTGTGAAGTCAAATCGGAGACGCTCAGCAGTGATATTGGACCCTGCCTGGTGTACTCCATCTCAGAGCACCTGGCGCAGACCTGCCAGCATGAGGTGACATGCTGAGTGGAGCGCTGTCGTCTCATCTGAGTGATCAGCGAGTCCTCCTGCGAACTTCCCTGCTGCAGCGGTACGAGACATGTCGGCATGTGCCTTTGCACTCTCGCTGAAGTCTCGGGCAAATACCTCCATCTCAGCACGAAGACCATCATAAATCTCATAGAGTTTTTCTCGCATGATCTCGATATTGGCTACTCACTCGAGTCCACCATGTCCCATCGCGCGATGCTCGAGGATGATTTCTTCGGTCATCTCACGAGGGAATCCATACGTCTCGAAAATCCAGAATGCTTTTTTTCCATCGATTTTCTCTCCACTCATGAGGATCTTTTCGATCTCACGCTCTCCGCGCTCGAGTGTACGACGGAACTTATCTTCTTCATCAGCGAGAGCCTTCAGGATAGTCTCACGATTGGTCTCGAGATTTGGATATGCGCTCCGATAGTCCTCGATGATGATAGTCGCAAGTATCGATGTAAAGTGCGTACCGAGGTCGATGGCGCGTCCAGCACGGATCGCTCGACGGATAAGACGACGGACAAAGTATCCAGCATCGATATTTGACGGAAATGCTCCATCTCCGATGAGAAATGTCGCCGCTCGTATATGATCCATGATGATACGAAAATTCTTCGTATGACTATACTCCCCTGTGTATGACTTTCCTGTGATTTCTTCGAGCTTGGTACGCAGAGTATCGAACACTCCGGTCATGAAAATATCGGGAGTATCATGCATCGCCATCGCGATACGTTCGAGTCCTCCACCGAAGTCGATATTTTTCCCTCTGAGCTCGCGAAAACCATCTGACTCTTTTTTATAGGCCATGAAGACATTGTTTCCGATCTCGAGAAATCGGCCACAGTCACAGTTTACATGACATGGTTCTGCTTTCCAGATCGATCGTTCGTGGATACGTTTTTCTCCATCGGGATCAAAATCCCAAAACATCTCTGAGTCAGGACCTCCAGGTTCTCCGACCGGCATCTTTGCAGGGACTCATGCTCGACTCCACCAGTTTTTCTTATCTTCATAGAAAAATATACGCTCCCCAGGCATCATGCCATGTGTAGCAGCATTCTCAGATGTACGAGCCTCGATACCCACAGTCGCGAAGAGTGACTGCCAGAGACTCGCTGCCTCATCATCTCGAGCGATCCCAGCATCAGATGACCCACGGTGACAGGTGATATAGAGTTTATTCGGATCGAGTCAGACTTCCTCTATCAGGAAGTGCCACATCCATGGAATTTGTTCCTTTTTGAAGTAGTCTCCGAGTGACCAGTTTCCGAGCATCTCGAAAAATGTCGTATGACGATTGTCTCCGACTTCATCGATATCGACCGCACGGAAACATTTCTGTGAGTCGGCGATACGCGTCCCGAGTGGGTGCGGCTCACCGAGGAGATATGGGAGCATAGGCTGCATCCCAGAACCCGTGAAGAGTGTCGTCGGATCATTCTCAGGGAGGAGTGGTGACGATGGGACGATAGCGTGACCCTTACTTCGGAAAAAATCGAGATATTTTTGTCTGATTTCTGTAGCGAGATTCATAAAATACAAAAAATAAAAATAATGGCTTTATTATAGCGAAAAATAGAAAAAATCCACCGAATTTTCCAGTGAAATAACAGTTATTTCTTCCCCTGACAAACAAAGTACTCTTCGAAGCTTCGATCTCGGCATGCTTTTGGTTTAAATCGAGAAAGTTTTGTGTATTTTTCCTTGATTGGACCTATGAGGTCCTCGACATCTTCTCCGACAAAAACCTTGAGCACTGTCGATCCTCACTTTCGTAGAAATACATGAGCAACATCGAGGATAGCGAGATTGAGCTCGATCGAGCGATACTGATCAACTCCTGTCATCCCTGTTGTCGCTGGTGCGATATCAGAGGTAATGAGATCAAATTGTCCGATCCCGAGTTTGTCGAGCCAGGTACGGATTTTTTCGAATTCAAAAACACTCTCCTGGAGAAGATAGATGTTAGGAAATCAGAAATTGGGGTCGATCTTCTGGATATCGATACCGACCGCTTTTCCTTCTATCCCGATGATTTTCGCGATCACCTGGAGGAACGATCCAGGAGCTGCAGCGAGATCGAGGACATTCATTCCCTTTTTTATAAGGTGAAATTTCTCCTGTATCTCGAGGAGTTTGAAGGCACTCCGAGCGCGATATCCGAGTTTTTTTGCTTTCTCGAAATAGGGATCATGGACGATAAATGGCTTTGGCATAATGTAAAGAGGATTTTTTTGACTTTTCTCTAGCGTGATATATGATGAGCTGTCGACTCCACCACTCTAGAGAGACCGACGAAAAAAGCAAATTTTTATGCCGGAAGGACAGCTCGGAACCTATCTCATCATCGACCTCGAAATGACTGGTTTGAATCCATTTCAAAACGGAGTTATCGAAGTGGGTGCTATCGTCATGAATGATACCTTCGACAATATCGGAGAATTTTTCATGGATCTCTGTCCTCCAGACAACATCGTCATCGATCCGAAATCTCTCGAGTACAATGGATTTACGCTCGATCGTATCGCTCTCGGCAAATCCTATGAAGAGTTCTGCGAATACTGGGATGGATTTATGGAGACGTACTTCCCTGAGGGTCGTAAACCGATCATGGTGGGACAGTTTATCGCGGCAGATATAGCATTTCTCGGAAGTGTGTTTTATAATGCTCGTCGCCCCAACCTCTACGAAAAACTCGGCAACGATATCATCGATACCAAGTCTATAGCAAATCAAGCAAACGCCATCGCACGGTACAATAAGATCAATCTCCCATTCCGCTCGACAAGCCTCTCAAAGCCTGGAGGTATCGCTGAGATGCTCCATATCACGGATTTCCAGGCGCACACTGCGAAAGGAGATATCATGGCGACACGAGAAGCACTGATGAAATTTCTGAAGTTTAAGAGGTAGAAATATTGCTATTTTTATATTTTCTGTTATAATAAATTTATGTCAGAAATAATTGAAAGTTGAGTCATTCCTGAAGAGTTTTCAAGTGTTCTCTTGGAATTTGCATATCAAGCCAAATCAGAACAATCTCAAGATACATACCCTGAATACTGAGAATCGCTATCCAGTATAACTTTAAACAAGGATTTCTCACGAAAGTTAAAAGAGCTTTTAAAAAAGACTTTTTGAATTTCAATTGCATTATGAAATTGAGTTATACCTGCACCATCATACGCTTATTGTGGAAATGTGCCAATCCATAAAGATACAAAAGATTGAATTTCAATGCCAATTATTGTGATAAACTTATGAAAAGGTAATGGTACTTTAAATATCCATAATTCTTCTAAATTAATCATTGAAAGTACAGCACTAAATACTGGAAGAGTTCTCGAATTCAATGCTTGAAACTTCCACTCTGTAACAAATGCAAATGACTTAACAATTCTTAGGTGTGTATTAGAAAAATAAGCAGATAAAATAAAATCCCCCAGTTGGGGGATTTTTCTTGCAGTAAGAAACTACTTGAGCTCAACAGTAGCTCCAGACTCCTCGAGCTGCTTCTTGATCTTTTCAGCTTCGTCCTTCTTGACACCTTTCTTGATATCACCACCGTTGTCAGCGAGAGCCTTTGCCTCACCGAGTCCGAGACCAGTGATCTCACGGATAACCTTGATTACCGCGATTTTCTGAGCACCAGCTGATGTCATAACGACGTCAAATGATGTCTTCTCATCGTCACCACCTGCTGCAGGAGCAGCACCACCAGCCATAACTGCTACTGGAGCAGCTGCAGAAACTCCGAACTTCTCCTCCATAGCGGAGACGAGGTCAGCGAGCTCTACGATCGTAAGACCCTCGACGAGTTCGAGAACCTTTTCTGCATTTTTGCTAAGATCAGCCATAAAATGAAAAATAAAAAAAATAAATATATTTGACCGAGATTTTCATCTCGCACCTGCCGACCAGAGGTAAGCAGGATGTGAAACGAAATTATGCTGCAGGTGCTTCTTCTGCGGCTGGAGCCTCAGGAGTAGCATCAGCGACTGCTGGAGCAGCCTCTGCTGCAGGTACTTCTTCGGCCTTTGGAGTCTCAGCTACGGGAGCTGGAGTTTCCTCTTTTGCCTCTGGAGCCTTCGCAGGAGCAGATGACGTGAGGTCACCGACCTTTGTGAGACCCTTTGTCGTGAGATCTTTTCCAGCTGCATCGAAGAATCGAGCAAGTCCAGAAAGTGGAGACATCATAGATCCGAGGAGTTTCGCGAGGAGGACTTCACGAGATGGGAGAGTCGCGAGTTTTTTTGTCTCAGCTCCATCCATCATACGACCTTCCATATATCCTGCGACGAATACCATTTTCTCTTCTTTTTTCCATTCAGTCGCATACTTATTGGTCACACCGAGTGGAGCGACAGCGTCACCCTTAGCGATCGTAAGTGCTACCTGACCTGGGAGAGTCGCAAGATCGAGCTCGACACCGTAGACGTTCTTGAACGCGATACGGATAAGAGTCTTCTTCACGATGAGGAAAAGTGCATTCTGTGCACGAAGGTCACGCTTAAGAGCAGATACTTCGGCAACAGTTACCTTCTGATTAGAAGTAAATGTTACTGATGTTGCATCCTTGAGGTGCGCCTCAAGTGCAGCAAGTTGTTCTGATTTCTTGGCTTTAGAAACTGCCATAATAAGTAAAAGGTGAAAAATAGACTATACATGGGATATCCCACGAACTCTGACGAAAGTGCAAAAAAAATCCGCACCATATCGTACGAACATGCTAGGTGTTAGATTTTAGATTTTAGATTTTAGACAGAGTCCAATAACTAATAACTAATAACTAATAACTATACTGTCCATCTCGGTAAGAATTATGAGCTATTGCTCTCTTACTTTCTACGATAGAGTAGCCTGATTATAAGGTTTTTTTCTCCTTGTCAAATAAAAATGTTTTTTTCTTCAGAGTTTTTTGTATAATACAGGAAATATGAAACGATTTTTCTTGTTTCTCATATGTATCCTCTTTGGATATTTTGCCTATTCGAGTGTCGGGATATTTTTGGGACTACGCGCATGAGAGGAGACGCTCTGATATCTGAAAATATATGATCGAAGGGGGGAGCTCCTCACACAACTCTCAGGAGAGAATGGCTACAGTGAACCCTATACTGGGAGTCTCGACGCACCACTTGTGCAAGGAATACTTACTATAGAGGATAAGCGTTTTTTCGATCACTATGGGGTCGATGCTCTCGCGAAACTCTCAAGTCTCTATGAGAACATACGACGAGGGGACCTCATACGGTGAGGCTCCACGATCACTGAACAGTACATAAAAAATCGATACTTTCCGAGTGAAAATCGTGACATATGACAAAAGATCCGAGAGGCCTGGTGGGCTACGATCGCGGAGCTCGCACTCGATAAAGAAGATATCCTCCGAGACTATCTCAGTAGTGTCTATATGGGAAATGGACTCTATGGGGTAGAGACGGCAAGTCATGCATACTTCGGAAAGTGATGAGCTGATCTCGATGAGAAGGAGATCGTCGAAATCATCACTCGCATACACTCACCCAATCCATCTCCCAATCGTGAACTCTATAGGAAAATGGTAGCAGAAAAACTCTATCCTGGACTCTCACTCAGAGGAGAAGAACAAGACTACGACGGATATAAAAAAATCGATACTTTTCCACTCCTCACAGAAAGGATAAAAAAAGAGCTCTGAGATTTTTGTAGTGGGAAATCCTCTCTACTCGAACTCTTTGTGGAGGAAATACCGAAAGATATATGTCTCTCGAAATCCAAAATCCTCTATACGACTCTCGATAAGGCTCTCATGAAACGGTGAGAGGAACTCATCGAGTGAACACTCAAAAACCTCGAAGAGAAAAATGTAGAAAATGCAAGTATCCTCGTCTATGAGCCAGGATCCAAGAAAATACGAGCCTATATCGCGAACCGACCAAAACCAAGTGATACCAGTAGTATTGATATGATCACAAAAAAACGCTCGGTATGATCCCTCTTAAAACCACTTATCTACCTCATAGCGCTCAAAGATGGTTACGATGGATCCTCCCTCATCCTCGACGATACCAAAGTATATCAGACTGAGGACCGTGAGAAAAACTTTATCTCACAAAACTACATCCCCAAATCCTATGGGCCCGTCACCCTCGCAGAAGCCCTCTGAAATAGTCTCAATAGTGCGACTGTGCGTCTCACAGAAACTCTCGGTATATGACGAGTATATGATGCTCTACGGAGGGCTGGTATCGATCTCGATCATGAGAGTAGCTACTATGGCTATGGGATAGGGATATGAGCGATAGAAACCTCCCTCGAAAATATCGTCATGACCTATGGAAATATCGCGAACTCGGGAGAGGATGGTCCTACGTTTCTCCTCTGGCATATACTCGCTGATGAGAAAAATCGGAGTAAAACATTTGGAATATCGAGCATCCTCAATACCTCTCTCCCCCTCGCAGTCAAAACAGGAACGAGTACAGACTTTCGTGATAATTGGGCTCTCGGATATAACAGTGATGTTGTCATCGGTGTCTGGGTCGGGAACGCAGATAGGACATCGATGCAGGACGTATCAGGAGTGAGTGGTGCAGGTCCGATTTTTCATCATATCGCAGAGTTCATGATACAAAACTGATCGATCACACCAGAGAAAGAGAAAGAGTTTCTTCCTCGTGGGATCAAAGAAAGCTATGAATGTCTCGATACTCTTTGTAGTCAAAAATCTCGCACCTTCACATGGGATGGCTCTGTGAAAAAAAGTCGACCAAAAGAAAATCTGTACTATGAATCCGACTTTATCACCCCTCTTTCACAGGAAGAAAAGAAAAAATGGCTGGTACGATAGTTGTATTTTCCTATTTTTGGATATAATCCCTCTATGATCATCACTCTCGGCGGACATCTCGGATCAGGAAAAAGCACTCTCTGAAAAAAACTCGCTGAGCACTTTGGTCTCAGACGGTACTCGACTGGAGACTTTATGCGAGAACTCGCTCTCGAGAGAAGCGTCTCGATCATCGAGCTCAATCAAATCGCCGAAACTGATAGTGGAGTGATCGATAGCATCCTCGACGAACGACAGAAAAAACTCTGAGCAGAACAGGATGACTTTATCATCGATGGTCGTCTCGCCTTTCACTTTATCCCTCATGGTAAAAAGATTTTTCTCACAGTAACTCCAGAGGAAGCTGCGAAACGCATATTCGCTGACAATACACGAAAAGGACTCGAAACGCACGAAAATATCGATGATGCCGCGAGAAATATTACTATCAGACGAGAGAGTGAAAACGAGCGCTATATGAAGTACTATGGCGTCCATATATATGATATGTCTCTCTACGACATCGTGATCGATACAAACGATAAGACTCCAGAGCAAGTATTTGATGCTGTGATACAAAAACTCCAAACACTCTAATTTTTGCATATGATACCATTTCACAAAATCTACGGTGCGATATTCAAATCCTTTGATATCTCGAGTGAAACAGAAACCGTTGCTCGACTCAGAGAAGAAGGTGTAAAAAAAATCATGATCATAAAACGGTCATGGATATTTGGACTCGCGATGATCTGGATACCGATACTTATCATCCTACTCTCTGCCTGCAATATGTACATATCATACTCATACCATCGAGATGAGATACTCCGGTACTCGTTTCTCTTTGGGGTTGGTATTTCACTCGTACTCTTTGTGTTTTCGGTATGGAGTTACCTTTCTCACTTTCGAGTGATCTATGACGTTCCTCGCATCGAGACCGATGAAACAAAACTCAGGAACTGACTTCACGAGTGAGATCTCTACTTTATACGATTTTTTAACCAGACGATTTTGAACCAGCTCATTATTATTGGACTGATCATATGGAGTGGGTATTTTTACTTCGCACATATGCGATCGAGTGGGATCGAGTGGATCCTAGTGGACTCTATTATTCTCTTTATACAGTGGATCCTTCTCGGAAAATATAGAAAACGTATGATGGATCTCGAAATGGATTACAACATCGTTATACCAGGGAAAATATTTTTTGTGAACCAGTCGGGAATGCTCTCAGCAAGCCAAGCTGTCGAAGGGGAGAAAGTAAAAACAGTCACTGCGAAGTACCCAGGATGGCTCGCGAGTTTTTTCCAGTATGGAACGATAGAAATCATGACAGAGTGAGGTGAGACAATGCTCGGGACAACGAGTATGTACTATGTACCACATCCGACCGATACTGCTGGACTCATACAGACACTTCTCTCTCGTGAGAATGTAGAGATACATACACCATCTCCGACTGATGCTCCGAGCGAAAAAAATGAAATCACCTCACAAATCTGACCACGAGAGGTAACCTATGATGTAAAGTGAACAGTAAGAGATGTACTCAGATAATATGATGTACAAATCCCCTTATACTCTCAGCTGAAGAAAATGAAATAATGCTCTATCTTATGATGAAAGAAGTATCTTGTTGTGAAAAGAACCATCGATCACGATCCCTGCTCTGATCGATGGAACGCTCGGTGATGTAATACTCGGTGATGATAGAGTATTTGAAGAGGTGGAAAATGGGATACTGAGATCGTGTAGAGGGCTCTGTCATTTTGTCCGACTCAAAGATAGCGCTTTTCCTATCACCATATTTGATAACCACAATCATGCTCTCTATTTCTGGCTCGAAGCCATGAGAGAAGGTATCATAGAAGAGTGAGCAGAACTCATCCATATCGATGAACACTCAGATCTCTGGCACAATGAATATACACTCGACCCGAAAAAAGCGATACGAGAAAGTGAGTATGCATGGGAGTTTACCAATTTTTATTGCAATGTAGGAAATTATATCCTTCCTACTCTCGATGTATGAATAGTATGAAAAATCATACGAATAGAAAATAATCACGAAGTAGAAAAATATAGTGACTATACTCCTCCGAAAAACAGTATTCTCAATATCGACCTTGATTTTTTTGCACCTGAGATGGACTTTATCGATGAAGTGAAAAAGTTGAAACTTATTAGAAATTTGCTTCCGAAAGTACGATGTATCAGTATAGCGACATCTCCATATTTTATCGATCAGGAGCTCGCGATCGCCAAACTTCACACAATTTTTGAAAAAATCTCATACTAACTATGAGATTTTCTTTGTTGCCTCCTCCGTCCGAGTCACTCATCGAGTTTCTTGATATGATCATGATCAGGGTGATCATGAGGTGGATGGGGAGTATGCTGTACTCATCATACTCACTCAGATTTCCCTTCGCTTGCAAATGCAGAAACAGCAAAAAAACAGCTACTGAGAGAGAAAATAAGTATGAAAAACCGAAGAGGCATGTGTATTGACTATTTATATTTTTAATATTTTATCATATTATCTGATATTCGCAAGTTGATTTTTCGTGGTTTTCTCTATAATCACGATGTCTATGAAAGTATCTTCCCCATCTCTCACATTTGCTGACAATAAAAAAGCACTTTTCGACTACGAGATCATCGAAGAGTATGAGGCAGGGATCAAACTCCTCGGAGAAGAGGTAAAAAGCGTGCGAAATGGCAGTGTAAACCTCAAATGATCCTATATCCTCATCACGAAAGGATATCCCTCTCTCGTCGGAGTCCACATCGGAGAGCTCGCCTGAGGTATGCGCAAGATCGAACCAAAACGTGAGAGAGCACTCCTCATGAATAAGAAAGAAATACTGAGACTCGAACAAAAACTCCACGAGATCGGGGGGACGATCGTACCAATCGCTCTCTACTCAAAAGGCAACCTCATCAAAGTTCGTATTGCTCTCGCCAAAGGGAAGAAAACCTGGCAAAAAAAAGAGACGATCAAGGCACGAGACCTCGATCGAGAAGTCGCCCGAAAATTTCGATTCTAAACTATGTCTATCAATCCCCGCTTCATCTCATATTTCAGGGAAACATTCTTCGAGTGAAAAGAAGAAGAATTTCAGAGATTTCTCTCATCACTCGAGGATTCCCTCCCACGCACGATCCGTATAAAGCCTGGAAAAGAAAGTGAGGTAAAAAAACGCCTGGAAAAATATGGATTTCTCCTCACAGAGAGCTATATTCCCAATGTTTTTAGCATAGATCGTCGAGAAGACTTTGATCCACTCGAGCGTCGTATCGGGTACACGCTCGATCATCTCGTAGGAAATTTTTATATACAGGAACTCGCAGCAGCGACATCAGTCCACATACTCACAGATGGGGAAATTTCTCGGGAACCCTATCTCATCCTCGACATGGCAGCAAGTCCTGGTGGCAAGACAACACAACTCTCAGAACACTATCCGAATGCGTTTATCATCGCCAATGAACCAACTCGCGAGCGCATCCCTCAGCTTCTCCAAAACCTGGATCGTATGGGGAGTACCAATATCTGAGTCACTCTCTATCCAGGTCAGTATTTTCGACATACAGAAGAGATGTTTGACCGCGTCCTCCTCGATGCACCCTGTAGTGGTGAGTGAACTCTCTACAAAGGGACAGATGCAACCAAACATTGGCACATCAAAAATATCAAAAATATCGCGAGCCTCCAAGAAAAACTCCTCGATGCCGCGGTGATCTCACTAAAAACCTGAGGAGAAATGGTCTACTCAACCTGTAGTATGAACCTCCTCGAAAATGAGTGAGTCGTGGATGCTGTGATGAAACGCTATCCATGATGCCTCAAGATCATCTATCAGAAAAGATTTTGGCCACATATCGACGGGACAGGAGGGTTCTTCGTCACCAAACTCGAAAAAATCGCACCGATGACAAAGAAAGGAGAAAAACAGGGGCGAAAAGACCATATCAATGAAGAAATCAAGCTCCTCTCGGATAAACAGGTAAAAAATATCATGCGTGATGGCTACACAGCCTATGAACACGAAGGAAAAATCCTTGCTCTCCGTGATCATAAGGACCTAGAATACATCAGAAAACAGTATTATTTTATGCGATTTGGAGAGACGATCGGGAAAAAAGATCGTGATGGTATACACTACGACCTTTTCGCTCACCGAATTCTCGACCTCTCAAGTCTCACCTACTACACTCTCCGAGACGAGGAAGAGCTCGACCTCTACCTCAGAGGTCATCTCCTCGCGACGGATACCAACGATGGACCTGTCCTCCTCTCCTATGACGGTATAACTATCGGGGTCGAAGAAATAGAGGATGGATGACTCTCAAACAACTTCCCTCGAGACTGGCAGAGAAAATAAAATATCCCCGAGGGGGATATTTTTTAGAGAAACTGATTATTTCAGGAGTTCGTCGATTTTTGCCTTGAACGTCTCATATGGATACGCTCCTTCGACGGTAGCATACTTCCCTGTCTTTACATTGAGGATGAGAGTTCCTGGGGTCCCACTGAGTCCAAATTTCTGTGCTTCCTGTGTCTGTGCACTAAATCGTGAGAGTGACTCTTTATTATCGACACATGTTTGCCACTTTTTCTGGTCTATTCCGAGAGATTTCGCAATCTCTGCAAGTTTTGTGACATCGAGGACACCACCTTCATTTGTGGATTTATCCATGACTGACTTATAAAATTTTTGATATGCACTATCTCCACCGACATTGAGTGCACAGAGGGCAGCAAGTGCCTTTGCCTCAGTTCCCTTATGGTTTACACCACGATTATTTTTGAATACGAGAGCAACCTGATCTTTATACTCTGCAGTCACTGTGGGGAAGAGTTTTGTGTCATGGTATTGTCGCATACAAAATGGACACTCCATATCACTATACTCAACTACGACGATTGGTGCATCTTTATTCCCTTCGAGAGAAGCATCTGATACGATCGTTTTGATTTCATCAGGAGTCAGTGACCCTTGTTTCGATGGAGTCTGAGTATCCTGTTGCTTCGTACCACCTCATTTGACGTATTGTTCGATCTGAGAAATCTGTTCCTTGATCTGCATCTGAGAGTACTGCTGGAGGACATCGTAGTTCTTTTTCCCTCCGACTTTCTCATACTCCATTTCGAGGAGAGCCTTCTTGATACCAAATGAATCATCTGTCTGTGGCGTGAGAGAGAGTGAATATCCCATGACAAAGTACAAGCAAAGAGCATTCATGAGAAGTGAGAGCAAAAGGACGAATACAAGAACTCCGTTACTCACACTTGTCTGAGTAGTGTTTACATAAATCTCATCAGAGATGAGGTGGTGTTCTGCTGGAGTTTTTTTTGTTGTTGCCATAAAGAAGATAATAAAGTAGGAAAATTATATGGGAAAAGCCTCAAAATCAAAAGAAAGCTTATTGACATGGAAGATATCTATGGATTTTGTGATAGTTCATAATAGGCTCGTATTCCGACCATAGCAGCATTATCCATGGAGTAGACGATCTTGGTCGGGGCAAGAAATATGACACCCCTCTCTTCTGCAAGAGAAAGAAGCTTCGTTTTGAGGAGAGTATTGGCACTCACTCACCCTGCGAGACACATCATCCGAGCACTCGTTTGCTCGAGAGCTCGGAGGAGTTTTTTCGCGAGGATATCTGTGATGGTTTCTTCTGTGTGGTAGGCGATTTCTCGGATATCTCTCTCTGAGAGATTTCAGCGTCGATCGACTTCGCGCTTGATCGCAGTCTTGAGTCAGGAAAATGAGAAATCCAGAGAATCTCTCTCGAGAAGTACTTCTGGAAAGAGGCTTTTTGGTCGGGAGTTTTGGAGAACAAAGGATTTCCTATGCTCATCCGCGAAACGAGCAATCTTTGCTCCTCCAGGGAATCAGAGACCCATCATCTTAGCAACTTTATCAAAACACTCTCATGCAGCATCATCTCGAGTCTGACCGATCATCTCGAGTTCGAACATACTCTTCCAGAGATATATCTCCGTGTGTCCACCACTCACTGTCAGGACGACAGCAGGAAAAATAATATCACTCTCCCTTCGCTCGAGAAAAAGAGCAAAAATGTGTGCCTCGATATGATCAATCAGAATAAGTGGTTTTTTTAGGGCAAGAGAGAGGGTTTTTGCGACGGTGAGACCCGTGAGGAGAGATGGGAGAAGTCCTGGCTTCTCGGTACAGGCAAAGTAGTCTATATCTCTGAGTGTTAGTCCTGACTCACTGAGAACATCCTCGATACAGGGGAATATTGCATTGGCATGGCTGCGAGCTGCTACCTCTGGGACAACACCTCAGGTCACATCGTGTTCGAGCTGAGTACGAGTAGACAGAGTGATAAGTCTATCATCATGCATGAGGGCAACAGAGGTATCGTCACACGATGTTTCGAAGGCGAGAATATACATTTAGTAAATACCGTGATCTCGTAAAGAATCTATCTGAGACTTTGTAGCGATTTTTTCTATTTCTGCAAGCTCGATATTTTTGATTTCATCGATACTTCAGGCGAGTTTGAGGAGTTTTTTTCGTGTGACAGGACCAATTCCAGGGATTTCCTCGAGAATATTCTTTTTCATACTTTTCATACGAGCCGATTTATTGGCTGTGATAGAAAACCTATGCGCCTCATCTCGAGCCTTCTGGAGAACCATGAGGGGTGGCTTTCCATGTTCAAATATGACGGGAGGTTTTTTACCTGGGAGAAATATTTCTTCCTCTCGTTTTGCGATCGAACAAATCGGAATAAAGAAATTTTCCTCGATTTTTTTATCATGTTCATGCTCAGATTTCCACTTCCCTTCAGCAACTCATGAGAGCGCTGATGACAGTTGTCCTTTACCACCATCGATGATGATAAGGTGTGGGAGATTACCCTCGAGGAGTCACTCCACTGTGCGCCGTACCATGACTTCTCTATGCGAAGCGAAGTCGTCAATCTCACCATCTTCAAGAGTTTTGATTTTGTATTTTTTGTAGCGTTTCGGATCTGGTTTCCCATCGACGAGAGAGACTCTCGATGCATAGGTAAAGTGACCATCCGTATGAGAGATATCATAACACTCGAACACGATTTCTCCACTCTCTGGAACAGGATATCCTATAGTTTCGAGGACTTCCTTCATATGTTCACGAGAGAGTGTCTTATTTTCGAGGGTTGCCATCTCACGTTTATAGGCATACTCTCGAGTTTGTGTCAGCGTGAAGGTCAGGAGGTCATTTTTGGGACCAATCTTTGGATACTCGAGAGCGATTTTTTCTCGATCAAGTAGATCAAGAAATCATGCATCTGTAATCTCTTCGGAAAGAAGGAGAAGATCTGGATGGGCGTCAGTCATGCTCGCATCTGGGTCGAGATACTGGCGAGAGAGGAACTGTACGATGACATCTTCAGAGTTCGCATTTTGTATCTCGTGGCGAAATACTCATACTATCTGGCTCGATCTCACCTGAGTCAGTCAGATATATACCTTGTCATACTTTTCATACTTGATACAGATATCGATATTTCACTCCACGATATCCCGGACCTGCTGTCTCTCACCGAGTCATCGTAGTCCATCGATGATTGCCTTGTACTCCTGGGCCTTCTCGAAATCGAGTGATCGAGCATATTCACGCATCTTCTCCTCGAGCTCACCAAATATCTCACTCTGATCACCTCTGAGAAATCTCCTTGCTCGATCGATGTGAGTAGCATGCTCATCAACCTTCTCAGACTCGAGGAGACAGGGCGCCGGACAGAGTCAGATATAGTAGTCCATGCATGGGACAGTCTTCCCTGCTTTATCAGTGATAGTGAGATTTCCTAATCTCTCACTGAACTTCATCCGACAGTTCCTGATACGAAAGATGCGACGAAGCGCTCGTACACACTGCTCGACAGCAGAGACATAGGGACCATAGTATTCTCATCCATCTTTTGTTTTTTGTCTCGTCTTCACGAGCTCTGGGATAGAAGAGTTTGTGATCTTGATATAGGCGAGATTTTTATCATCCTTCATGAGGATGTTGTACTTCGGGGTGAGATGCTTGATCAGGTTGGTCTCGAGGACAAGTGCCTCGACCTCAGTCGCACAGAGTATCGTCTCGATATCACAGATCTTATCAACCATATGTTTCTTTGCGAGGGTGAGATCTCCAGTACGATCGAAATAACTCCTCACACGATTTTTGAGACTTTTCGCCTTTCCGACATAGATCACCTTGCCATCTTTGTCTTTCATCTGGTAGACTCAGGGAGAACTCGGGAGGTTTTTGAGTATTTTTTCGAGATGCGTTGACTGTTCTTTTTTCACGAAGATATTGTATGGAAAGTGAAGAAAAGAGCAAAAATTTGACTTAATTAATTTATAATTAAAAATACTTGACTAAGTTTACTTAATAAATATATTAAGTAAACAATTTATACTTTATCGTTAATTATGGGAAAACAAGCTGTTACTACTTTTACATATGTAGACCCCTATAAAAATATTGTTGATCTTCCTGTTAGTGATCCCAATAATATAGTCAGTAGTACTATAGCACTGCCAGATATCCTTATGCTTTATGCTACTAACGTACTAAAAATGTTGGAGGATGGATACGTACCTCGCACACAAAAGGCAGATTGACTTAGAAGATTCATTGCCAGATGAAACATCGAAAAATCACAGGAAAATTCTTTAGAGAACCTAAGAAAGGGAGTATCATTAATACTTTGACAATCCTCGAATTTCTTTATTTGACAATGAGTTTACTATGCCAGAATATCCGAAAAGCTCAGAAATGCTCAGGAGAACACAGAAGAGTACGCAAAACAAGTATGAAAAACACTATGAGATTTTCGAGTTTTAGCTTGAAGAAGTGAATGAGACTGAATAGTTAGCTCTTATGAATGGACAAGTGTTTCGGATGAATTAAGAACCAAGCTAGTCATGTTAGATGCTAATGATCGTTTTTGGATGTAAAAAATAGCACCTTCCTTTGACAGGTGCTATTTTTTCGATAAAATATCCGCATGAGCAAAAACTACTACGACATCCTCGGAGTATCCAAATCTGCAAGTGAAACCGAGATCAAAAAAGCCTACAAAAAACTCGCCATGCAGTATCACCCCGATCGCAATAAATGAGATAAAAAGGCGGAGG
The DNA here is from genome assembly GCA_964644075.1 of uncultured Candidatus Peribacteria bacterium. Lineage (GTDB taxonomy): Bacteria > Patescibacteriota > Gracilibacteria > BD1-5 > UBA2023 > JAGOMW01. The sequence goes on from CAZXUQ010000001.1 coordinate 210,893, forward strand.
CAAAGTTCAAGGAGATCAATGAAGCCTATCAGACACTCTCTGATACAACCAAAAAGAAAAACTACGACCAGTTCGGATCTGCCGATGGCAATCCGTTCTCTGGAAGAGGAGGTGGCGGTGGAAATCCTTTTGGAAACTGACAATATTCATCACAGTCGGCAAATTTCTCGGGATTTGAGGATATTTTCTCACAGTTCGGAGGTGGTGGCGGTGGGATGGGATTCGATTTCGGAGATATATTCGGCGGGGTGTGAGGGACGAATTCTCGGAAAAAACAGCGAAAAGAAGAAGTCCATGAAGACACCCCGAAAGAAATCCCCATGCTCGATGTGACGGAAACGATCGAGATACCGTTTCTGGATTTTCTCTATGATACTCAGGTCGATGTACGAACTGTGTATGGAAAACACCTCACGCTCAAGGTAAAAGCAGGTACAAAACCAGGTACCAAGTTCAAAATATCAGGGAAATGACGCACGATGGATGGGAAAACGGGAGACATGTACGTCATCGTCGATGCCAAAATGCCGAAAGAAATACCAAATAGTCTCAAACCGATGGTAGATGCTCTCAGAAGCCAACTCTAGTGAGTTTTTACGAGAAATATTTGCAAAAAAGAGAAAAATCTCCATAATCACCCAATCAATTTCTCGAAAATCTCTTGCAATTTAATAAAAAATCATTATAAAATTTGCAATTATTCGGGAAATACATTATCATAGCCTCATGAACCAATCTCTCCGAAGTCATCTCTCAGGCAATCAGTATAATCTCCCTACATCTGTAGTAGACGAGGTATGTACGATGTTTGCTGATGAAGCCGTAAATCTTCTTGACTCTCTTTCAAATCTTAAAGTAGAGGTACGCGATACTGCTCTGAGGGCTCTCAGAGAATACTATGCTACGATCGAAAAAGCAAATAATCCGGTGTTTACTCAGGTGGCCACTGTCCTTTCATCTGATGCTACCAATGATGGCACATATCGCAAAGTAGCGAATGGCTAGCGAATCCTCTTGCAAATCTCCAAAAACCGATACAATAAGAAAGTATTGGTTTTTTTCTGGCCGTAGGCTTTATATCGCCCTTTTCGAGACTCATGACGAACTCTCGGCTCCAGACACTTCTCGACCGTTGTCCTCTCGGAGAAGAAGACTGTCACAATATCGCAGTCATATTTTCTGCTCTTTCTCCAGCAAGACAACAATATATCCTCGACAACTGGGATACCTATATCGTCGAGATGGTGATGGTGAGGAAAGAGATCGATGCTGCCAACAGAGCGCTCCTCGAAGAGGCAATCGAAATGATCGATACGCTCAAGGATGCAAAAAATGCTCATGATGCGGAAATGCGACTCGAGAAATTCAAAAAACAAAAGCAAACACGACTGGAACTCGAAAATGTGAACAAATATCACCAAAACAACAAACTCAACCTCATACGAAGTATCGCGCAATTGCCCATAGAGAAAAAATAATGAAAGAAAAGATGCTCTTGTAAAGAGAATTTCGCGAGAAAATAGGGGAAAAACTCGTGAAAATAGCAAAAATATGGAATACTCAATGTATTCCCTGGTCAGGAATGTAAAGAAGTGACTCGTAGTCATATATGATAGGCCGGATACGGCTTATTTTCGTTTTATGGATAGTGTACAAACTCCTACATCAACACACAGTCAACCAGAAGGAAATACCCTCTCTGAGAGTATAGTAAAGATATCAGCCAATACTGCCCTCGATGGCTATCGGCTCAAAAATTTTTATATCACCAATGCATTTCAGGGTTTTACCTGGATGCTTTTTCACTTTTCTGTGGTATTTTTCTTTACCTTCCAGTTACAAAATGTCTTTCTCGTCGGTATATTTCTCTGAGTAGCGAACTTTATAGCATTTCTCCTCGATATCCCTGTCGGTATCCTACAGCGCTACTACTCGACAAAAAAACTCTTTATTATCGGTGCTGTTTCACAGCTCATCGCAGTAGCCATATTTTTTAACTTTATCTATGGAGTGTTCCAGACGGTAGGAGATATCACCAAAATCGCGGCACCAGAAGGGTTCGAAAGTATGATAGGTTGGTTTTTTAGTGATGCATTGAACTGGATACTCATCCTCGTGGCATCGCTCTGCTATGGACTCACCAAGGAGATCAACGATATCTCGACATATGGGTACATCCTCTCACACGCGCACCCAAGTGAGTATGGAAAAATACTCGCGAGAAATAATATCACCTATGGCGCTGGATCACTCTGAGGACTCATCATCTCTGGTTTTGTCCTATCGATCAATCCGACATTTGCTGTCATATTTCTCTCGGTAGTCATCGTCGGTTTTCTGATTTTTACGATGCGTTTTTTTGATAATGCCAATGAAAGTATCGCACTCTCAGATATAACTGCATTTACCGTCGGGGTGACGAAAATCAATAAAGAAAATGTAAAAGAGTATCTCTCAGAAAAAATCAGTGCCGTCGACCTCGAGAAAATACTACAAACGACAAAATATATATTTCTCAAACCACGACAAAAAACAACGAACCCTCTCAAGTGGTGAGAACTCTTCGAAGAGACAAAACAATCAGCTCGCGTCATCAAATCAATCATGCTCCATATACCACCCTATATTGTGATATATTGGACCATGTCACTCGTACTCATATTTGGTTTTTGGGATACATTTGCTTCGACATTTCTCATCGACTTTCTCGCGAAAATCGGATCAGAGAAGACAGCATATCTCATACTCGCTATCATAGCCATACCTGCTCTCGCACTCCAGGAAATCGCATCAAAAATAGCAGAAAAAATAGGAATTAAAACAGTGGCAATATTTTGACTTATACTCTCAGGGGTATCACTTGTCCTTATGTGATTTTTTTCCTACTGATATGATGGTGGACTCGATATACGAGGATATATCATACTCACACTCGCAGTGGTGAATAGTGTAGGGTATGCCTGTGGTATGTCTCTCGGGCAAAATCAGTTTCTCGACTCATACAATACGATATTCGCAGAAAAGATGTGACTCAAAGAAATCGACTCCAATGCATCTGCTGGGCCTATGAAGATACTGCAAAACGCTGCCAATGTGGTAGGACTCGTGCTCTGAGGATTTTTTCTGGGTATATTCGGATATACATGATTTTTTATACTCTTTGGCTTGCTTATCATATCGGTCGCATACTGGAGCTATAGAAAAAGAGCTCTCGTAAACATATAACTATCTCCACTCCAGGGTGACTGATCGGTTTCTCGTGATTTCCGTCTCGAGGGTATCGACGATAGTTTTTATCTCTTTTCCTTTGAGGATAATTTTAGCGGTCCACTCACCTCGCGATCGATCCGTGATTTCTTTATCATAGGCAAAAAATACTCCCTCTGAGATCATCGGTGATAGTTTATTTACGATTTTATTTTCCATATCGATAACTTTATCCTTGTTCTCATCGTGGATACGTATGAGGGCAAATTCCGTATATGGAGGATAGTGAAATTCTTTTCGCTCCTCACTCATAGTTCTGAGGAAGTCTTTATAATTCCCATCTGAAAGGAGAGAAAGGAGTGGATGATTTGGGGTGTATGTCTGGATAAGGAGGGGTTTTTCCGATTTTTTGAGATAGTCGACTGTATGGTAGAGTTCTTCCTCCATACGATAGTCTGGGAGGGTAAGATCCGACTCAAAAAGAAGGACAATAATATGGTCTATGTCCGCATGACTCAGGGCAATGTTGGCAAATGTAGTGAGGATAATCTCATGTTTGGCGACCTGGGTAAGGATATGAGATTTTTTATCAGTGGTGTCTGAATCGATACGGAGCAGTGAAAGCCTCGGAAAAAGACGCCTGAGAGTACGCTCAATCTCCTGTATGCCACTTCCGACAGGATCAAAATGCTGTCACCCACATGAGGGACAGTCGACAAAGAGAGGCATACGGTAGGAACAATGGTGACAAACGAGTTGTTTGTGTGGACTCGTATGGTATGCCAGGGCAATATCACAGTGAGGACAGAGAGGAAAGTATCCACAGTCCTGACATATCCACGCACGACCAAATCCACGACGATTATAGAGGATGAGTGCTTTTTGCTTGTTTTCCTCGAGTGAGCTGAGGAGAGTAGCGAGCTCATGCGATATAAGTGGACCATGGAGAAAAGTCGTCCCAAGTGGGACGACTGTAAGGCTCGTTCATGAAGGGTTAGCCGAGTTCATCTTCGATAAATTTTACAAATCCTTTGACACTTTCATGGTTATGGTAAATAGAAGCATATCGGAGAAATGCAACCTCATCAAGATCTCGAAGTTTTCGCAGAATATCTCGACCGATACGTTTCGAGGTAATTCCCTGTTTATTTTGTGCCCATTCATTTTCGAGAGCATTGACGATATCTTCGAGTTTCTCTGGATTGAAGGAACGCTTCGTAAGAGCCTTCATCATAGAGTTCATGACCTTGGTTCGGTCATATGGCTCACTCTCTCAGGATGACTTCGTCACCATAAACGAGACAAACTCAAGTCGCTCGAAACTCGTAAAACGAGCTCCGCACTTCTCACACTCTCGGCGACGACGGATCGCTTTACCATCTTCAGTACTACGAGAGTCGATTACTTTCGTATCGAGGTTTTTACATTTTGGACATTTCATAGGAAAAAAGTAAGGAAATTATGGTTTTACAGAAACTTTTTGGTACTGAGTATAGCTATGAAGTTCTGGCTGGTACATGAAGTATGCAGTTGCTGGGGGAAGTATATACGTACCGACAGACTCTGGACGGAAATAGTATGTATATATACGTTTATCTCCATATCCATAGGACATCGTCGCGAGGATACGATCATCACGAGCCTCGGTATAGTCCCACCACCACATATCTCCTCCCTCTTTCTCGAGTTGACTCTCTGTCTGGAAGATACCACGTATCGGTCTCCATCCTCCTGGGAGAAAATCTTCGACAGAAAGGTGTGTCCATGAGAGATTTTGACGACTTGGGATATTGACTGTGAGAGTTGCCCGATAGAGTTTTCATTTCTGGAAGGTACCATCTGTTACTTCTTTGTGATAGAGATACTCACCCGTTTCATCGACTCATCGGGACTCATCGATCTCCTCGAAACTCCGAGTGATATCGATGCCACCTGTCGTATAGGCAGGGAGTTTGGTGATGTCTTTTGGAGTATCGAAAGTCATAGTCGTCACATAAAGTGGCGTACCCGCAGTATCCCGCTTGAGTGTGATACTGTTTCCTGATTTTTCTCGACTCGTTGTGATACGATTAAATGGTTTTGAGGAAGAAAGAGAAAGGTCAGAGATGAGCTTATCAGAGCGGTATGCGATAGAAAGAGGTGTAGTGAGTTTTGCTGTCGTGCTTGCCTCCTTCGCGAGAGCGAGAAATATCTGTATCTTTTCCTGAGTAGACACATAATACGAGGTTAGATCGATCGAACGAACGAGTGGATCGAGGAGAGCAAGTGCTTTGGTTTGATTTCCTGTATCAAATAAGAAGCGAATATAGAGAGCCCTATCAGCACTATAGGACCAATACATGTATGAATCACTGGTTTTACTCATCATCTCACTGAGGTTTTTCTCGATCTGTGGAGTGAGTCGTCCAAGCTCATACGCTGCATAGGCATATGCCAGGTATCCATGCGAAGAGAGGCGATTTGGGTCAATGCGTTTCCACCACTCATGTGCCTGTTCATTTTTGGTGCTCGCGAGAGTCCATGTTGCCTCTGCATAGGTATTTGGATCATTGGCATAGGTAGACTCGTTGGCAATGATATAGCTCGTACCAGCATCGAGTGTCGCCTGTGGGACAGTGACTCCGAGTTCACGAAATGCGAGGAGTGATCGGATCACATAGGGAGTAATAGCTATATTTGCATCCGTATCGGTTTCCCAGTACTTCCATCCACCACTATAGTGCTGCATGCGCAGTATTTTGGCAACTCATTTTTCTGTATTTTCCTCTGCCTGGGCTCGGTCGATGAGGGCGCCGATATTTTCAGAGAGGGAGATAGCGATAGCATTCGGGAGGGTTGACGAGATCGTCTGTTCGATACATCCGTATGGATACTGGATGAGAGAACGGATCGCATCCTGCATCTGTGTAGCGTAGGAAGCTGCGACACTGACGTCAACCGTCGAGAGAGTGGGACTCGTATCACTTGAGAGCGCTCTGAGTGGTATCGTGAGAGTTGATCCTGTCCAGAGTATGAGAGAGCGCGTTGTTTTTCCGAGTATCGGGAGTGGGGCAATAGTAAGAGTATTGGTAATACTATCGAGGACTTTCCCATTTTCTCTGAGTTCGAGCGTATAGGGAACACTTCCCTTCCAACTCTCAGGAACTGTGATACTCATCTCTGTACTCTTCGCACTCTCTATATCGAGAGAGAGTGATTTCTCCTGGGTAGTTATATCTGCACCACTTCCGATACGCAGACTCAGTATTGCTGGAGTGATACGTTTTGTGCTATTGAACGCACTCGTCGAGAGAGTAAAGGTATCACTCGGACGTACAATCATAGGGAGATGAGCCTCGAGTACATAGTCTTTCCTCACAGAGATGGTTTTTTCTGCGACACCAAACTTCGAGTCACGAGTATTGGAGATGGCGATGATACGATAGTCTGTGATATTATCTGGGAGAGGAAAACTCATCTTTGCCTTTCCAGAAATATCTGTACGTACACTCGGATTATAGTAGGCAGTATTTTTGAAAAGTGTACGTGATGCGATCTCGAGACCTCATCATCCTTTGTCTCCACTTCCTCCATTGGCTCATTTTCGTGAGAGAAACCTGTTTCGCTCGATACCGATGAGAGAAAGAGAAGTTTTGACAGTAAATGGGAATTTCTGATAAAATTTTGGGATGATATCGAGATCGATATTTCCAAGGAGACGTATGAGGCTCTCATCGACGACCATAACAGCGACTTCTCACTGGAGTGGGTTACCAGAGGTGTCCGAGAGGGTCATATCGAGATCGACATTTTCTCGGTTCTTATAGGTTGTTTTATTTGGGCTGAGGGTGAGGAGAGATTTCTTTCCTGCGATATCGACGATGATCTCACCATATCAGACTGCGTAGGTCTTGGAGAGTTTTGTTCCTGGTGGAGCAAATGCTACGACACCAATATAGACATTTGGTGCTACGCTATCATCGACTGGGATACTTCGTGTGAGTGTATTTCCAGAGAGGGTCACATACTCACGTTCGAGGACTCATCATTTTTCCTTCGTGATGAGGAGATGTGCACCAGTAAATGGTACCTGGATGAGTACTTTCGCAGTTTCTCACATCTTATAGATAGTACGCTCTGGTATGACTCTGAGTGCCCCATCAGAGAGTGACGTCATCGCTCACTCGATATAAAATACGGACTCTGATATGCTTTCTCTCGGAGGCTCAGCACCCAGTGTACGAGGAGATACTTGGAAGTGATACTCTCATGGAGAGGCAGTAGGGATACGGTAGGAAAAATCTTTTTCCCCGATACTTCCACTCGCTACAATAGTATCGACTGGAGTTGTCACTTTTGTACTCCCTGCTCGGATATCATCAACCCATGTCTCCGTATAGGTACGGTGTGTGATCGTATATTCATATTTTCACGCAAGACTTTTTTCCCATTTTCCATACGTCGGAGCAAATTCTCCTACAAGAGTCTCTCATGCAGAAAGGATTTTCTTTTTTGGAGTGAAGAGGAGTGGATTATTTGGAGCGAATGCTTTGTAGTCGGAAGGGAGTTTGATAACGATACTTCATGGAGTCGTGACCGTCTCTCAGGAGAGAGGATCTTTCAGAGTGATTTCTACAGTATATTTGTAGTCGCTGTAAAATGAACTATATGACATCGGTATGCGAAATATACCATAACCATCTGACTGGATAGCTCCTGTTCCCTCGGTAAAAAACTCGATCGGTGGCTCATAGTAACATCACCAGAAACAATCTCCCCAGTAGTCATCTGCATAATACTCACTCCTATAGACACGGTAGGTAAATGGCATATTTTTCATCTCGGCACCGTTATAGTATTTTGCCTTTACTATGCCCTCGATAGTAAAGTTACCAGTATAGACATCACTATACCATGGAGAGTATGGATCTGTATTTTCTGATTTTCTCAAGTTTCTGAGAGAGTCACCATCCATATCTGGACTCTTGAGATCGACTGTCGCAGTAAATGTAGGATTTTTGAATACTTCTACTTGGAAGTTTGTCCATCCATTTTCTACATACTCTGTCGTACTCGTACTCATGATATTTACACTATAGCTACCGAGTGAGGCATCTTTTGGGAGATCGTACTCAGTAGATATAGTACCAAACTCATTTGGTTTGACAGTGGTGCGTCGGATTTCTCTCCCTGTGGGATCAGTGATCACGAGAGCAAATGTACCTTCTTTTGGGATTTCGAGAGATTTTCCATTTTTTCTGACGATCGCATGGAGGTATACCTTTTCTCCAGGGAGATAGAGTCGTCTATCCGTGTGAAAATAGGCAGTATAGAGTGACCTTGATGCATATGAATAGTCAGAATCTTTGATGCCGAAGTTGTACCCAGTAATACCATCGTTCCAAGTACTCACCACATAACCATAGTGAGCAGGAGAACGAGTCTCCACCATAAAACTATCATACCGTCACTCATACTCCCACCAATTTTCAAACGATAAACCATATGGAGTGGAGTCATATCCTGAGGCATCCTTTAGGCTATCGAGTTTTACCTCGAGAAATCCATCCTTCCCACTCCGACCGAGGGCAACTCCCGGAGCAAATGCCTGAGTCGCGAGAGGCATATAGGATCGAGTCGAAATTCAGAGTGATGAGTCCCAGTTTTCAGTATAGGCACGACTCACATTTCTTTTTACGATGACATCCTGATCTGGAAGTGGTTCTCATGTCGCTATATCTGTGGCGAGGACCATAATCTTTCCACTTGCATCGACTTTGAGAGTGATATTGGTATCGATGATCGAGAAAATGACAGGACGAAAAAATCGAGAAGCATCAAGCATATCTTTCTCATTTGCAAGAGTCATCACATAGAGACCATTTTCGAGAGTACGCGATGGTGCGAAGTCCTCAGCAACGAAAGGTGAAACATATCCATCACGCGCGATAACAAGGTCTTTTTTCTTACAGAGACTTGGATCCTTACGAGTGCGAGCCATGATATCAAATACTGCACTATTTTTCTCGAGTTCACGCATAGTGAGCATACGTTCGATCTGTGAGTAAGACTCGAGATCAACACGACAGAGTTCAAGTGAGTAACTAGAAAGTGGTGTATGAAGAGAATAGAGTTTTACGGGAATACTCTCTCACTTTTTGAAAATCGTACGGTTCTCAGAAACCTTGAGAGAGAGAAATGGTGAACTTTTTGCTATGACTTCGTGCGTAATGGATGCTTTCCTTCCATAGATATCTGATATATCACGAAGGCTAAAGGTATATTTTTCACCTTCTTTGAGTGGGAGCGTCACGATAGCTCGGTCAGGAGTGAGGATGAGGTCGGCAGGAGTGAGAGGGAGCGATGGTGATATATCGAGATGCTTCAGAAAGTCGATTTTTGCTTCACTCCGATGATCGATGTACTCCTTGCTATAGAGAGCTCCAGAGTCAGTATAAATCGGCTGAGAAAAACGGAACTCTACTTGGCTTTTCATATCATACTCAGGAGAGAGTGTATCGAGCGTCGTCCCTGTGAGAGTAAAATCCTCGAGAGAGCGATCTTCGACAACTCTATAACGACCATGAACTCATGCTATGATACATACTCGTCTCTCTGATCCATCGAATGGAAGGTGTACAGTCATGGTATATATCTGACCATTTTTTGTCAGCGGGAGGACAGTCGATGGGTGGATTTCTTTAAAAATCCACTTTGGTAGTCATGGTTCCTTTTCAAAAGGATTAAGTTCTCCAGAAATCTCACCACTTACAAGAGTGGGTGCTACTTTGGTTGGTGTATGCTGTGGAATTTCCATATTTGTCCCCCAATCCCGAACATTACAGCTTGCTGTTGGATCATAGTGGGCGTAGTAGCGTACATCCTCGGAAGTATAGTCTCAGAGACCATAGACACTGACGGTATAGTTTTGGTCACGGGGGATGCCTGCCTCATATACAGAGAGATCGCTCGGGATATCACTCGGCGTGAGGACGATATCTTTCGGAAGTCGGTATTTTGTTGTTTTTTCTTTATTGTATATATCTGCACTGATACGGATTTCTTTAGAACCTTTTGTGATAGATGAGGACATTACATTGAGATATCCTCCATTCACATTGATAGCATACTCTCCAGATACAGTCTCTTTTCTCTCACCTCAGATGAGGAGAGATTTCTCGAGAGCCTTGGTATCGAGGAGAGGATTTTCTGTCTCACCGATCTCGAGTGATGGTGGAGATATGAGTGCTTCGAGAGAGAGTCAATCCTGGTGTTCAGTCCCACGAAATGGAAATGTAAGAGTCTCACTCGTGAGTATATAGGCATAGTAACCGAGCGCTGAAACTCAGAGGATAGCGAGGAGAGCGATAAAAATCCGTGTGAGAAATTTCATAGAAAAAAGTAAAGATGTGCTCATTATAGTATTCACTTCAGTCTTTGCAACACAAAATATAGTGTTTTGTAGACAAAATTGGTACAGGGTTTTGCTTTTTCTCTTGCGAAAAGTATGGATTTTACTATAGTTTCTCTATGAAATTATGATTTTCACCATTCCCATGGTCAGACCTCCTCAGATGGTATGAGAAGGCGTGAAGACACGACCTCGAGTGGCGAGACTACAGTATGGACGAAAAAGTGAGATCCTACCGTGTCTGGCTCTCAGAAATCTGCCTCCAACAGACACAGGTCGAACGTGTACGAGGATATTTCACTCGTATCCTCCAGGCATATCCCACGGTCGATGATCTCGCGAAGGCGAGTTATGAGGAGTTCTATCTCTACTATCAATGACTCGGCTACTACTCTCGTGCTCGCAACATGCTCCGTACCGCCGATATCGTCTCGCGAGAGTACTGATGAGAGTTCCCTACAGATATATCGCTCCTTGAGAAACTCCCAGGGGTATGATTATATACTGCTCGTGCAGTTATGGCATTTGCTTTTGGTGAACCATATCTCGCCTGGGATACCAACCTCGAAAAAGTATTTGCCCGCTACTATAATGGTGATAAAAATATCAAGCTCACTGAAGAAGAAAAAACAAAGATAGAGGAAGATTTTAGGAATTTTATATCGTGAAGTGATGCTGTGCGTTCTATCAATAACGCCCTGATGGACTTCGCGGCGACCGTCGATCTGAAAAATCCAAGCAATATCGACTGGGAAAACTACCCGATCAAGAATGGAAAATGGTACGAGACACGCTGATCGCTCGAAGTAGTCGAAACAAAGAAATCTGAAACCTTCCCTGTCCCAGATGCAAGTATCGTCGTGATACTTCATCGGGATCACAGAATATACTATTCACCACGAGAGTCGACTATCGATATGAAAACATGGAGCGATATATCTGAGAAAGTGCATATATCGAAACTCTCAGATGAATATAGACCATTTCTCCTCTCACCTGCACTCCAGCGAGACACGAGGAAATATGTACAGGAGTATTTCCGAGATACCTACAGTCTCGAGCTCTCTGTACGACCAGTGCACAAAAAATGGCTCTCCGAAGATGGAAAGCCATATATCGCGGTCAATGCGCAGGTGCAAGCATGAAGTCATGCGTTTGATGAATATACAAAATCTAAATCTAAGAGCGTACTAGTCTAGCTATGATAGCATACTCTTCTTCTGTCACTGGTGTTATAGAAAGACGATTTCCCTTCTGAAGTATCTTCATCCCCTCAAGTCATGGGGTGGAGCGGAGCTCTGTTATGGATATAATACGAGGAAATTTTTCGATATATTCCACATCGACACACTGCCATATCGGCTTCTCACGTGTAGACTTCGAATCATAGTACTTCCCTCATGAGACAAACTGCGTCTCATCAGCATGGGGAGTAGAGCATACTCTCGCGATCCCTGCGATGCCAACCTCGGCACACGATGAGTGATAGAAGAGTACTCTATCTCCGACTTGCATGAGGTCTCGCATATAGTTACGAGCAAGATAGTTACGCACTCCATACCAGCTCGATGATCCATCTCGTACGAGATCATCTATCGAGTATTCGGATGGTTCAGATTTCATGAGCCAGGTGGACATAGGGAAATATACGTTGATGATTTCATTTTACATCCCCACCTTGGCTGGTACTCCCTTCACTCACTCAAAGAATGCATCAAACTCATCCTGAAGCATCTCTTCACGCTCGAGAAGAGCATTTGCAAGTTTCTCGTGGAGGTCCTGGTGTGTCGTGATAATCTTGCGAGCGAGAGCATAGGCATCGAGAAGGAGTTTACGAACCTTGGAGTCGATGAGATCCTGCGTCTTATCAGAGATGACTTTCGCGTTCGTCTGACCACCGAGATAGTTCCCCTCACTCATATCAGGGGCGAGGTTCTCAGGACCAATCTCACTATCAAATCCAAACCGCATCACCATAGCACGGGCGATCTCTGTAGCTCGCTCTATGTCAGATGAAGCTCCTGTCGTGATATACTCAGGACCAAAGAATACCTCCTCTGCCACACGACCACCATAGAGTGTCGCGAGCTCATCGAGGTATTTTGCCTTTGATGTGTAGGTACGATCTTTCTCTGGAAGGAACCACGTGACTCCACCCGCTCCACCGCGTGGGAGGATCGAGATCTTGTGTACTGGATCAGTATGCGCGAGCATTTTTCCGACGATCGCATGTCCGATTTCGTGGATTGCTGTGAGTTTTTTCTCATGCTCTGTCATCTTGAGAGATTTTTTCTCATTTCCCATGACGACTTTTTCCACAGATTTCTGTATCATCTCCATAGAGATGGTTTTGGAATTGTTTTTTCAGGCGAGTATTGCTGACTCATTGAGCAGATTTCCGAGCTCAGCACCTGAGAACCCTACCGTGATAGAGGCAATTTTATCCCAGTTTACTCATGGAGCAAATGGTTTAGACTTCGCATGTACTGCGAGGATCTTTTTGCGATCTTCGAGAGTCGGGAGATTGATTGTGACACGACGGTCAAATCGTCCAGGTCGGAGGAGTGCCTTATCAAGGACATCAGCACGGTTAGTTGCTGCCATGATGATCACATTGGTTTCGTTATCAAATCCATCCATCTCAGTGAGGATCTGATTGAGTGTCTGCTCACGTTCATCGTGCCCACCACCGATACCAGGAGAACGTTTTTTCCCGATCGCATCGATCTCGTCGATAAATATAATACTTGGAGCTCGTTCACGAGCTTCCTTGAAGAGATCACGTACACGAGAAGCTCCTACTCAGACAAACATCTCGACGAACTCAGAACCAGAAATCGAGAAAAATGGAACATCACTCTCCCCTGCGACAGCACGAGCAAGGAGAGTCTTTCCTGTTCCTGGAGGTCACTGGAGGAGGATACCACGAGGGATTTTGGCTCCGAGATCTTTATACTTACTTGGGTTTTTGAGAAAATCAACCACCTCTACAAGATCTGCCTTTTCCTCCTCAGATCAGGCTACATCCTCAAATGTCACTTTTTCATCGAGCTCAGGATCGTATACTCGAGCTCGCGATCGGATAAATGCCATCGGTCCACCCATCCCGCCTCCACCCATACGGGTCATGAGGAAAAATAAAAGGATCACAAAAAGCACTGTCCCGAGAAGTGAAGGAAGCAGGTCAGAAAGAATTTTTCCCCATCATTCATCTTTTATTGTCACTTTAGTGGGAATTTCTGGATTTCCGAGTCCGATATCTGTGATTTTTACGTTATCTGGGATGATCGTCGCATCGACTCATCTGACTTTCTTATTATTGACGATTTTTTCGACACCGTTTTTCTTTGCTTCGAGTGATGTTCCCTGTACCACGATCTCCTCATAGACTCATGAGTTATATCGTGCGATGATCTCATTGAGCCCGATTTTGGTATTTTTTTCGATAATCTCCTCGCTCATATAGCCACGAAAAATCGGTACTATGATAGTAAGCGCAAGGATGAGAAGAACAGGGATAAGAAACGATCTCGGTGTGATTTCTATGACTTTGATATTGGCATCTTTCGGAAGTTTTGGGATTTTTGGAAGTGGTTTTTTGGGTTTCTTTGGGTCTTTTATTTTCTGTGGTGACATGAAAAAATATATATAAATAAAGCCTGGATATTATATAAAAAAGATCGAGAAATCCAAACCTTTCTCGAAATGATTTCTTGACGAAAAAGAGACCTACGGACGATATGGAAAAAGTGGAGAAAATTCGACGATATTCCATGATGGATCATGTGCTCGCAGGAGACTATATATCCCATCAAAGTGGAGTGCACCATAGAGAAATACTGCGCGCTGTTCTCAGGTAGAAATATAGGTATCGACGATATGCTTATTACGATCAGCAAGGATAGCGTTTGCAAGAGTTGGATCGAGAAAACTCTCGAGACTCTCGGGGTTTCACGAAGCAAATCTGAGCGACAGATTGAGCATTCAGCGCATGAGAAAGTGGAAAAAACGATTGTTTTCGAGGCTGAGCCCCTCGAGCTCTGTGGCGATATCAATAGGAGTCTTCGGTAGAACTGAAATTCCTGTGCCTATACGCATCACAATCTCATCGAGAGAAAGATCGACGTTTTTTACCGATCATGTTCCTACATGTGCAAAAATATCTTTATTTTGTTCTTTGAGTCAAAACATTTTAGCAACCCTTCTATATGTCGTACTATCGAGTTTGATGCCAAGAAGAGAGGCAAATTTTGCTGTATTTTCCTCGGTCCCTGGACGCACTCACTCGACATAGAGAGTATATCCAGAAAGAGAGAGTGCCCTGAGATCACGAGCAACCTCATCATAGTAACGAGGGGTAGCAATATGCGACATCTCTATAAATACTATCTCATGATCCTTCCCATCTCAGAGAGTGATGCGAGAGAGAGGCGTAGGAAAAGTATTGGAAAAAGCGGCAATCAAGGTGATGAGAAGCCCGAAAAATCATGAAATAGAGAGGAATATGAGGGTGTTTCTCATGAGAGAGACGCGAAAATGAGATCTCTCGCGATGCCAGAGGAGCATGATAGTCGAGAGGAGGAGTCAGAGTATCAGAGCCTGAAAAACTGCTGGTACGAGAGCACTCCATCCATCAAGAAAGCCCTGAAACAGGAGACCAGCAAGTGATAAAATTCCTGTGATAATGAGAAATTTCTTGGTCATATATTATTTCTTACTTTTCATACTTTTCTTATTTGTGCGTTTTTTCTGGCTTTTCTCAGTAGTATTTCTCGAAAAAGTCTCATCAGCTCGAGACTTCTCATCCTCGATAGCCTCATTATCCTTGTCTTTATTTTTATAAATACTCGTACGAGATCGGAGTTCGATATCGATCGGAGTTCCCTCAAATCAGAAAAATTCTCGGATTTTATTTTCGATGTAGCGTTTGTATGAGAAGTGGAAATGGTCAGAATTATTGACTGATATCACAAATCGAGGAGGATTGATATCCACCTGTGATCCGTAGTAGATTTTTGGCTTATGCGACTTACGATTTCCTGTTGGAGCATGCTCATATGCGATCTGCTCGAGGAATTTGTTAAATACTCCAGTCTTAACTCGCTTTTTGCGCTCTCCTTGGATATGGATAGCATGTTCGAGAACAAGGTCGATGCGACGGTTTTCTATAGCAGAAGTGAATACAACAGGTGCATAGGAGAGAAAATCGAATTTCTTCGAAAGGTACTTCATGTAACGATCGAGGATAGTATCTGTCCCGATATCAGGCTTGGCAAGGACCTTGTCCCATTTATTGAGAACGAGGATAATTCCTTTTTTAGCTTCGAGAGCCTTGGAGACGATGACCTCATCCTGGTGCGTCACACCATCATAAGCATCGATAACGAGTGCGACCACATCAGCACGCTCGATAGAGCGCTCGGCTCGGAGGACACTCCAGTCTTCGATATTTCCACTTCCAATCTTTCCTGCACGGCGGATACCAGCAGTATCGATGAGACATATTTCCTCATCCTGGAAAGTCACGATAGTATCGATCGCATCACGTGTAGTTCCTGGCATATCCTTGACGATCGAGCGAGTTTCTCAGGAGATTGCATTCACGAGAGAAGATTTTCCGACATTGGGACGACCAATGATAGCGAGCTTCAAAATATCAGGATTATCAATCTCACTATCAGCATGAGTCTCAAATCCCTCTTCTCGGAGAGTCCGAGTAATCGCATCTCTGAGGGTATGAAGTCCTCGTGTCTGCATCGGAGATGTAGGGATCACTTCCCCGAGACCAAGTTCGAGGAGTGCATACGACTCGAGAGCACGTTTATCATTATCAGCTTTATTGGCGACGATGATGATAGGTTTTTTTGATTTACGTAGACGCTTGGCGATATGCTCATCGAACTCTGTCACACGATCATACTCGAGGACGAAGAGGATAATATCAGAAGACTCGATCGCACTATCCGCTCGAGCACGCACATCGGAAAGGAGTGTTTCATTATCTGCCTCGACGATACCACCAGAGTCCGCGAGGATATAAGAAATATTTCGCTCTTCGTCGATAATTTTGTACTCGATGATGTCTCGTGTCGTATTTTCTATATCAGAAACGATCGCGATCCTATGCCCAGAGAGAGCATTGAAGAGAGATGATTTCCCGACATTGGGACGACCGACGATGGTGACGCGTGGAAGCATAAGAAAAAATGAGATGGGAAGATACCGAAAAAAACAGAAAAAGCAAGGATTTATTTTTTCGCCGTGTAGAAGAACGCTATTTTGTAGGTCAATGTTGCTACCACATTTCCTCATTTTTCGAGAGAAATAGCGAGATATCATCCTCTTTCACTCAGAGAGAAAGTGGTTGTCGGATCAAGAGTATATATCTGTCAGCGTTTATCGAGGGCGAAAATAGCTTTTTTATCAGCCATAGTGATATAGTAACCACCTGGAATACCTGGATCATCAAATGGAGCTGGAACAAGACGTGTCGTACCAATATGTTCGACGATAATACTCGGAACTGCTCAGGAGAGAGATTCTGTTATAGGTACTTGTTCTGGGGGGAGGAGATATTCGCGCATGATTTCTCGAGCATCTTTTCGAAATGAGAGGTACATGAGATGCTCTCGTGATGCTGGGAGAAATGCGACACTCGTACTCGTAGAGAGAGGAGAAAGTCATGATTTTTCAGAAATCATAAGTGATCCTCATGAGTAGGAAAGTCGTGCTCAGCTCTGACTCATGAGTCCTCCAGTAGAAAATACTCCACCTCCTCTCGTCATGAGTGATCATGAGAAGAGTGGAATGAGGCTCGATCCTTCACGGATGCGGAATATATCAACTGGTTCCTGTGAGAGAGCTTCGTCGAGAGTTCCAGAGAGAGTTCCGTCTGGAGAGACATTTTGGATAGAAGGGATCGGTGCATAGACCTCGATAGCGATAGGTGCTGTAGTTGTATTCCCATAAGCATCGGTCGCGCGGAGCATGATGTTTTCACGTCCGATATGAGAAAATGGTCATACGACGAGATCTCCTCAAGTAACAGGCTCAAAATCATCATCACTCTCTCCATTTCCATCACTATCGCGAGTGGTATCTCGGTCGATACTGAGAGTATATGGGCTCATATCTGTGACAATGTCGGAGAGCGCAAGTCGGAGAGTCTGGTAGACTGGAACTCGGTAATCTCCAGAAACATCGAGCACTGGAGGGCTCCCATCAAGAGACGCCTGCGGAGCAATCAGTGTGATACCAGCCCTGACATCACGACTATCCTGGAGTGAGCGGAGTCTCGCGCTATAGAACCCATCCTGATAAGGAAATGTTACACTATACATATCTCGAGGCGATCAGAGATGTATTTCTCGGTACTCAGTCCCTGGACTGACAAGAGTCGTCGTCGAGAGAGACGGTGTAGAGAGCTTCACCTCGCCATCTCAGGCAAAAATACGAGCATCTCATGAGAGCGGCATGCCGATCATATCAGGAGAGTAGTTTACCTTGAGAGAAGAAGGAGCAAGTACATATACTTTCCCTCCTATTACTGTCCCAGAAAGCGTCATAGGAAATCGGTACTGACTATATGGATCAAGGGAAAGTGTCTGGGTCGGTCATGATGATATACTATAGGAAATCTGGGCGCTCGTTTTCCCTGTCGAAAGTGTACGACCAGCAGAGAGTCCAAATTTTTGTCCCGTATCCAAGACGCTGTAAGACATACCCTCGAGAGCAAATGACTCTGGATCAGATATACTCTCTATGACACGTGTAATAGGCTTTTTTTCATAGGATGGGGTTTGCTCTCATGGGACATCGACCACGAGATCTATCGTCGTACGAGGCGTGGATGGATCATCCGATCGACCTGCGACACTATCCCACTCGAGATATCGATCAAAAAACTCGAGACGGAAAAGACGCTCAGTCTGTGAAGCAGGAGAAAACTCTATCTCGATCTGACCAGGACTCGATGGGAGCTCATGGAAAAAGTTCGGAGCACGTGGAAAGAGACTCGCATCATACGAAATCGATGTGCTCGTAGTATCGACTGGTGTAGGGCGATCATTCGGTGAGTGAGTATACTTGATACAGAGAGATCCTCCGAGGAGATACATATAGTCATCATCGCCATCTCCGTCGATATCGAGAGTATCCACGCGGGTTCCACTCTCGAGGAGATCAGTGTAGTCAAAAAGTTTTGTCTGCTTTTTCTCTGGTCACAGGAGTACATAGATACCATCATAGATCGGCTGATAGAGGCCTCATGCTGTACTCTGAGCACTGCTCGATGTGCCACCTCATCCACTCTCGAGACGAGCGATGAGTCTCTCTTTAGAAGCGATAAATTCACGTCCTATCGGAGGTGTATCATCATATTCTCAGGTCACGAAACCTCGTGACCGAGCAGTCTCATAGGCATGGTAGGCTTGATCTGAAAGACTTTCTCGTGAAGAAGCAAACTGAGCAAAGTCCCCTTCTGTGAGAAGGTGTTGATTGTTATAGAGTTTTTCGAGATTTTTCTGCTGCTCCTGAGTTTCGAGTGCCTCGGTATCGAGGTATTTTTTGAGAAGAAGAAATTGCTCTGTCCTCTCTTTTTCAAGAGTAGTATCCATGTCTCGTACTTCATCATGGGCTTTTTTCCACATGCGATCCAGTGTCATGGTATCGAGACCTGCGATGAGCATCTCTTGTCTGAGATAATTATGGAACTCGTCCGTATCGAGAAGAGTATCATTATCTTTCTGGAGTTTCGCTATGAGGAGAGTCATCGCCTGCTCTAGTTTTGCAAGTGATGGAAAGTCTGTACTCGAACGAGGAGTGATATTGATATTTGTTGGGGGAGAAAGGTTCACATCAGGAACGACAGTACTCGGAACAGAGCGGATCAGATCAGCAGTGAACTGATTGATCGGTTTGACAGCAGTTTTTGCTAGTGTCGCGATAAAGTCAGATCTGAGTTCGAAATTTACATGTGTACTCACTCGGATCTCTCGGATCGAAGGGATAGCAATCTGTGGGAACCGCACAGAAAGAAAATCAAATGGAAGTGTCATCTGTCTATCGGTACGCTGAGCAATAAGGGTCCCGACATAGTCCTCTGGAACAAGAGGAGTTTTCTGGATGAGACAGTATATTTTTGCGAGGAGTTTGAGCATCTTGAGAACTGTAGCGACAGCTCAGAAAAGTTTCGGAATCTTCGGTGGAGGTGGGAGGGATGGGAGATTGATCCGCGGGAGGGATGGGAGATCTGGCAGATCTGGGAGAGTCGGAAGTGGAGGGAGAGTCGGAAGTGGAGGGAGATTGAGTGTCACGGTTGGGAGACTCGGGAGTGTGAGTGTCGGGAGCCTCGGGAGACGAATAGGAGAAATATTAAACCGGAAGTCTGGAACCTTCACCACGATACCAAAACGAATATCAGAAAGATCAAGGACAATATCAGGCCACCGTGGAAACTGGATAATAGGAAGTTGCGGTATAACAGCAGAGAGAAGTTTAAACTTAAAATACTTCAAGTCCCAACGTTCGTTTCTACAGACACTACACTCCTCATCCTTGATACGGAAGATATCGATAAGTGGCTGCCAACTCGAGACAATAGCTTTCATAAGCACGTAAAACTCTGCCCACTTTCGGAAGCGGACACCGTTGTCACGGTACCATCCGCCGATCATCTTCTCAAGTGCTTCGACATTACAGAGAAGCTGAGCGATATAGCGCTGCTTCCAGGTGAGATATTTCTGTATTTTTTCTGGGAATCGTTTCCACTCTTCTATTGTTTTGAGATTTTTTTCTATACTACTCGAGAGCGCTCAGAGTCATATATTTGTCTTCTCATCGAGACAGGCAGCTGAATCCTTTCAGACACACCAAGATTTTTTTGCACGCTCGATCTCTGCTTTATACGCATCGAGGGCACGAGCATATTGATCGAGCTCACTCGGAAGTATCCATGGGATATTGATCGGCACGGCTTCTTGCTCGATACGGACAAATGGTATTTGTCCTATAAATTGGTATGCGGCCTTGAGAGAACTCGCTGATGCCTCACCATACGCCAGTGTATTTTGGAGAGTTGATTGTGCTCAGGAAGTTTTTGTAGCTGCGGCTTGTTTTTGGTTCAGAGTGTTCGTATAGGCAGATCCCATCTTTCCTTTGAGCTCGTCGATTCACCCAGAAACATTGGCAGTATGAAATTTTTCCAAAAACTGTGAGAATGAACCATCTGTCACTCACTTTGGAAGCACGATGACAAGATTGGGGAGAGTGAGGAGTTTATTGGTAATCTCGTTTGTCTGACGAGCAACCCAGTCCATGATAAACTCAGGAAATCCTGCGATGCGCCGATTACGTACTTTGATAACATTTCCAGCAGTAAGTGGCTTGGCACTATCGATAGTAATATCAATAGCTGTTCCTGATGTTGATGAGTCACCCATGCGAAGAAGTGGGCCTCAGAGATCTGCTGTTGTACGACCACCACGGTTTTGCAGAAGCGTATTCACCCGAGACAGTCATGCAAGACTTGGATTTTTGAGATAGCTGATAATATCATTTCTCAGTTCAGCATCACTTTCCTCAGTTCTCGTCGAGGCGCGCAGATGACAACTCGCAGAGTTCCATGTATCACGCAGTGATCAGAGTCATGCGAGTCCAGAAACATCACCATCATCCGATGAACCATCTCATTTACAGACAGGGAGTGGTTTTGCTGCTATGATACAGTTTCCTGCTGGAAGGAGAGGATAGAGTGGATTTATCGCTGGAAAAGTGAGGTTTGGTCCGGTACATACAGCCACTCACGCTGCGAGTGTTGCTGTGACTCATGCGAATACTCGTACTGGTCACCATGCAGGACCAAAGCTTCCCCCCGCACCGATAGGACAAGGTGGCCACATAGGTGGACTAAATGGTCAGCAAAATGTCACACTTGAGAAAAGTGGTATAGCAGCTGGGATACCCGTGATTGGCGTCGGAGGGATCACCGGCATACCCAAAATTGATATAGCACTTCATGGCATATTTGTGGTGAAATTGATCGGGAATGCGATACAACTTCCCCCACCAAAACCACAGGCGAGACCATTTGCGATATTTTGAGCGATTGACTCGATATTTGCCTCCGCTCCAGCTGAGAAACCGAGAGAAGCAAGTCTTTGTGTCGTGTCATAGTTAGCAGAAAAGAGACTATTCGTCGAGAGGGATGCTCCATCTCCCATGCTATGGTAGATCGATTCGAGTTCGCCAGTACTCGTATTTTCTATACTGTCGGCGATACCATTTCTGTCGCTATCCTGGAGTCGTCATGCGAGACTCGGTGGGAGTTCACCAGGGCCAAATGTACGCGTACCGCGCTCATACTCACGAGCAGCGAGAGAACTCCAGAGAATAATATCTGCTCCACATGTCGTCGAAGTATCGAAGGCAATATCTCCATAGATATCATCTCAGGCAAGTCACTTTTCGAGATGATCGACGATCATCTCTCCATAACTCGTCGGGAGAGCTGTGAGTTCATAGGATATGGTCAGTTCTTTTCCTGGGGAGAGGTCTACCCCTCGAAACTCATAATCATAGTCCTCTCATGAAAGTGGAAGCATATTTCGTTCCTCTGTTTTTCCATCGAGAGTGATATTATACCGAGTTGTGTTTGTAGCATCAAATATCTGTGGTATCGTATCGAGATAGTGGATATCTTTGGCGAGTGTATTTCCAGTATTTCTTATACGGATACGTACTTCTACTGTATCACCGCTTGAGAGAGTTGATCCATCCTTGGTAGCATAAGTCTTCTCGACAGAGAGACCATAGGCAGACGTATACTCAGTGCGCACGTAGATATCACTCGGAGCGGATCACGAACTGTCGCGTCCATTGAGAGCACCATCTGCGAGGAGCGGAGCAAAAGCATCGGTAATATTTCCTGTATCGGTAGCATCTGTAAGAGACGATGGAGTGGATGGGGAGTTCGTAGCTCTTTCATAGAATACCTCTGTATTGAGTACCTTATCATCAGCTCATGTAGAGGTACTCAGAGAGGTCGGGAGAGTAGATGGGGTCGTGCTCGCCTGGAGTACTCATCCAGAGACAATTGGATCAGGAGAAAGGCTAATCCCAAGGTGAGATTCGAGGATTTTTTGTGTAAACTGGAAGCGCGTCGCACCACCATAGAGGATACCGAGTTCTCATCACTCTGTCAGGTAGACGATATCATCACGTCCATCAGCATCCATGTCAAATATCTTATACTGGGAAACCCCTACTGGGAGAGTACCAGAGGCTGTGAGAATGATTTCTCATTTACTAAATTTTCTCTTATCATTATCGACGAGGAGAAATGATCATGAGTTGTTAACTCAGAGGATATCTCCATAGTGGTCTCCTGTGAAGTCTCCGACATCGATACCTCGAGAAGAGAGATCTGGGAGATATGCGATCATCTGTTTCCTTCGGAATTTTCCTGATGTATTGGCAAAAAGATCGATAAATCCATCATCGTATACGACGACGATATCCTCATCCTGATCTCCATCCATGTCTTTGTGACTGACGGAACGGATCTGGCGACTTTCACTCCCAGCAATCTGTGTACCGATCGATCTATCGACTCATGCGGTCTCTGTTCATGGAGCTCACTTTTCTACATGAGCGACAGGATCACCGAGGTTGATCATCGTGTAGGTGTGATACCATCGTGATGCTTGTCATACTGTATCTCATCAGGCGAACGAGAGAAGGAGTCTATTTTTATCTCACCATCCGACTCCTGGAGTCTCAGAGAGTGCCCCGAGACTATCGATATGAGTAGGACCGAGCAGATCTGTATCGAGAGAGGATGATGTCTGGTCACGTACGATCATATACCCACGTGGTCCATCGAGCGTAGTATATGGTATACTCTCGAGAGTATATGCATGTGTATCGGAGAGAGTGAGTGTATCTGTAGAACTCGAAAATGCACCAGTTTGGACTCACTTTGTCTGGTCTGTCGAGACGATGAGCATCCCGATTTTTTCACCATTGTCCTCGATGTCGAGAACGAGAGACCCTCGAGAAAGTGAAATATTTGGCACGAGATGAAGTGCGGATGCGAGAGTAATACCCTGAGATGAGATCGTGACACGAGGATTTCATCATCGCAGAAGTGTCGTCGCACCACTGATATTTGAGAGTGATGTATCACTCTTTTCTTTGTCTATGACGAGTGTGAGTCGACCTCACGCACTCTCACGAGAAAGAGACTCACAGGATGATATATCTCTGAGTCACTCCAGAGGACAATTCGAAACAGTCATGCCAGAGAGAGGATAGAGAGCACGAGTGATGGGAGTCTGTGTTACTCGGTCGTAGACAGAGAGGACTATTCCTGCTTGGGTCAGTTCTGCATCCACTTCGAGAGCACCATCAGCAGGATTACCGAGGAGATATCCACCTCCAGGAAATATAGAAAAGAGAGCATCTCGAGCATATGGGGATGCTGTAAGTGTCGTCACAGCGAGGCTACGAGATCTCGAAGGGTCTGTATCGTAGAGAATTTGACTTGCCTCAGAGAGATGAGTATCTCAGGCGAGTACTGTATAGAGAGCATTGTAGTCAGGGAGAAAATTATATCTACCGACAGTTGCATCGACGAGACGAGTATGAGTTGGGATACCTTTGAATACTTTTTCTCCAGTTTCATCTCTATATGTGATCGTATGACTCGCGATCTCAGGAACCGAGATGGTATAGAGACCTGGCTCTCTCGGAAGGGTGGCGATACCGTTGTTAAATGAAATTGCTGGTCTATTTGATCCGTCCTTCTCGAGAGTCGCTGTGAGGTTTTCCTTCGCGATATTTCCATAGCGATCTCGGAGAAAAAATGTAATCTCACTCTCAGAAATACTACTATCAATGTACATGGACGCTCACGGAAGGAGAGTGATACGGGCAGAGACGATACCTACCCCAGGGATATCGAGACTCACTTCATGATCTCAGGCAGTACGACCGGGGGTGAACTCGAATTCTTCAGATACACCATCCTCGAGTGTGACAGCTTCACGAGAAAATGTTCCGACACTCGGAGAACTCGAGAGTCCCACTACTCAGTGAAATCCTGTTATCGGAGTATTTGCCTCCTCGATGAGACGAACTTGCATCTTTATCTTTCCTCATCAGGCAAAAATTTCTCCCTGTGGGACGAGTTGTACTTTTTTTACATCTTTTGCTCCGATGGTGATCTCATAGCGTATTCCATTTTCGAGGGAAAAAGTCATATGGAGCGGTCACTCCCCTGTCGATCCATATCGAAATACGAGCTCTGACTCGATCGTATCGAGTGTCAGTGATGTTTTCTTGCTCTCATCAGTATCGATAAAGTATCCTCCATCGATTTTTGCTTCGAGAGTGTGGAGTTCTGGGGCAATGATACCACCATCTTTATTTTCGAGTCTGAGAACTCAGGCCGACTCTGATCAGGCAATCATCGTGTTTGAGAGAAACGTAAACGTCATATGATCGACCGATCAGGATCCGAGAGAAGAGGAGGTACTCCCACTCTCAGAAAAAAGTGCACCACTCTGGCTCGGCATAGGGACAAGCTCATTTTTCCCATCGCTTGAGAGTCCGAGAGTGTTCGGTCCACATGATCATGCGAGGATCTTGGGAGGGAGGAGAGATCGTATCCAGCAGAGTATCGCTGCTGGCCACTGAAATATCATGACTCCATCAGGAGGACCACACTGAGAACTCGCACGGTTAGCAGGATTTTGGTCTCATGGTTCTTCCTCAGAAAAATTAATCGCCTGGAGAGTCGCCAGAGCATTCTGATATGCAGCATCAGTATCTGAGTTTTGTGATCATTTTGTCGGATCAAGCGGGGTGAGTCAGAGATAGGCGATCTCATATCATTCATTTGAGCGAGGGATTTTCGGAGGATTTTTTATATTTCCGAGTCCATACTCATGGGAGTATGAGAGTGCTGTCTCGATCGATGATTTGTATTTTTCCACTGGATCAGGTCTCAGTGCATATTTTGCCTGGAGGATCTGGAGTATCATCTCATCGGATATGAGACTGTTCCAGTCGATCGGGCTACTCGGGAGTGTACCAGCACCGATGAGTGTATTGATTTTCTCGTCGAGCGGAGAAAGTGTTGTGGTATTTTCTTTTGCTATGATAGCGTTCCATTCATTTGAAAGATTGGTGAGTCATGCACGCACCTCACCAATACTCGAACCCTCGAGGGAAAAAAAGTTTGGATAGGTAAGTTTCGCGATATTTCCCCTCGGTGTGAGGAACTCC
This sequence comes from uncultured Candidatus Peribacteria bacterium, assembly GCA_964644075.1. Taxonomy (GTDB): domain Bacteria; phylum Patescibacteriota; class Gracilibacteria; order BD1-5; family UBA2023; genus JAGOMW01. The sequence continues at coordinate 236,775 of CAZXUQ010000001.1, forward strand.
ACTGTTCTTACGATATCGACTGGAGTAGAAGGAGTCGAACCATTTTTATCGATGGCCTGTATTTCTGTATCCGTGGGAGAAGTATGTTTGACGAGAGAGTTGATCGTATGGTAGTACCTGTTTTCATAGCGTGTATTATCACTACTTATCGAGTCTGATTCTATTTTACAGGTATTACCGAGGGCGGTCTCTTGGTCTGTCATTTTTTCTCCATCGAAATACTTCGCATCGAGGATGAGAGATCCTCGAAGACATGAGCTCTGACTGTAATCAGTGATACTTCCTGAAAATGACGGGATATCCTCATCGAGTGACTCATGCTCTGTGATACAGGTAAAGCGACCGAGTTCCCGAGGCCACTCACGCATCTCAGTACGATCAGTATTGACTCACTCTATCGTCACAGGATAGATATATGGCTGGAGGAGAGTATACTCATGGCTATTCCCTGGCATACAGTCAGCGACGCTTGGTGGAGCAAATCGACGTGTTTCCTTCATACCACCGAGAGAAAATATCGGGAGGCTAAATTTTGTAAGATTTGGAGTATTTGGGAAGTTTTTGTAGAGAGCATCGATCGTATCTGTACCAGAGTTGGTGAGTACAGAGAGTGGGCTATTTCCTCACCAGTAGGACTGTGTCTTGATACTTCCATTTTGTGGAAAGCAGGATTTCGATGGTCAGTAGGCTTTTATGAGATCTATCGTATCGCCAGAAAGTGTCGCAACATGTGACTCTGTCGAGCGGAGATGGTAGGCAGTATTGGCTTCGACGAGGACAGGTTTCCCATAGAGAGTACTTCCTGTTTGTCATCACCGAGCGAGCGTACACTGGAGAGGTGACTCGATACGACCCGTTTTCTCACCGAAAAAGTACGAGAGATAAATTTTCGTATAGAGAGTATTCTCTGGTGGTGTCGGTGGCTTCATGCCGATATTTCCATTTGTACTCCCACTGAGCACTGAACCGATAATAGCCCCTACGATATCATCAGCAGCATCATCTGTACTTGATCCTGCGAGGTTGAGGAGAGCAATGATGTTATTGACAGTAGTATTGGCCTGCGTGGTTACCGTTGCGCCACTCGAGACGATATGGTGTTCAAGTCCATCGAAAAGGATAAGTTTTCGGGCGTAGTTATTTTTGGTGATAAGAGCATCGATATTTGCCTCGATGGTATCATTTGCTTCCTTGAGTGTGCGGAGTGCGACTTCATCAGTGAGAGTCATATCGATAGCAGCATGATCGACCCGGACAGTCGTCCCACTATTGTATCTCCCGGCATTATGAACCCATTTTGCCGCATCTCAGAGAGTTTTTTCATTGATGATTTCATGAAATCGTTTGAGATACGTACCGATCAGACGCGATGTCTGAGCATCTGGGAGAGTATCGAGGGTATTGGCTTCGAGAGTATCTGCTCAGAGAGTAAGTCCAGGAGTTCCAGTGAGCTCAGCAGCGTACTCATCTCACTCATCCCTATTTTTTTCAGCAAAACCCTTCATAGCAGACGAGAGGTCTTTGAGGAGATATTTTGTAAATCGTTTATACGCGATATTTTCAGTATTTTGGAGAAACAACAGATAGCGAAAAAGGTTGTCCTGACTGAGTGAGCGACTCTCACTATATCCATCATAGTAAAATACTCGTGGTGGTAAGGTTGTACTCGATGGACTAAACATCCATTTTTTACTATAAAATGCGTGCGTTTTATCGAGAAATTGGCTGATTTTTGCTGTATCTGCTGATCACTGCCATGCACGACCGAGACTTGGATTAATCACTCCATGCCAGATATCTACTGATCCATCTTCATGAGCATTTTTGCTGTACTCATAGCGCTTGGATACTTTATCATAGACAAACTGCTTGTCATCAAAGTCAGTATACGGATAGAGGCTTGGAAAGGATTTTCCGTTTTTACTTACCACAGGAAGGGGCACATTTCCTATGAGGATAGTGCCTACGAGGTGAGATACTCATGCTCATCCATCTCACTCATAGTAGAGTTTTTCATTATGTGCAGCGATGACAGCAGGATCAGCATTCGTCGGCACGACGAGGAGAGCAACACGAGTATTTCAGAGGTATTTTTGTATATCTTCAGCATATTGGCTTACTTTATTGGAAAAACCAAAAGCTCCACCAAGTGCACTATAAGTCTCATCGTCGACAATGATCGATACAATATCACGATACTCATCACTCTCAGCAACAGCACTGTCAAAAAAATCAACATGGATCGTCTGAGTCAAAAAAAGGAGAAATATGAGGATAGCCGAGGCAAATCGCTGAAAAAAACCAAACTGTGGTGTATTGGCACGTTTTTCTATCCGTTCTTTTCGCTTTTGTAAGAGCTTATCGATAAGACGCATCAGGTGGGAGAAATATTTCCTCAAATATATCCGTTTTTTCCTCTATTGCAAAAGGAAATACGAGGAAAAATGAAAAAAAATTCGACAAAGAACCATTTTTGTATATTATCTCGCGGTCAGATCGAGTAGTATCTGCTTCCCGAATATGCCTAGACATGTCACTAGAGCACTCTCGGGAATGTAGCTCAGTTGGTAGAGCAGCGCCCTTTTAAGGCGAAGGTCCCGGGTTCGAGCCCCGGCATTCCCACCATTTGCATATAAAATCCCCCCCAACTCGGGGGATTTTTTGTGAGAAAAAGGGTTTTTTATGCTCCTCTCACCTTCATTGCCTCCAGTATACGCTTCGTCGCGATGATATAGGCTCCAGTACGGAGCATAACGTGATGTTCAAGAGCACTTTTTAGGACTCAGGAGAGTGCTGTTTCCATCTTGAGTTTGAGTTTTTCCTGGACTTCTTCGCGTGACCATGAGTAGTTCATGGAGTTTTGGACTTGCTCGAAATACGAAACCGTCACACCTCAGGCATTCGCGAGGATATCTGGGATCACAGGGATTCACTTCTGGAATAGTATGTTATCCGCATCTGGAGTCACAGGGCCATTCGCGAGCTCGAGGATGAGACGTGCATGTATCTTTCCTGCATTTTCCTCTGTGATCTGATTTTCGAGGGCTGCTGGGATGAGGATATCACACTCTTTTTCGAGGAGTTCAGGGTTGGTGAGTTTTTGGACTCCTGTGTACTCTGAAAGTGACTTTTTTTCTGCTTTGATCGTGAGGATTTTCTCGATATCGAGTCCACTCGGATCATAGATCGCCCCATGCGAGTCTGATGTCCCGACGATAGTTGCTCCCATTTTTCAGAGGATCTTCATCATATGTCCTCAGGCATTTCATGCTCACTGGATGATGACTTTTTTTCCAGATATGTTTTCTCATTTTGACTCCAGATAGGCATCGAGGACATAGGCTCAGCCCTGTGCTGTCGCTGTATCTCGACCGAGCGACCCACCGATAGAGAGTGGCTTCCCGGTAAATGTCCCTGGTGACCAATGCCCAGAGAGATGTGAGTACTCGTCGACCATCCATGACATGATCTCACCACCCGTATTCACATCTGGAGCTGGCACGTCATCGAGTGGACCGAGGTATTTGTAGAGCTTCGCGACCCATCCACGAGAAAGTCTTTCGAGTTCTCATTTTGAGAGTGTCTTCGGGTCGACGATAATACCTCATTTCCCTCCACCGAGTGGGAGATCGAGGGTGGCTGTCTTGATCGACATCCAGGTAGAGAGCGCCATGACTTCATCTTTCGTCACATCTTGATGATAACGGATACCTCCTTTGTAGGGACCACGTGCAGCATTGTGCTGGCTACGATATCCGGTAAATACTCGAGTCGATCCATCGTCCATACGGACAGGTATCGAGACCTCTATGACTCGATCTGGTAACAGGAGTGCCTCGAACTCATGATCGAACTCATGACCGAGGTATGTATATGCTGTACGCATCTGCGTCTGTGCAGAGAGAAATGGATTGGTAGACATAGAAAATAATTATGAGAATGGTTCTCATAATAAGGATTTTCAGGGAAAAGCAAATAAAAATGAGATTAATTCTCATAAAATGAGAAATTATTTGTATTTTATGAGAACATATGATAGTCTCATAGCATGTTCGATAATCTCACAACTAAGGAAATCATCGGGTACTCCGCTGGTCTCATCTCATTTATCAATATGTTCTGGTACATGAGATGAATTATCGGATGAAAAATACGTCCTACACTTGCCTACTGGCTCCTCGCTGAGATTGCCATGCTCCTTATCATAGCATCAGCTTACACACTCTGAGACAGGACGACACTCTGGATTGCTGTAGCATATGCATCGACACAGATCATTGTCATCGCTATAGCTATACGATATAAAAATATATGACTCAAAAAAACTGACTATTTTCTTCTCTGAGTTGCCTTACTCAGTGTCATGTTGTGGTGGTATACCAATAATCCCCTCTATGCACTCCTCATCAATGTAGGAATTGATGCCTCTGGATATATACCACTCTGGAAACAGATATGGAAAGATCCTTCATCCGAAGATACCCTGTACTGGTGAGTGGCTGCATTTGCCTGCGTACTCAATATGTTTGCTGTCACGAGCTTTTCATTTTCGTCTATCCTCTACCCATGGTATCTCTGAGTTATCAACTTTCTTACTTTCATAATTCTTCTACGAAAATACTTCTCTTATGGAACAACTCTTTCAAAATAAAATCGTCGTCGTCACCTGATGATCCAAGTGAATCGGACGAGCAACAGCTATCCGATTCGCATCACTCGGTGCCGATGTCATCATCACTGCGAGTCGAGATACTCGAGAAACTCAGTATGTCATAGATACTATAGAGAGTATCGGAAAAAAATGTAGTGCATACCCATGTGATGTCTCTGATGAAACTTCTGTAAAAACATTTTTCGAGTATATACTTCTCGAGCACGATCATATCGACGTGCTCGCTCACTGTGCTGGTATATCACCCAATACTCCCCTCGATGATCAGAGTGTCTCTGAGTGGACTCGAGTTCTCTCGACGAACCTCATAGGGACATTTCTCGTGACGAAATATGCAGGAAATATCATGCGAAGAGATCATACACCTGGGAGTATAGTTCTCATATCTTCATCAAACGCGATAAATAGCTTCTCTCCTATATCTGCCCACTATGATAGCTCGAAAGCATGAGTCGTCATCCTGACTCGTAACCTCGCGAAAGAATTTGCTCAGTATAATGTACGAGTCAATAGTGTCGCTCCAGGATGGATCGATACGAGTATGAATGATACTCTCCCTGAAGACATGCGGAAAGAGGAATCAGCAAAAATATATCTCTGAAGGTGGTGAAAGCCAGAAGAAGTCGCAAGCACGATTACATTTCTTGCATCAGAGGATGCATCATTTATCACTGGATCAACTCTCCTCGTAGATGGATGATACGGGTAGGAGTATTTTTATTTATTATTTTTTACTTATTATTCTATGAAAAAATTTTTCTATACATTCCTCATGATGGTGCTCTCAGTTCTCGTCTGTAGTGGGCTCTATCTCTCTGCGATCTATAGTCTCGTATACTATAAAGTCGTAGATCGTTATAGTGTCATACCATTTACAGATATGACGATGTCACGTGAAGCATGGGGACTCGTAGTATTCATCGCGATCGTGATAGGATATCGTATGGCGATGAAGTGGTGGCAGATTATCTATGTCGATGGTGTATACTATTTCGGGAAACCCTCGACAAAAGAGACTAAAACCACAGGAAGACGCGTTGTAAAAAGATCTCCAAAGACAGAAAAAGAATAAGAAAAGGAATTTCGTTGACTTTGGGAGGATTTTCACTATCCTCCTCGCATGCCCGGGTAGCTCAGTGGAAGAGCAGAAGCCTTCTAAGCTTAAGGTCGTGGGTTCGATTCCCCCCCCGGGTACCATATATATAAAAAATCCCCTCAAACTTGAGGGGATTTTCTTATACTCACGGGATCTCTTTATAACCAGATTCCATAGTTCTAACAAGAGTAAAAAATGGACGTGCAGTTACTCATACTCCTCAAACAAATCAGCTAGCAAGGGAGGCTTTAGCATTCCGCTCATTGAGTATCCGATTGATTTCAACTATATCATCTTGAGTAAAGGTACGTTCTCACTCTTTAGGCTCATAACTAATATTTAACATAGAGATTGTTTGCTGAGCAATTCAGCCCTGTAAAAGAACAATAATATTTTCAGCAAATTGAGTATTAGTAACTCTTGGGTTAGCATTCAATCAAAGTTTTCTCATATTAAAGAAAGGATTACTATTAGTAGGGATTATACCAATGCAAAACTCATTGTCAATTTTATTTTCTATTTTATCATAAACATTTGAGTTTTTCTCTTTTTTCTATACAATTCGCGCGAAAATAACCCTCCAAAACTATGGCTAAATGAGATGTCATCATCCGATTCGACGAGATCACCTTCGGATATACCCCACCGAAGTGGCTCATGGACGAGACAAGTTTCTCTGTGCGCGAAGGATCCAAGGTTACTCTCATGGGGCAAAATGGGGCTGGGAAATCCACGATTTTTAAGCTCATCACTGGAGAACTCAAGGTAAAAGAAGGACGAGTCCTGATCACAAATGGGAAACATATAGCCATCGCGAAGCAAGTCATGCCAGCAGAGGACAAAGAAATGGCTCTCTATGACTATTTCCGTAAGTATTCCCGCAGTGATGCGCACAATATCGATCGAGATATCGAGGAAGTCCTCGATGCTGTGAACTTCATGCCTCCCAAGACGATCAATTTCCAAGAGTTTCTGAAGCGTATCGTAAAAAGCTTCTCATGAGGTCAGCAGGCTCGCCTCCTCCTCGCGAGCGCCCTCATCCAGAAACCAGATATACTCCTCCTCGACGAGCCGACCAACAACCTCGATACCGATGGAATCTGGCATATGACATCATTTCTCCAGAACTATGAAGGGACGGTTCTCGTGATCTCGCATGATGCTGAGTTTTTGAACTCATTTACCGATGGGATTATCTATCTCGATGTCTTCACGCGCAAAGTCGAACAGTTCGTCGGTGACTACAACGACGCCCTCGAACAAGTCGAACGCAAGATGGAAAGCCAAAATAGAGAAAATGCTCGTCTCGAGAAAGAAATCCAAGCCGCGAAAGACCAATCCAATCAATTTGCCCATAAATGAGGAAAGCTCCGTGCTGTCGCGAAAAAGCTCGCAGAAAAAGCAGAAGAAATGGAGGGGCAGATCGGTGAGACTCGTCGTGAAGATAAGACGATCCGTGACTTCACGATCCCAAATCAAGAAGGCATCGGCGGGACGATCATCGAGATCAAAAGTGTCCAAGTCATCCGTCACCATGAGGCTGTCGAAATGCCAGTCAATGATATTTCTCTCGGGAAAAATCGCCATCTCCTCCTCTCAGGACCAAACGGTATCGGAAAAACGACACTCCTCGAGAGTATCGCCAATGGTACTGCAAAATGAGTAAAAATCGGTGACAATGTAAAAATCGGGTACTATCGTCAGGACTTTTCGACACTTGATTTCTCGAAAAAAGTCTATGATACTCTCTTTGATGCCACTGACCGCAAGATGCTCGATAAAGATCTCCGCTCATTCGCGAGCTGATTTCTCATCACGGGTGAGATCATGGTAACACAGATCGGAGCTCTCTCTGAGGGACAAAAGTGACTCGTCATGTTCGCGAAACTCGCCCTCGAGAAGCCAGGCCTCCTCATCCTCGATGAGCCAACCAACCATATCAATTTCCGTCACCTACCAGTGATCGCGAAAGCCCTCGATGAATACGAGGGAACGATGATCCTCGTATCGCACGTCCAGGAGTTCGTATGGCAGGTGAGGATAGATGAATATCTAGAACTCGAGTAAATATTACTTTAGAAAACCTCCCAAATTCGGGAGGTTTTTATTAAAGCGTATCAAGCATCTTTTCCCACTCTTCTTGTCTCTCTCAAAAAACTTTCCATAATTTGATTCTTGTTATTGCTACTTTAAATGCCGTAGGTGAGAAATTCTTCATTGGTAAAATAACTTCTCCAAGGATATCAACTACTGTACTACTCACTCACTGTACCTTTCACATAAAGCGATATAATTCAAACCCTCTTCAGAATTCTTTACCTTCAAAAGTAGCTAGAGTGTTAGCTCCATCTTTTTTTCCGTCCGTTCAGAAACGCGGGTCACTTAAAGAAACCTGATTGAGTAAGTCTCATAGCTCTTCTGCTAAATCTAGCTCTACAGACACATTCATATTATAGAAAGTTTAAAAAATAATATTCACAATGAATGATACTTCCTATTTATGTATTGTCAAATCTATTTTCTCTATTTTAATACTCTTTTGCATTTTCGAGTGATTTTTCTATAGTAGAGCTATGTCTGCCCATGTATACATCCTCCTCTGCGCTGACGATACCCTCTACACTGGATATACGACCGATATCGCGAAGAGGATCGAGACACATAATGCGGGAAAATGAGCAAAATACACGAGGGGGAGACTTCCTGTGAAACTCATCTATAGTGAGAGTTTCGAGACAGAGAGTGAAGCGAGGAAGAGAGAGTACGCGATCAAGCAGATGACGAGAAAAGAAAAGCTTGACCTCATCAAAAATAATCCCCTTTCGTAGGGGATTTCGTTATTATGGTTTATTTTTATACGCCTCGAGGAGGAACTGGAGAATACTCTGTCTGAAGAAATCCTCGAGTGGGAGTGATGGGTAAAATGGTGTCACACCAAAACTATATCCACCAGGACCTGTAGACAATCCTCATCCACACTCACAAAAAGCCGCAGTTCAATCTATACGAACAAAAGAACTCAGTACGAGAAAGAGCGTAACAAAAAGTATTTTTTTCATAGGAAAATAGTATAAGAGGAGTATATCATACGAGTAAAGTATGGAAAAGCAAAAAAATAGTATTTCTTTTGCTGAGAAAAACACATATACTCCTCTCACATCTTAACCGAAAAATCTATGTCTCTCTACGATATCGAGATCCAGAAAACAAATCACGAAAGAGTAAAAATGGAAACCTTCCAAGGGAAAGTCCTCCTCATCGTGAATACTGCGACGAAGTGTGGGCTCACTCCCCAACTCGAAGAGCTCGAGACCCTCTGGAATACTTACTCACACGATGACCTCATGATCCTCGGATTCCCCTGCAACCAGTTCGCGAACCAAGAACCCGAGACCGATGAGACCGTGGAGCAAGTCTGCAAGCTGAACTATGGTGTGACATTCCCACTCTTTGCGAAGATAGAAGTAAATGGTGCCGGTACTCACCCGCTCTACCAGTTTCTCAAGTGAGAAAAATGAGGCATCCTCGGTGATGAGATAAAGTGGAACTTCACGAAATTCCTTATAGATCGCAAAGGAAATGTCATCGAGCGATATGCTCCGACGACGAGCCCACTCAGCATAAAGGGAGATATAGAGAAACTTCTCAAGTAGAGAAATCTCTATTTACTGATATAGAACTCGAGTGCTGCAAAGAATACCCAAAAGAGGAATAGTATATTGGCCTCTCGTTTCGTAAGCATACTCCCAGTCTTCATGAGATAGAAGAGAATACAGGAAGCTGTGAGCATAAATACTCCTGTAAAGTATATGATCTTCTCTGGGAATGAAAATGGCGTGATGAGAGCAATAATTCCTACAACGACAGTGGCATCTGCAAGAACCGTACCGAGTAGATCACCGATCGCGAGAGAGTCATCCTTTTTCTTCACAGACTCGATCGCGAAGAAGAGTTCAGGAACAGTCGTTCCGAGGCCGACAACAAGCATACCGACAAGAACAGCATTGAGTCCGAGAGACTCTGCGAGAGAAAGAGAGGAACTAATCATGAAGTGTGCACCGACTAGGAGGATTGCCATACTCAGAGAGAGCATACCAAAACTCTTCCACTTACTTGTACCATCTGAACGAAATGATACAACTTCGTTTGTTCCATTTTTTAGTGTAAAATAATAAAATATACACCCGGCCAGAATGAGAACGATACCATCGATACGAGAAAAGTGTCCATTGTAACCAAGTATAAGTGGCAAGAGAAGCATAAATGGATAGACCGTATGGCTTTTGAGAACTTCACTACTCACCTTCAAGCTTCTCCTCGCATAGAATATGACGATAGCAAAAACGAGTGTGAGATCTGCAACATTGGATCCGAAAAGCGTGGCAAGTCAGTATTCAGGAATGCCCTGGATCGCTGTATTGATAGCAACAAATGTCTCTGGAAGGATGGCTATCACAGCCACGACGAGAAATCCGATAACAAATCTTGAGAGGTGGAACGATCGCGCGAGATCTCAAGCATACTGAGTAGAGAGCGTTGCTCCACACAATATCATATATGTCGCCGAGACAAATATAAACAGACTTTCGAACATAAGCTAGCTGTAAAAAGATACTCCTCCTAAAATAGCAGAATATGAGAAAATATGCAAAAAATGGGAAGAGAAGAATAAAAAAATCCTTATGGAAATTTGATAAGGATTTTTCTGGATTTATTCTGCTAACTGGATTTATTCTGCTAAATAGTAACTTACTTATTCGTCTCCCTCACCTTAATATGCAGCTCCCTGAGTTGTACCTCGTCGACTTCTGCAGGAGCATTCATCATCGCATCTTCTGCCTTTCCAGATTTCGGGAATGCGTAGATCTCACGGATGTTTGACTCATCGCGCAGGATCATGAGGAGGCGGTCAAACCCGAAGGCGAATCCTCCATGTGGAGGGACACCATACTGGAATGCTGAGTACATCGCACCAAATTTTGACTTCACTTCCTCTTCTCCTTTTCCGACGACGTTAAATGCCTTCACGAGAGCGTCTACAGAGTGATTTCGGATAGAACCGGAGAGGATCTCATATCCGTTACACGCGAGGTCATACTGACAACCGTAGATCGAGAGCGGATCAGGATTGCCATCGAAGGCATGTACACCTCCATGTGGCATAGAGAACGGATTGTGTTCGAAGTCATACGATCCATCATCTTTTTGCTCGTACATCGGGAAGTCAGTCACCCAAGCGAATGCGAGCTCTTCGCTCTTCACGAGGTCGAACCGATCTCGACACGCGAGACGGACTTGTCCGAGGACTTTCGAGACGACCTTGTACTCCCCCGCTCAGAAAAATATCATATCTCCGACTTTTGGTGCGAACTTCGCTTCGAGAGTCGCGAGCTCATCTCCTGTGAAGAATTTGAGGATCGGAGATTTCGGACCATCTGCCTCATAGATGATATATGCGAGTCCTCCCGCTCCATGAGACTTCGCGACTTCGGTAAGTGAGTCGATCTCAGATCGAGAAAGAGTTTTATTCTCGAGTTTCATCGCTTTCACCACTCCACCATCGGCGACCGCACGAGAAAAGAGTGAGAAACCACTTGTTGCGAAGTTTTGTGTTAAGTCTTCAAAGTGCATATCGAAGCGGATATCTGGTTTATCTGAACCATATGTATCGATCGCCTCTTTATGGGTAAATCTTTGGAATTTTCCATTTGCATCGAGTGAGACGATTTTCTTGGTAGTGATACTTTCGATCAGATTTTTCGCGAATGGCTCTGCTACGGCGAATACATCTTCTTGTTCTACGAAGCTCATCTCGCAATCAATCTGGTAAAACTCACATGAGTGGCGATCTGCTCGAGGATCTTCGTCTCGGAAACACGGAGCAATCTGGAAGTATTTATCCACTCCACCGACCATCAGGAGCTGTTTGTACTGCTGTGGAGCCTGCGGGAGAGCGTAGAATTTCCCATGATGCAGTCGTGATGGGATGAGGTAGTCACGAGCCCCTTCTGGAGACGACACGGTGAAGATCGGAGTCTGGACCTCGAGAAATCCATGTTCCGTGAACCAGTCACGAGTGAATTTATTCATCTCTGCACGGAACGCGATCTTATCGAATACCGATTTACGACGGAGATCGAGATAGCGATACTTGAGACGGATATCCTCGGCGGCTCCAGTATACTCTGTGATTTCAAATGGTGGTACTTCTGACTTCGAGAGGATTTCTGCGTGAGTTATGATGACTTCGATCTCCCCTGTCGAGAGATTTTTGTTCTCCTGACCATCTGGACGCTTTCGGACAGTTCCAGTGAGCTTCACGACGTATTCCGAGCGGAATGTATCTGCTATTTTCCAGGCATCATGGTTCTCCTGAGGGTCATAGACCGTCTGAGTGATGCCATATCGATCTCTGAGATCGATAAAGATAAGTCAGCCGTGGTCGCGACGGTTAGCAACCCATCCGGCGAGGATAACGGCTTGTCAGATGTGTGAGGCGGTGAGTTCGCCAGCGGTGTGTGTTCGGTGCATAAGGAGGAAATGAAAAATAAAAAAACACAGAAATAGATCTGTGCTTCGGTTCTTTATGAAAAGAAAGGTGCCACCGAGGCTATACTTGATTTGGCTCTATGACGGAGAGATCCGCGAGGTTCTACTCTGCTTTCGCATTTCTTCCTCGAGCTTATCCTGTGTTGGCAAGATTCAGACGCTTTTGATAAATCAAGGATATTCAATCTTGAACAGAAGTCAATATTACTTCATAGGAAATTTTTCTGTGAGATCGTCGACAAAATCCACTAAATCTTTTTTCAGTGCGTCATACTGTTTCCCTGAAAGTTCTTTTTTTGATCGCAAAAGGAGTACTTTAAAGACACGGTTTGAGTACGATGATGCATACGATTGAGACTCTGGAGTTTTTATACTTTCCTTTGTTCTGGATTTCATTGCCTTTTCTCCGTGTGCACTCACGAAGTACATTATCGAAAGGACCATACGTAGATCTTTTTCGAGCTCCTTACTCTTATATACTTCTATAAAATCATCTCTATTCAACTTATTATAACGAGTGGATAAATGTTCGAGTGTGAGTGAGATTTTCTTACTCTTTACTCCTACTTGCGCTGCGTCGATAATTTGGTGAATAGCTGTTTTAAAGTATTTTTTTAGTTCTGAGGAAGTATGGAGTGTGGGTTTACTGAGTCAGATTTTTACTGTTTTATTCTTTTTGCCATATACTCAAACTTTAGTAGTTTTCTTTTTTTCGATGATGTCAAAAACTCACTTCCTCACAGTATCGATGAGAAATTCGAGCCTCTCAAAAGCATCCAAAGTATCATTCGTTCCTAATTGTTGGACAAGATGAGTAGTAGTATCAGAGGAAATAATCATACTACCATCCTATCATACTTCTCCGAGAAAAACAAAACCTCTCAATTATTTCATAAGAGGTTTAGTTTTATTTATCTTACCATCATCGGTACTGGATATCGCGGAGGGGATTTTTCTCGCGATGCGAAGTCGACACTTCCCTTTGGACTCGATGGAGATGTGATATTCCATGACTTGATTGCACCCTCTCCGAAGGTATAGAACGTATCTCCGATATAGAGTGAGCGGGAGATAAAGTCACGAGAATAGTTCCACATCTGTGTAGCAAAGTAGGTCTCGACCGTCGATCCTGCATAGCAATATGGTGGAACATAGCTATATCCTGAACTTCCACAGTACTCAGATCCATCGAGGAGCTTGCGACAACTCGGTTTTCCACCACTGTACTGAGCACAGTCTTTTTTCCATGCGTCTTCCATCACCTTCGAGAGACTGATATGCGATACTCGGAATTTTTCTGTGATAGCAGTCGGAAGGATCGAGACCCCTACTACCCCCTGGAACGCACTCTCTGATCTGTATGTATCATTTGGATCATTTGCACTCTTCATGAGTGTGGCTGGCATGAGGAGGAGATTTTTTTCTTTATAGTAGACAAATGCTCGAGGGTTCGTGAGGACTTCTGAATATGATCCAGCATCTCCGAGTGTGAGTGTCGCTTCTTGGCGAGGTTTTTTTACATCGCTGACATTGTAGAGGTCGATTTTGAGTCCACCATTTTGTGTACCACCCCACTGGTTTGTATGAGTATCGTATCCGATCCCGATGAGACGATCAGCGTCATATGGATGGAGGTAAGTAGAGTATCCTGGGATTTTGAGTTCTCCGAGGATTTTCGGAGATTTTGCATCTGTGATATCGATCACAAAGAGTGGATCAATCTGCTGGAACGTGACGAGATAGAGACGATTGCCGATAAATCGTGCAGATTGGAAGTTTTCTCCTGGAGCAATATCTCTGAGAGATCAGATCAGTTTCCCTATAGGAGAAAGAACGGAAAGTTCTGTGGTATTTTTATTCCCATTACTCGACCAAGCATAGTTCTGTGTGACGATACGGAAATTCCCAGTAGTATCCTCATCCATAGAGTACTGGTTCATAGGATTTCCACTTACTCTCGCCGTATATGCATAGCTTGCCTTTCATCATGCGAGGTTATATTTGTGTACCAGTGTCTCTGTAGTCGTGATCGTAGAGGGAGCAAAACAGTTTGCACCTGCAGGACATGCTGACCTCGAAGATACGACAGACTGAGAAACCACTGATGTGAGGTAGAGAGCATTTTTCGACATATGGATCTCTGACACATCTCCAAAGATGAGATCTGAAGTCATCTTTGCAGTCGGAGAGCGGAGATCAAGAGAAGAAATCGTGACAAAACTCGGATTCATATCGATACGCTTCATGGTCTCGTTATCTGGGAGGACGAACGTAATATCTTTACACGATGCGACGGATGAGCGGAAAGACTGGATATATTTTCCTTTTTTCCCGAGAAATGACTCCCTGATATCTGGAACAACCTGTTTGAGAGAGAAATTTTTCTCTGCATCTAAGCGAGCAAGGGTATATCCATTTTCTTTTTTCGTATAGGTAGCAGTATAGTACGGTGGGAATCTCAGTGGGTTACTCGTGATAAAGTAGAGGATACCATCACTCACACGGGACTCGCGATAGGATCCATCGATCTCATGGTAGCGCTCGAGAACAGGGTTTTTGGTATCTGTGAGACTGTAGAGAGCGATGATAGTCTTTACATCTGGAGCATACCAGCGGTATGACCAGCTTGACTGTATATTACTATACTTTGTACCGACGACGACGAGCTTCCCACTCGAGAGGTAAAGAGTGACGCTTCCCCAGTTCTCTGGGAGAGTGATCGTTTTTTCGAGGGTCATCGTCGTAGCTCTGACGATACGGACCTCATGAGACTCTTCAGAGTAAGAGTAGAGAAATGTCCCATCTGTTTTTACTGTGTCTGCCTCATCTACTCAGAGTACCTGCGTATTGGTCGTGGAAAAATTGGATCCTACCGAACTCGAGTCAGCCTGTGGTGTAGGCATGGATGTTGTTCATAGAGTAGCTTTTTCTGCGACTGCTCATCATACACTTGCTCTATCGACATCTCGTGCATACATCGGATATGGATACCAGTAGCGTGACTGGTAGATATCGACGATATCGAAGAGTTTTTTTTCGAGATCTTCACATGATGCGAATTTTTGTACTTGGAACGTCGTTTTGCTAACTTTCGCAGGAGAAGTAATACGGCACTCTGACACTGGACTCCACCCTGTCGGTACATCACATGGTGTGGGGAATGCCTGACATTCAGTTTTTGTACTATTTTCTGCATACTGGACAACCTGAGCACACATCTGGGCAGCTCGGACTGGGAGGACAGCAAAAAGTGAGAATATACCCACGAGAATAAGACGAAAAATCATAAGAAAAAATAAAGGATACATTTCTAAGACGCGGGATCAACATTTTGGTGACAAAATTAGTCAGAAAATACCTGAACAATATAAACTTTGCCATCGTAGGTTGCATATCCGATACCGACTTTTTTCCACTCGCTTCGGAGCATATTGTACCTATGGCTTCCCGACTCTTCGAGACCATCCTCTAGAGCGGTATCGGAAATCGTTCCATATGCAATATTTTCTCAGAGAGCAGAGGTAATGGTATATCATCGTTTCCGAGCAAAACCATCTATATAGTTCCCGTCTGGATCTCGATGTGCCTGATAGGATCGGTCGATCATATCTTGGACTTTTTCCTGTGCGAGACGGGAGAGTGTATCATCGAGGAGGACGAGATCTTCTCTACTCGAAGCTCTGAGGATATTGATTTTTTTGAGAAGAGAATTCGTGACGAGATTTTGGTCTTTGCGTACTTGGGAGATCGTCTCAGACGAGAGGATCGGTATGATACTCCAGACATTTCCCCTGGTATAGGTGGTATTGACGTAGGCGATACCGTCATCTTTTACGATCTCGAGACGGTATGGACCATCTTCTCGAAATGGAAAACTCGCAGATACCACCGCTCATGGTGTGAGAAACTCACCACTGATTTTCTCTTTCGCGAAACTATACTCTCTCACACTCCCATCAGGAAAGGTGACATAAAAGTTTGTCCTGATACGAGGACTCGTAGGTACTGTAAAACGAAAATTTGCATTAGTTCATTTTTTCTGAAATCGGAGATGATCTCGTCCAATATCATCGTGAGTACGATCGAGGATAATTTCTTTTTTTAGTGGGATGAGTGAACTTGCTCGATCCAGTGGAGATGATGTAGAAAGAGTATATCCTCAGAGCGTCACCGTCGCCTTCCCTGGTTTGAGAGAACTACTCGGGAGGGAGAGGACTGATCCATAGGTAGTAAATACATTCCCATCTTGCTCGATAGATACTTCGAGGGAGAGATTTTTCCCAAAGGAAATATAGGGAGTTCCTCATGAGATAAAGCTCGGAGTAAATGAAAGTTTCGTAAGAGGAAGTGTCGGATAGTCGAGACTACTGCGGTCGATGAGCTCTATAGTAGGAAATGTTGCTGTATTAAAACTATTTCCGCTCGCGATGATAAGGTTGTACTTCCCTCTCGATGCTGGGAGCGTGAGCACTCATGAGAATTCCCCCTTCGGAGAGACCCGCATGAGAAAACTGATCGGACTTTTTGCTTCTTCACTGTCAGAAAGATAGGCGATAGCATATTTTTTTTCATCCTGGACACGTCCTCGGATTTCTATCGTTTCTCAGGAAAAAAGTACGGTAGGGATATCACTCTGGAGAGTCACGCCAAGATGTGAGAATGTATCTCGTGGCAGAAATCCCTTCGGAGTCTCTGGCGCCCATCCGACTGGAGTCGTAGAGACAGCAGAGAGTCGCCCGAGAGAGAGCGGAGCTAGGGTACGAAATGCCTCGCGAGAAAGGTCGACAACATTTGGATACTTCGTACAGTTCGGGCGGTCATTGGCCTCCACGACAACTCCTAGAGAACCAGTTGAGACATAAAAATACTGTCCGAGTTGTTCACCACAGAGTGCTGCTGAGAAATTTCGCTGGTCGAATGGTCGACCATTTGATGTCGTCCCACCATCGAAACTATCAGAATAAAAAGTCGCTTCTCGAGTGGTCGTCGCTGCAAAAACTGGGATCGAGATTGTCAGAAATACGAGAAAGAGAGCTTTCCGAGAAAATGAAAAAACCATACACGTATGGTATGGTTTTTCGAGAGTTTTGCAAAGTGAAGAATGTGAAGAGTACTAGACTATTATTCTGTTTCAGGAATAGGTTCACTGTCGTCTTCTCCTTCACTCTTATCCACTACAGTCGCTGAGGTAAATGAATCTTTCTCGTCTTTGAGCTTCGCGAGGATCACTCACTGAGTGGCTCGACCCGTCACACGGACATCAGCGAGTGGTACACGGATGGTCTGTCCATCTTTGGAGATGAGGATGACAGAACCTTCGGATTTCTGGGTTTCAGTGAGAGTAAATGCTCCGATTACTTGACCGGTTTTTTCTGTCATCGCACCGACCTTGATACCACTTCCACCTCGACCCTGTTCACGGTAGTCAGCGAGTTCTGAGATTTTTCCCATACCATTTTCTGTCACCGTGAAGACATATTTTGCTTCCTTTCCTGCGACACATCCCTCGATGAGAGAATCACCTCAAGCAACTCGCATACCACGGACTCCTGCTGCCGCACGTCCCATGACACGGACATCCGTCTCTGGGAATTGGATCGCCTTCCCTCCACATGATACCATGAGGATATTATCAGTACCATCAGTCACTCGAACCCAACGAAGTGTATCTCCATCATGTGGTTTCATGACGATAAGACCACTCGCGCGAATATTCGCGATTTCTGCTATATCGATACGTTTGACCGTCCCGAGAGCGGAAATGAGGAAGAGATGCTTCCCTACAGTTCCTGTGAGATCCAGGATGGCAGAGATGCTCTCATCTTTCGCGAGAGCAAGAAACTGGACGATCGGTTGACCCTTGGCAGTACGCTGCATCTCTGGGATCTCATAGGCAGGAAGTCGGAATACACGACCCGTATTCGTAAAGAAAAGGAGTGTATTATGATTTTTGGTTGAGAGGATTGAAGCGATCTCATCTTCATCTTTTACAGCGGTAGTGATACCTTTTCCTCCACGGCGCTGTGCACGGAAACTCGAAGATTTCACACGCTTGATGTATCCATTTTTTGAGAAGGTTACGACGACATCTTCATTTGGAATAGTATCGGTAGGATTAAATTCTCCGATCGCACCGAGGTGGACTTCTGTACGACGTGAGTCACCGTATTTTTCCTTGATCTCGAGAAACTCCCCTGCCATGATGTCTCGTACTCGAGCAGGCTTCGCGAGAATATCTCGGAGGTCAGCGATGAGGATATGTTTTTCTTTGAGTTCATCTTCGATCTTTTGACGCTCGAGTCATGCGAGTTTCTGGAGCTGCATTTCGAGGATCGCCGTTGCCTGTTTTTCACTGAGTGCAAATTTTTGCATTAGGTTCGTTTGTGCCTCTTCTTTCGTCTTAGATTCCTTGATCGTCTTGATAACTGCATCGATATTATCGAGGGCGATCTTGAGTCCCTCGAGGATATGTGCACGCGCCTCAGCGACTCCGAGGTCATAGCGAGTACGGCGGACGATCACTTCATCGCGGTGCGCGATAAATTCCACGAGCATCTCGCGGAGATTGAAAAGTCGTGGCTGAAGCCCGCGACCCGTGAGCGCAATCATGTTAAATGAGAAGCTCGTCTGAAGCGGAGTAAGTTTATAGAGCTGGTTGAGGATTTTCTTCGGGAAGGCGTCGCGCTTGAGCTCGAAGACGACACGAATACCTTCTTTATTGGACTCATCACGGATCTCGGAGATACCGACGATGATCTTATCGAGAACGAGATCGGCAACCTTTTCGACGAATTCTTTTTTGTTCATCTGATAAGGGATCTCAGTGATGATAATCGCCTCTTTTCCATTTTTCATCTCCTCGATCTCAGCACGACCACGCATGACGACAGATCCACGACCACGAGCATAGGCCTCGAGGATGTCTTTTTTATTATAAATGATACCTCCAGTTGGGAAATCTGGACCTTTAATAAACTCAAGAAGATCCTCGATCATAATCGTCTCAGGAGTCTCATGACGAAGAATATATATAAGAGCATCAATCAGTTCTCCAAGATTATGAGGAGGAATATTGGTCGCCATACCGACGGCGATACCCATGACTCCATTGAGGAGAAGATTTGGGATACGAGTCGGAAGGACGGTTGGTTCTTGCTTGGACGCATCATAGTTATCTCTCCAGTCGACCGTGTCTTTTTCGATATCAGCGAGCATCGCTTCTCCGAGTTTCGACATTTTTACCTCAGTATAACGCATCGCCGCGGCATTATCACCATCCATAGAACCAAAGTTTCCCTGACCGTCAACAAGAGGATAACGAAGTGAGAATTCCTGTGCCATACGTACCATAGAGTCATAGACGGCAACATCACCATGTGGATGATATTTACCGAGTACCTCACCGACGACGGTTGCAGACTTTCGGTATTTCCCTGTAGCTCGGAGTCCCGTGTCATGCATGGCATAGAGAATACGACGATGAACAGGCTTCATCCCGTCGCGGATATCTGGGAGGGCTCGCGAGACGATCACACTCATCGCGTAGTCGAGATAACACGTCTCCATCTCATCGACGATGTTGCGGTTTTGGTCACCTTCATAGCTCACTCCGTTCATGATCGGGAGAGCTGGAGTCTCGGGAGTTTCGCCCTCTGGCATGTCGAGATTTTCTGGATTTGCTGGCATAAAAAAATGGGTAAATTTCCTCTAGAGTATACGGAAAACGCACCCATTTGCAATAAAAAAATCCTCCGATTTGGAGGAAGTTTTTTAGAGATTTGTGAAGTCTGTACCGACATCATTTTGGACTGGATCGATCGTATACGTCGATGATCCACCTCAGCTAAATATAGAGTTTGCAATATCCTTAATTGATCGGAAAATAACATCAGGACCGAGGTATTGTTTCATATTCTCAAGTCCCATGAACTCTACAATTTTTGGTGCAACAAAGAGCGCTATAACGATGACAATGAGACCGATCACTGAATAGCGGATCGAGTTGATCGCTGGTTTTACTTTTTCGTCCTTCCCTCCTGAGAGAATAAGCATAACTCATCCCCAGACAATGAAGAGAACAGCACAAATAATCGCAACGAGGACGACGATCGCGACACCAGTCGTGATCATGTTTCCTGCAGAGTAGTTCGAACTCACTTCTGCGAGAGTTGTAGCTGCTGAAGCATCAGGGATAGTGGAAAAAGAAAAGGTCATAAAGGAAAATTAGAGGTCAGAAAAATTCGCTGGAAGATCAGAAGGAGGAGTGCTTCCTCTATCAAAAGAGGAGGAAGTTGATACGCCACCCTGAAAAAGGCTATTTGAAAGTTCTCCGATACGAGAGAACACTGCTCGAGGAGTGATGAATTCACCATATGGGAGACCGAAAAGGTCAAGAACTTTCGGAGCTACAAAAAGTATCAGCAAAAGCGCAACGAGACCAATCGCTGCATGACGAATATGGTTGACTGCTGGTTTAATTTTTTCCTCGTTTCCTCATGACATGATCATAAGAAAACCTCACCATATACTGTAGAGAATTGCTATCAAAACTGAAAATACAACAACGACCGCTACTGCAGTAGACAGTATTTGCTCCAGGGTATAATCATGAAAGATATTAAATTCCATAAAAAAGAGATCTACTGGGGGTGATTGTACAAAAAAGCGAAGGAAAGTAAAATATTTTTTCGTAAAATAAGACAAAAGCCAACTATGCGACTGGCTTGTCTTCTACGATACGAAGATTTACTCTTGCTCCACTCTTGGAGCCAAAAACTCGGAGAACTGTACGGATAGCATCGATTGTTTTTCCCCCACGACCAATAATTGATCCCATGTCACTCTGATCAACCTTAAGTGAGAGAAGTGTACCGAGCTCATCGTGTTTTTCAGTGATTTCGATAGCGTCAGTTTTTTCGACGAGTGATTCTATAAGAGAACGGAGAAATGCGTGTGCTTCCATAAAAGACTATTAAAGAATAAAATCCCGAATATCGGGATGATTATTATTTCTTTGCGACGATTTTGGCAAGAGTCTCAGAGTACTGAGCACCGTTCTTAATATACTGCTCTGCTGTTGCCATATCCATATCAAGAATCTTTGTATGTGGATCATACGAACCAAGAACCTTGATAAATCCGTGCTTTGCAGACTGACGATGGTCAGTGAGAACAACGCGATATTTCTGAACATGTTTTCGACCGACGCGAGAGAGACGAATCTTAAGCATAAGAGAGAGTGAAAAGTAATGAATGTTTTTTGGTGCCCAGGACGGGGCTCGAACCCGTACTCCCGAAGGAAGAGGATTTTAAGTCCTCCGTGTCTACCATTCCACCACCCGGGCGAGAGGAGGATTTGAGCCTTAGACAGGAGGGACCTTGCTAAGAGCGAAATCCTTTTTTAGAGGATACCCTTTTTCTTTAAGGTCTTGATAGCTTTAGCGGAGAGACGAAGACGAAGTACCATACCAGTTGCTGGATCTTTAATATTTCTCCAGAAAAGGTTTGGGTAAAATTTTCGTTTTGTACGGCGAACGGAGTGAGAAACGTTGTTTCCGACAGATGTTCTCTTTCCAGTAAGTTGGCAAACGCGTGACATATAAAAATGATTTTAATAGTATGAGATATAACGAACTACGCTACCTTAATTTCTACTCCGACTCCTGCTGGGATATTAATACCCTGAAGAAGTTCAAGTGTTTTTGGTGTAGGATCCATGACGTCGAGAAGTCTCTTGTGGCGGCGAATTTCGAACTGCTCACGAGAATTTTTGTTTGCAAACGTAGAACGGTTCAATGTAACTTTTTCGATTTTTGTCGGGAGTGGAACTGGTCCGACGACGATAGCACCACTATCCTTTGCTGTGGTGACGATTTTTGTCACTGCCTCATCAGCGAGCTTATGGTCAAAAGCTTTTACCGTAATACGAATCTTATTCGTAGATTTCTCTGTTTTTTTAGTAGCCATGGATTTTAAGGAATGAGGAAATAAAACTCATGACTCCCAGGGAATATCTTCCCGAGGAGCACACGAATGTTATTAGGCAAGAACTTTTGCAACAACACCAGAACCAACAGTACGACCACCTTCACGGATAGCGAAGCGGAGACCCTGATCCATAGCGATTGGAGAACCAAGCTCGATAGTCATCTTGATGTTGTCACCAGGCATAACCATCTCGACACCTGCAGGGAGTTCGATAGAACCAGTCACATCAGTCGTACGGAAGTAGAACTGAGGCTTGTAACCCTGGAAGAATGGAGTATGACGTCCACCTTCATCTTTTGTAAGTACGTATACTTCTGCTTCGAACTTTGTATGAGGCTTGATAGATCCTGGCTTACAGAGAACCTGTCCGCGCTCTACATCTTCACGTTCGATACCACGGAGGAGGAGACCAGCGTTGTCACCTGCCTGACCTTGATCAAGAAGCTTGTGGAACATTTCGATTCCTGTAACAGTAGTCTTGCGAGTCTCACGGATACCGACGATTTCGATTTCATCGTTAAGCTTGATAACACCTTGCTCGATCTTACCAGTTACCACTGTACCACGTCCCTTGATAGAGAATACATCTTCTACTGGCATAAGGAATGGCTTGTCGAGATCACGCTCAGGAACTGGAACGTATGCTTCGAGTTTTTCAAAAAGCTCCATAACACATTTCGCTCCGTAAGGCTTATCCATATCATCTGGATTCTCGAGTGCTACGAGACCAGAACCACGGATAACTGGGAGATCATCACCAGGGAATTCATACTTAGAGAGGAGCTCGCGGATTTCCATCTCGACGAGATCAAGCATCTCAGCATCATCAACCATATCACACTTGTTCATCCAAACAACGATGTAAGGAACACCTACCTGACGTGCAAGGAGGATATGCTCACGAGTCTGGGCCATAGGTCCGTCAGTTGCAGCAACTACGAGGATCGCAGCGTCCATCTGAGCAGCACCAGTAATCATGTTCTTGACGTAGTCAGCATGACCAGGACAGTCAACGTGTGCATAGTGACGGTTAGCCGTCTGATATTCAACGTGAGCTGTATTGATCGTGATACCACGTGCTTTTTCTTCTGGTGCAGCATCGATCTGATCGTATGCTTTTGTTTCACCACCAAATTTCTTGGCAAGTACGTATGTAAAGGCTGCAGTAGAAGTCGTCTTACCATGGTCAACGTGTCCAATGGTACCGATATTCATATGCGGTTTGCTACGGTCGAAAGTAGACATATGAGAAAAAGTAAAAAATTAAATGCTTATAAATTGTATACAAAGCGAAGAAATTGCAAGTTTTATTTTTTTGTTTTTTGCATTTTCTTGTTGATACGAGTGATCGCTTTCTTGAGCTTCTTATGTGCTGATGAAGTAAGTCGTGGCATAGGTTTAGATTTTAGATGGATTAATAGCGTATTTCTTGAACTTCAGAAGGACAATCTGCATCGCGTTCTTGATCCAGAGAGTTTCTCCCTCGATCGCTATACGCGCCTGAAGTTTCTTGTAGTGCTTGATAGCGTTTGCTATCTTTCCTCCACTATATACTCCTTTTCTTTTTACTGAGTATACCATGTTGTGTGGTCGCTTATTTCGAAGTCACATAATGAAAAAGTTAATGGTGGAGCCTAAGGGAGTCGAACCCTTGACCTCCTGCGTGCAAAACAGGCGCTCTAGCCAACTGAGCTAAGGCCCCAAATGGGGAAAAAATGGCGGTGCTAACGAGACTCGAACTCGCGACCTCTGCCGTGACAGGGCAGCGCTCTAACCAACTGAGCTATAGCACCATGGCTTCTCTGTATAGCTCTTGTGTACAAGAACTCTCCAAAAACGCGAGCGGAGTATATATACGTTTTTTGAAAATGCAAACTTTTTTGGAAAGAAAAGTTATTGGGCTCTGGAACGAGACAAAGCAACCAATGAAGAGATCATAGCAAGGAAAATAAAGGCAATAGTCTCATAGAGAAGTACTGTCGGGAGCAAAGCAGAAATCTCAGATTCGATATTTGCAAGTGGACCAGACACCACCTCCACGGTGAGAAGAGATCGGAGAAATATAATAAGAGCAGTTACGAGTCCCATGGAAACAATCGCATAAAAACATCCCTGGAGGAGAAACGGCCCATAGATAAACGATGGCTTCCCACCGACGAGAGAGATGACAGCAATCTCATTTTCATGATAAAAAATCGAGTTACTAATAACGGTATAGATAATAACAGCGACTGTGAAGAAAAAAAGAGCCAAAAGAGCAAATACTCCGTATTCGAGAATATAGAGGAGTTTTACAACGAAAGAAATCCGAGCAAATTGGCTCTTGTAGTCGAGGAGTTTTTGGTTCATAGCATCCTGATCATAGTGGATCATCTGCTGTTTCGCACTGATCATAGCGTCGAGAGCATCATATCGTTCGATCGGGATATCATCGATACGGATGGAGTCCGGGAGAGGGTTTTCTCAGGTATTTTCTACGAGGTTGGCGAGATCTGGGTTTCGAACCTTGAGGATCTCGAAAGCTTCTTTTTTGGTAATCGGGGTGACACTTGCTCAGGAAAATGCATTTTTGAGGTCATCGACAAAAAGTTTCGCATCGAGGTCATCAAGCGTATATCCACTCTGGAAGTTAATCGTGAAGGATATATGATTATTGACTCCTGCGATAAATTTCTCTGAAGCAAAAAGAACAAGCAATAACACATTTACAAAAAATATGAGAAGCGTGATCACAAAGATCGAGGAGAGGGAGAGAAACGGATTGCGGATGATGTTGCGAAAGGCGTATCGGAAAATGCGCATGAATAGTCAGTTAGCGATTAGGAGAAGTATATAGAAAAATAGGAAAAAGCGAGCAGATTTTTGACGGAGAAAATCCATTCTGATAAAATAGGCATATGGAGAAAAATAATTCATCATCCACAAATTCTGCAGCAATCGTACTAATCATTGGGAAGCCTGGTGCATGAAAAAGCACATTAGCAAAAGCAATTCGTGAAACAACTTGATTTGATATCCTGAATACTCTCACTCTTCGAAGAGAAAAGATAGAAGAGGGCATCTCAAGTACTGGATTTGAAACAGATGAACGGTATCAAGGAAATTCAGCTCAAGTACTTACAGATAAGATTCGAGATCGAATCAAGAGATTAAAGCCAGAACGAGGCATGATTATCGAGTGAGTTTGGAAAACAAACGATCGTAGACAAGAGATAGTTCGATCAGCAAAGGAGAATAATAGACCTATATTAGTCATAGAAGTATGAACTACTTATGAAGTACGAGTTCAACGCGTTCTTAGTAGAAAATTAAAATGAGACTTAGTAGAACACACTAATGAAAAAAGGGTTCTTGATGAGTATGAAGGAAGCTTTGATCCTGTAGAGTTGGAGGAATCAGTAAACTTATAAAAATAGATACCACAGTGTGAACACGAGTAGAAGATGAAAGAATTTTTGATACCAGATGACTGCAAGAAACTTTGA
This sequence comes from uncultured Candidatus Peribacteria bacterium, assembly GCA_964644075.1. Lineage (GTDB taxonomy): Bacteria > Patescibacteriota > Gracilibacteria > BD1-5 > UBA2023 > JAGOMW01. The sequence goes on from CAZXUQ010000001.1 coordinate 262,564, forward strand.
AAAGTATAAAAAATCCCCTCCGATAAGGAAGGGATTTATAATTTTTGTATGGTGGGCGATATAGGATTCGAACCTATGACCCCCTGCGTGTAAAACAGGTGCTCTAACCAACTGAGCTAATCGCCCGAAAAAGTGGTGGATCATACTAGACTCGAACTAGTGACCTCTTGCATGTCGAGCAAGCGCTCTAACCAACTGAGCTAATGATCCAAGAAGAAAAAATTTCTCCCCAATGTCTTGGCATGTATCTACTCTCCCACGTGAAGCCACGAAGTACCATCGACGCGGTGGAGCTTAACTTCTGTGTTCGGAATGGGAACAGGTGTACCCTCCACGCCATACACACCAAGACATTAAGGAGAAATCAAATTTTCAATTAATGCACTCTCATATCTAAATATATCATAAAACTTTTTTATTGAAACAAAGCAAAGTATTTGCGTTTCCACAAAAATTGCGTCAAGCTCCCATTCATACCAACAGACATAAATCCGAGTAAGAACAAAAAGCATGCATAAATATCGTTCGTGCTATTAGTAATGCTCGGCTACACACGTTTCCGTGCTTCCACCTACATCCTATCAACCTCGTAGTCTCCGAGGGCACTTATGGTCCTTACAGACCTGAGATACCTTATCTTTGAGTTGGCTTCCCACTTAGATGCTTTCAGTGGTTATCCATTCCGAACTTAGCTACTCGGCGATGCAGTTGATCTACAGCCGATCCACCAGGGGTTCGTCCATTCCGGTCCTCTCGTACTAGGAACAGATCTCATCAAGTATCTAAACGCTCACAGCAGATAGTGGCCAAACTGTCTCACGACGTTTTGAACCCAGCTCGCGTACCTCTTTAAATGGCGAACAGCCATACCCTTGGGACCTTCTCCAGCCCCAGGATGAGACGAGCCGACATCGAGGTGCCAAACTGCGTCGTCGATGTGAACTCTTGGACGCAATCAGCCTGTTATCCCTAGAGTAACTTTTATCCGTTGAGCGACACCACTCCCACATGTTGGTGCCGGATCACTTTCACCGACTTTCGTCTCTGATCGACTTGTAGGTCTCTCAGTCAAGCAGGCTTGTGCGAATACACGACCAGTCCGATTTCCATCCGGACCTAGCCTACCTTTGTGCGCCTCCGTTACGTTTTAGGAGGCAACCGCCCCAGTTAAACTCCCCACCAAACGCGGTCCCCCAAATTTGGGGTTAGAGGCATACATATACAAGGGTGGTATCTCAACGACGACTCGAGATGAACTGGCGTCCATCTTTCATAGTCTCCCACCTATCCTGCACAAATATATGTACGACTCAGCGTCAAGCTAGAGTAAAGCTTCATAGGGTCTTTCCGTCTTGCTGCGAGTAATCGGCATTTTTACCGATATTGCAATTTCACCGGGACTATGCTTGAGACAGTGCCCAGATCGTTATGCCATTCGTGCGGGTCGGAACTTACCCGACAAGGAATTTCGCTACCTTAGGACCGTTATAGTTACGGCCGTCGTTCACCAGGACTTAGTTTCAGAGCTTGCACCCCTCCACGTAATCTTCTGGCACCGGACAGGCATCACCCCCTATACATCATCTTGCGATTTAGCAGAGAGCTGTGTTTTTGGTAAACAGTCGCCTGGACTCGTTCGCTGCGGCCTCCTGCATAAGTGGCAGGGAGGCAGGTCTTATCCCGAAGTTACGACCGCTGTTTTGCAGAGTTCCTTAAGCCTAGTTATCCCGTCCACCTTAGTGTACTCACACCCACCCACGAGTGTTCGATTTCGGTACGGTTCCATATGATCGTCCCATAGTAGGTTTTCTTGGCACCCTCATATTGTAGGAGCATAGTCGACTCAGCCGAAGCTTCGCTTTCTATACAATCATGCCACTCTTGTATTGTTATGCGGATTTGCCTACATAACCAAAAGCAACACTCTTCACGGATATTCATGACCGTGTCCAATATTTATGATGCGTCTCTACATAGGTAATAACCTTTCATATGAAGTTCTGGAATATTAACCAGATATCCATCGGGTAACGCCTTTCGGCTGCCCCTTAGGACCGACTAACCCTGCCACGACTGACGTAGGACAGGAAACCTTGGGTATTCGGTGTGAAGGGTTTTCACCTTCATTACGTTACTCATACCAACATTTGCACTTCCCATACCTCCACAGTCGGTTATCCGACTGCTTCACAGGCCTAGGGAACGCTCCGCTACCGATCTATACAAGTATAAATCTTCCGTCTTCGGTGTATAACTTAAGCCCCGCTGAATCTTCGGCGCACAATCACTCGACCAGTGAGCTATTACGCACTCTTTGAATGAGTGGCTGCTTCTAAGCCAACATCCTGGCTGTCTTAGTAATCGCACATCCTTTTCCACTGAGTTATAACTTGGGGACCTTAGACAGGAATCTGGGCTGTTTCCCTTTTGACAATGGCGCTTATCCGTCACTGTCCGACTCTATAACATTACACTGAGAGTATTCGAAGTTTATCAAGATTTGCTAAGTCGGAATAGACCCGCTAGTCTTATCAGAGCCCTACCCCTCTCAGTTACTATTATAGGCTATACCTAAATATATTTCGCGGAGAACCAGCTATCTCCCGGTTCGATTAGCTTTTCACTCCTACTCACACGTCATCCAATAGACTTGCAGCTCTAATTGGTTCGGACCTCCAGTAAGTTGTACCTCACTTTCATCCTGCGCATGAGTAGCTCACACGGGTTTCGGGTCTACTATACGTGACTGAACGCCCTGTTCAGACTTGGTTTCCCTGCGGCTCCGGCTGTATCTGCCTTAACCTTGCCACGTATACGTAAGTCGTTGGTTCCTTCTCCAAAAGGCACGTCGTCACTCCGAAGAGCTCCGACTCTTTGTTAGCATAAAGTTTCAGGATCTATTTCACTCCCCTCCCGGGGTTCTTTTAACCTTTCCTTCACAGTACTTGTTCACTATCGATCTCATACACTCTTTAGCCTTAGAACGTGGTCGTCCTGAATTCACACCGGCTTTCACGTGGCCGATGCTACTTACGAGTATGTCGCACCCGCTAGAGAGATATTTCAAATACAGGGCTATAACCTTCTTTGGCCAGCCTTTCCAGACTGTTTTTCTGTATTCTCTATGGAGTGTCAGTATCTGAGCGTTCTGATGACATATCGTGTGACCCCACTACGGCAACGGGCTCATCCTTGGCACCGTAATGGTTTGGGCTGTTCCCATTTCGCTCGTCACTACTTTGGGAATCTCGGTTGATTTCTTTTCCGACCTTACTAAGATATTTCAATTCGGGTCGTGTCCTTCGCATATCGCGATTCTCTGTCGTAACAGAGAGGGTTCCCCCATTCGGAAATCTTGGGCTATAACGCGTCGTAGCAGCTTACCCAAGCTTATCGCAGCTTTGTGCGTCCTTCATCGGATGTATGAGTCAAGGCATCCACTTTATGCTGTAAAAATATTTATACAAAGATGATTTTCTCTTACGAGAAAATGAAATGCTTTTTGTTCTCTATCGTTATTTATATGCGTTTGTTGGTATGAATGGAATCTTGAGTACATTTTAAGTGGAAACAGAAATAACTAATATTATTTAGTTAATTGCAATGTTTCTTTTTAAAAATTTAGTTTTTAGATAACATTTATTTATGAGTGTGTTAAGGTTCATTATGAACACTTACATCCCATACACCAGAAGACGATTTCTTGTAATCTCGATTTTTGATAAAGAGATAGTCCATCCGCACGTTCTCGTACGGATACCTTGTTACGACTTAA
>CAZXUQ010000002.1:0-238991 GCA_964644075.1 uncultured Candidatus Peribacteria bacterium
ATCTTCTCAGAAATCCCAGCGCCTCTCGAAAAAAATCTCATCGAACAAAGTACAAGAATATTTGATCACCTCGGGTGCAAGGGGTGTGTACGACTCGACTGGAGATATGATGGCAGGGACATATACTTTCTCGAAGTGAATACGATTCCAGGATTTACGAGCGGATCTCTCGTCCCAAAGATGTGGAAAAAAGCAGGAAAAACAGAAAAAGAATTTATCGAGATGCTAGCGCATTAGTTTAAAATGTTTTCCTAGAAATTCATCTGAAATAGGCATATTTCTTAGTTCCTCATCCGAAATATTATATAGTTGCGGCGTCTCTAAAAATCTTTTATATTCATACTCTAGACAGACATGATAAATAAGTTCTTTCAATTTTCATTGAAATTTTCTTTTCAAGTCTCATTTTAATGAATGAATAACAAGGGTGACCATTCTTATATATTCTGGTCGTGGTACTGGGCCAATAAGTCGTTTGTCTAGAAGAAAATGCTTAAATATAGTATGTTGATCGTAAGGTGTTTCTATATCTACCTTTTTTCATAGTGTCTCACCTACAACAGGATGGTCATAGAAAAATATATATGGCTTTCATGATAAGTTCTCGGAGAGTTGATGAAAAAATATGGGAGCTATATCTCTCAGAGGAGAGTCTACTATCGATACATTTCATCCTAATCATTGGTATTCAGCTCTTCTAGACAAAGCATTAATCGTCATAGATCATTTATTTCAAATTTTTACATCTACTTTTTCAGGATTAGAAAAATCGACATCAATTCAATCCAATAATTGTAAAATTTCTCTATCTGAATAACGGTTCATCGTATCAGCGAAAGAACTCCAATTATTTCTTACGGTTGATTGAGAACTTTGCTCAAGTACCCTGATTGCCTTACGGGCAAATTTTACACCAGGTGAATTCCAGAGTTCCCATACTTCTTTTGCTAATCTTCATATTTCATAGATTGATTCCCTCCAGCTTTCGCTCGCTCTTTCTTTAGTTTCTTGATTCATATAATTGAATTTTAGTGAAGCGCCCAAAAAGGGCGCTAATTGTCTTTTCGGGCATTTTATGTACCCGATCGCTTCCTCCTTTCTCCGAAAAAACGAAGAAGAAGTAACAACAATAAAAGCATTACAATTTTCATTGTAAACCTTATTTTAAATGAAGACATATTCTATTTTAGAAATAAAAAATATTTTGTCAAAGTAAATTTAAAAGATTACTCACATGTCCTTACCGCTGTGACATACGCCATATCGATGATCGTCTCGACCGTCGTCCCACGTGAGAGATCGCTCCATCCAGGATAGGCGAACCCTGTGAGTATCGGTCATATTGCCTTGTACCCTCCGATATTTTCCATTATTTTATAGGCGATATTTCCACTACTCAGATCAGGAAATACGAGGATATTAGCTATTCATGTGAATTTTCATTGTCATTTTGTCTTCGTTTCATAGATATCCCATCTCGTCGCAGCATCGAACTGGAGGGGTCCATCAGACTCTATGTCGGGGTGTTTTTCTCGGAATATCTTTGTAGCAGTTTGCATTTTTTCGACTGAGGCTCATGATCCACTCGCATAGGTAGAGTATGAGAGAAATGCTACTCGAGGAGGCGTGGCATGAAATCTCGTATGTGTCTCGAGGAGTGACTCTGCGATCGCGACGAGCTCACTCGCACTCGGATCTGGAGTGACAGCAGAGTCCCCGATAGTATAACTCTCACGAGAAATACTCTCTTCACCTGGATACATGAGAAACTCACCTGAGATCCGTCTCCCTGGAGCTAGACCGAGGCCATAGTATCCAGTTCGGATGACATCGGCAGTTGTCGCGATCGACCCCGCGACGACTCATGCTACTCCTCCACTCGAGAGGAGAGCAGCAGCATGGGCGAGGTCATATGGGAAAAGTTTCAGAGCATCACTTTCGGATATTCATTTTTTCTCGCTGTAGTCTCTCGCAAGTTCCTCTCCATGCGAAGTATCGAGGGGGAGAGTCTCTATATTTTGGAGGAGGGCAAGACCCTCTTCGCTAAACTCTCGAGAGCTACGAAACACTCTCTCTATCTCTCTACGATCTCAGAGAAGTACGGGCTCGATAATACCTCTCATCTGGAGCTCTCTAGCAGCCATCAGTACACGGATATCGCTCGACTCAGGCAGGAGGATGCGAGTACCTCGTGGGATACTTGCGATGATTTCTCATGATAACATGAGGGAGAGTATAGGGAAAAATCGGGGAAAAGAAAATCTATAAATGTAACAGTATATCTATCTTTTAAAATCAATTTCACCAGCCTTAGCATAAACTTTCTCAATCCAGTTTTTTCTATCTTTGGAAAGATAGAATGGGCATGCATTTATTCTTCAACTTTGACTTACTTCCTTAATTCTTTCAACTATTCTATAGTAGTTATTTCCATATTCTCATCATAGAATGATTTGACTTACCAAGCTATCATTATCGCTAGAGTCAGATCAATACATATTAGCATAGAGTAATCATAGTCCTTTATTTTCTCAAAAAGACATACTATCTTGCAAATAACGCATAGCTATACAATCAGAAACAGCACTTGTAAATACAGATATAATTTGTTCTTTTGTGTCTTCTTCACTCAATTTCCGTCATCCATATAAAAAATAATACTGCCTTTGAAAATATCTGATTATTTTTTTATCAAGAGGATCTTTATCAATTCTAGATCATAAATATGCTCACACTATAGCTAGAAGTACCTGTCATAATTTTCAATCATGAGATTGTGCTCTCTTTATGGTAATTTCCCAGAGTTTATCAAAATTTAACTCGTCTAAGTATCACAATACTTTATGTGCTAGGGGATTAAGTAAGTCTATATGTAATTCCCAATTTGGGGTACTTATAAATCAAACTCTCTGTCCTATAGTATTAATAAGAACTTTTACTTTATTTTTCCAAAATTTAAGATGCACAGGGCAATTTTCTATTTTATTCATTAAAAATGAATTTAATCAATTTCTTGCTTTTTGCAACTTTTTTTCTATACTTCGCTGAAAATAAGCAAGATTTCTCGACTTCACTTCGTTTCGCTCGAAATGACAGGAACAAAAAACTCTCTCTTAGACTTTATCTTTAGACTTAGACTCCCCTATGTTTGCCTTCTCCGCTATCAATCTCGGTTGCTCCAAAAATCTCGTCGATCTCGAATACGCGATCGGAGAAATACTGAAATACTCTGACCGAGCAGAGATCGAGTTCTACGATGATCCTGAGGATCCCAGTGCTGACTATGTGATCGTCAATACCTGTGGATTTCTCTCATCAGCACGAGAGGAAAGTGAACAAACTCTTGCCTACTATGACTCACTCGGGAAGAAACTCATCCTCATGGGATGCTATGTGAGTGTGAAGGATGATGCATTCCTTGCTGGACTCAAGCATCTCCACTCAGTCGTGCCATTTATGAGCTACTCTGTGATCGAGGAACTCGTACTCGGAAAGAAGTCCAAGTTTAACCTCGATGCTATCGTCAAAGCAAAAAAAGCACACCAAGACTCGAAAGAAAAAACTCTCTCGAATTACCTCGCATCGATCGAGGCTCCAGGAAAAGGAAAAAAAGCATTTGTCTGGCGAGGAGATGAAGTGCGAGCCTATATCCATGCTCCATTTGGCTACGAATACCTCAAAGTCGCAGAATGATGTGACAATAACTGTACATTTTGCATCATACCGACGATACGTGGTCGACAGCAGTCTCGTCCGATCGAGGCGATCGTGGAGGAGGTGAAACTCATGCTCAGCCAGGGTATCAGAGAAATACAGCTCATCTCTCAGGATACGACCAGATATGGGACAGATATCTATGGTGAACCACGCCTCATCGAGATGCTCCGCGCGATCGATGAGACGATCACGACATCAGGTATAGATGCGAAATTCCGTGTGTACTATCTCTACCCTGATATCCTCACACTTTCGCATATCGATGAGCTTGCGAGACTTCAGCATTTTCTCCCGTATTTCGATATCCCATTCCAACATGCGAGCGAACACGTCCTCAAGCTCATGGGACGACACTACGATCGGGCGCATATCGATAGTTTCCTCTCGAAGATACGTGCGACCTTTCCAGATGCATTTATCCGCACAGCATTTATCATCGGATTTCCTGGAGAGCGTGATGAGGACTTCGAGGAAGTCATGAAGTTCGTGGAGAAAAATCAGTTTGAGTCAGTCGGGATATTCCAGTATCATGATGAACCACTCGCTGCGAGCTCTCGCCTCCCGAACAAGGTCGATGACACTACTGCGAAAAATCGCATATCACGCATCAATCCTCTCCTAGAAAAGATCCTTACTGACAAATACGAGGCACGAAAGGACAAAAAACAGCACGGATACGTCATGGAAATCCGCGAAAAAACACTCATCATCCGCCCCGAGCTCGCAGCTCCTGAAGTTGATGACTATGACGAGGTCTATACGAGTGACATCGAGACTGAAAATATCGATATCGGAAAGTATGTGAGCTATACTCTCCCGAGAGAGATTATTCCATCCACAGTCGAAAAAAATCCATTTTCTCACTAAATTGAACACTATAAAATTATTCCCATGATACGAGATCTACATATCAGAGCTCTCTGATGGGGAATTTCGTGATGAAAATATAGCAAAAAATCCTCTCTTTCGAGAGGATTTTCGTTTATCTTTCTGTGGTGGCGAGAGACAGAATCGAACTGTCGACACAAGGCTTTTCAGGCCTCTGCTCTACCACTGAGCTACCCCGCCACAGTGGGATAAACGTGAAGCGATTATATGAAGAATATACAAAAATCAAGTTTATCTTTCGATATTGAGTCACATTTGCTCTCGTATCTGTCGTTCGATAGCAAACATCTCTTCGAAATCCGCATCATCCTCATGATCGTAGCCGAGGATATGGAGGACTGAGTGGATCAGGAGGATCTCGAACTCAGCTAAGGTACTATGTCCATATTCTTCGCTTTGCGCGAGGATACGAGCATGGGAAAATATACACTCCCCTACTACTTCATCATCGTCACATGCGCTAAAGTCATCGAAATAGTGAAATGAGAGGACATCGGTAGTCGCATCTTTGCCTCGGTAATTTTTATTGTACTTTTGCATCTCACTATCATCGACAAATGAGATATTGATCACTCATTTTTGTGGTTTCGAGACAGCTTCACTCACGCGGAGAAATATCTCATCGACACGAGCCTGTCGGTATGTCGACCTTGGGGGAACAGTGATGAAAGTATGAGAAAACATAGTTATTTTTTCTCATTGGTTATGATACGGACTTCCTCATGGAGCTCTATCCCATGCTTTGTTTTAACTCCTTCTTGTACGAGATTTTTGAGAGCTATGATATCTTGCCACGTTCATTTCTCATCGTTGATGAAGAAGTTCCCATGTCGCTCGCTCACTCGTACTCACCCGACACGAGTTCCCTTGAGCCCTGCCTCGTCGATGAGCTTCCCTGCTGAGAGCGTCTCTGTATGTCAGCGCTCACCCGTGAGGTTCTCATGTCATCCGATGAAGTCGTGGTATTCACCGAGACGAGGATTTTTGAAAAAACTCCCACACGAAAATCCTGGTGGTTGTTTGAGTTTGCGCAGAGACTGGAGATTGACTGGGGTGTATGACTCGTACTCTCATCACTTCGGAGAGATATCGAGGAGCATGTCGATGACGAAGTAACGTTCATTTCCTTTGAGGATGCTTTCTCGGTAGTCATAGTACATATCGGCGCGACTATAGTGAAGGATTTCTCCTGTATCGAGATCGAGCACCTGCGCCTCCACGAGGAGATCCTGCATCTCGAGCCCGAAGCATCCAGCATTTCCGATACAGGCTCAGCCCATCGTCCCAGGAAGCCCTACCCAGGGTATCAGCGTCGATATACTGTAGCTCTGATAGAGTTTCACCGCGAGTGCGGTCGATAGCTCTCCACTTTTGACGCGGATGTATTTCCGTCCATCGTGATCATAGGGCTCACTGTATCCTGAGAGGCGGTTATGCACGAGGATGCCGTCATACTCGTCGAAGGCAAAAAGACAATTCGTCCCTCATCCGATCAGGACGACTGGAAGTCATGTCTCTCTCGCGAACCAATATATCTCTGGCAAGAGGAGTGCATCATCTCGAGTGACGACATCGAAAAGGTACCGAACCCTCGCCTCGGTACGAAAAGATGAGAGAAATGATATCGAGACATGTTCGCGGAGAAATGAAGGTATCTGCATAGGCTCATGATAGCGAGAAGAGGGAGAAATGCAAGTGAGGAAGAAAAACATATTGACTTTTTTATTATTTAAGTAATATAAAACTATATAAGTAACTATTTTTTATGTGAGGATGATTTTTTCCTGGAACTCCTGAGTTTCATGAAGCAGTAACAAAGAAATATTCTCCTAGAAATACTGCAGACACCATACCTGCACCTATTTCAGAAACAGCGCTTGCTAAACTCTATGATCGTGCTGAATGACTAGGTCTTCATATTCCCTTTCGCTTGCTCATGCAGGAAGTGGCAGAAAATGCTGATGCCGTACTTTCTGATACACCAAAAAGGAGGAAAGGAAGACAGTCCAAACAAGAAAAAGAAAAACAATCTATAGAAAACCTCTGGAGAAAATACGTAAGTGACTTTCAATATTTTCCTGAAGGATTTTTATCAAATACAATAGGGGTACAAAGCTCACAAGATCGAAATATAGCTAGAGAAAAATCTCTTCAAGAATTCCTCGATACTCTGGAACTCTATGATATAAATTGACTTACTCCTCCATCGTATACTATACTTAATATAGCTACTTCTTATAGTGAGATATGAAGGCACAGGGATGCTCTTGGATACATAGAGGATATCCATATTGATGATGTGTTGCCATGAATAAAAGAGCATGTTTTGATAGTAAAGAATGATTTGCAATATCGTAACGGCATGTATATGGAAGTCGTAGAAGGTGGAAATATACTTCTCGGACTTGGCAATCTCCCTGTAGATGAGAAGATTAGGTTACATGTAAGAATCTTTGGAAGTTATTATTGATTAGGGAATTATGTACTTGCTAGTAAATACTTTGATATACTAAATACAGCCATAAATGATGCAAAAAAAACTTTGGGATTACAACTTCTCTTAGAATGATTAGCTTCTTATATACAGACAAAAAGAACAGCCGAAGCGAGAAGTCTTTTAGTAAAGATATGAACAATAATTTGAGAAAGGATAGATAACAAAATCCCTCTTGGCATTGATGGTTGATGGTTACAATATTTCTGCGAGCAAGCAATAGATATGGATAAACATGAGGAGGTTTTAGTCGCTATGAATATTATAGGTGAAGATACTCCTATATCTATCCATGAGAGATGACATATCTACTCGCAACTATGAAAAAAGTTTTATAAAGATGGCAATTATCTTCGCTCAATAGAAATGTTTCTTCAGGCACTAGAATACTTAAAAAGAGAAACCATAGAAATAGCCGAGACACCATACCTTGATAAGGATACAGTACAAGATATAGGTGCGACAAATGAAGATGCAATTAAAGCTCATCAATTCATGCTAAGAAGATCATATGATAGATTACAAGGAACTATTAATGACATATATTTAAACCTTGGGTGTTCGTATTTCCAAGAAAAAAACTATAATCAAGCCATATTTTATGCTCAGAAGTACATAGATGGATGTGACTCAGATGTCGATAAAAAGACAGGGTATGTCTTGCTCGCAAAAATATATGCTCATATGTCATGAAAGGTGGCAAATATAGTTGCGACATAGTGAGTTTTTATATATTTCCTAAATTATATCAATCTACTTTCTCTCCACTGGATCATATCCCCCCTTCGACCAGGGATTGCACCGTAGTATACGATAGAGTCACTTTGCTCATCCGATGATGACTCATTTTTTTTCGATCGCCTCGATCGCATAGTCACTACAGGATGGAGTATGTTTGCAGTAGGGTGGTCGTTCCAGTGCTCTCGCCCAGAGAGAGTGGTCGGGAGAGAGGTATTTCTGGTATTGTTTAATGATGAAGGTGAGAAGAGATTTCATATATGGAGAATTAATTAGAATTATTTTTTGTCATCCCGTATGGATCTCTTTCAAGATCATCTTATGAGAAAGTGGTAGACTGATACTCATAATAGCAAGAAAAAGGGATTCCTCGTTCCTCGGAATGACAAAACTAAATCTATAAATAGTTTTACATTTTACCAATCTTTTTGTTCCTTACTCGTGTCGAGAAAATCAATCGTATCTCGGATAATGGTCTCTGTATCTCTCGGACGTTCGAGATAGAGTCACCTATTCGATGCATCCGTTTCTATACGTTCCGATGCTTCTCTGAGTTCACTTATTCCAGTTGAGGTATTACTTGATCCAGTGAGGAGAGTAGCACCAGTAGAGATACTTCCTGATGATAGAGGAGGAGTTCCTTCTCAGGTGAGGGTGAGCTTCTCTCGGACTCGGGGTACATCCAGGATCTGGAGCGAAGACCTATACGCATCGATGACGATATCATGATTTTTTCCTGCCTTGTACGCGAGATCACCGATGAGCTCGAGACGCTCTGCTTCTCTCTCTGAGAGAGAGATGTTCTGGAGCCTCGTGATGAGGATATCGTAGGTAGAGTCACGACGAGATGCGGGGTCTTTTAGGATCAGATTATAGAGTACCGCTGGGCTATCCGTCCACCTTTCTCAGAGGGTCTTTTCGAGAGAGAATACTGTGAGTATATTTATAGAGAGGATCCGCCAAAAAAACGCCAAAAAAATAAGGATAAAAAGAATGACTATGAGGATGATTTTATTTTTTCTCGCGAGCATAGTGAGGGATCATGATACCGAGGAGGATCGAGCAAATACCGATGATCTCGAGGAGAGATGGGTCGAGTCGGTATCGAGGAGAGGCAGAGAACTGATAGTCTCTATCCTCTTCGAGATGGACGAGCTGAGCATGAGAGAGGAGAGAGAGTTTTTCTATATTGTCCTTCTCATAGTGAGCGATCACCTCGCTTCACTCATAGTATTTGTAGCGCTTTTCTCCATCGAGGTTGTATCCGAGAGGGATACGTCATCCGACCTCTGTACCGATACCCACTATGGTAGTATCCGAGACTGAGGAGAGGTATGGGAGTATATCTCTCGAGACGGTTCATCATCCATCTGTGAGGATCACGAGGTCTACTCGAGTATCATCGGGTTGCCTGAGTTTGGCAAAAAGCGAGAGTCCAGCAGAGAGATCACTTCCGCCTCAGATATCGAGAGGAGTGACAGCAGAGAGTATTTCTCGGAAGCTTTCTCTATCGAGAGTCCTCGGGACGAGGAGAGATGCATTTTTATCGTATGTTATGAGTGCGATCGATCATGATCGGGAGTTTATATCTTGGTATATGTATTTTTTCGCGAGATCGAGTCGACTCATCATGATATTTCCAGATGAGCTCATATCCTCGACGAGCATAGACAGAGATGAGTCGAGGATATACCATGTCATATACTCACTTCATGGAGACCGTGCATAGGAGAGGAAAATCAATCCTATACCTCCGCAAATACAAAGAAATGAAGTGAACCATCGACGATACGAAAATGCACGAAAAACAAGAGACAAGAAAAAAAAGATTAACGACTACGCATTTTAGTATTTTGGAGTCCAGGCTGACGATACCACTCGAGGATCGGAAGACTGCCATCACATCCTGGATCACGGATGGTATAGCGTACGATTTTCGATGTCGTCGCACCTGGAGTGGTCGCGAGGGTAAATGCTATCTCTGAATTTTCTTTTCCTGGAGTGAGTGTGATACCAGCGACAGATCCCGTGAGGAGACTCGTAGGAGGGACAAAGAGTCGGATATAGGCAGTATTTTTTCACTTCCCCTGGATAAAGAGCATTTTTTCTCGTTCGAGTGGATCAGTGATCTTTGCGAGATCCATCGTGCTCTGGATTTCTTGTTCTTTTTCTTTGGAAAGTGTATGCGTATGAGTAAAGGTGAGTTTATTCTCGTAGGTACAGTTCCCAATACTCGTCGTCTCAGCGGTATAGAGACGCTCTATGTATCGATCACTTTTGTTCCCTGAGAGCGAGGTAAGTGTCGGATAGATCCAGTTTTTACCACTTGTCTGCCATGGGAGTGGCTTCCTGTATTTCGAGAGAAATGTATCGATCTGATCATTTCGAGAGGCGAAGAGGATCTCACCATCTTCGATCGAGTCGGTGATGATATCGAGAACTTCACTGTAGTTGCGGGTCTCGCTCAGTCGATCGAGAAATGCATCGACAAAGTCAGCGAGGATATCCTTGGCACTCGTGCGCTCACCGTATCGTGACTCGACGAGGACACTCATGAGTGAAGAAAAACTCTCATCCGTAAATGGCATACTGATACCTGAGAGTGTCACTCATCCACTCATGGTCGCAAGCATTTTTTCTACGATACCCTGATGGATTGCGATTCAGACAGTCACCGTAGGGTCTCAGGATTTCTCGATAAATTTATTGGCTTTTTCGAGCGTATCGTGGAAGTCTGGATAGTAGTTCACATCTCGTAGTCCATAGTTTCCTGAGATGAGAGCGAGTCATGGTGGAGGAGGTTCTTTGTATGGATAGAGGTTCCAGTCGTAGTAGTAGACATCATCCGTACGGAAATCTTCGATATTTCCCTTATAGAGGGTAAATGTGATAACCGATCCAGGAAATCCTCCATTGGTACGGATCTCGTCACGATTTTGATTGAAGACGATATATCGCTCTGGCGTATCTGCTCAGAGAAGTGCGAGAAACCCTGTCTTATCCCTGAGGTAGGTATCGATGATGCCTGACATACGAGTCACTGCGCGTCCGATATGAGCAGCTTCTCTCGCTCGAGGATGATCGATCGAGTCGAGAGACTCATATTCTCGACCAGCTGTTTCGAGTGATCGGGCAAAGTACTCGATATCGCTCGTATGATCTCGGAGCCACTCTGTCGGTTTCTCTATACCGAGAAATGCGAGAAGCGTGATATTCTGAGCATCTGGACGGTAGAGGGATTTTTCTCCTGCCGAGCGGCCGATCATCTCTGTAGTTCCAGTAGATGTCTCTGGGAGAGTCATGACGAGTCTATCAAGTCACCGTGAGATGGAGAGTCCACCACCCAGTGCTGCACGAGCCATCTTCATCGTGTCTCATGGGAGGTATCGATATGGGAGCATGAGGACGTTCGCACGTTCGAAATCTTTTCGCGCACTATGGATAGAGTTCATGAGAGCGACTTTATCTCTCAGGTGAGAGATACTCGCGAGTTCACGATATCAGGACTCTATGAGGATCTTGGTATAGAGAAGAGTCGGGAGTGAGAGCGCCACGAGGATGAGGAGGGTCGAGAGGATAACCTTTTGTTTTTTGATGAGGTATCGTCTCGTATCGCGTGAGATACGACGAGCATGGAGCGATATCGGGAGAGACCGACGATAGAGATCACCGTATTTTTTGTCACTCTTCACCTCCTCTCTGCGGATATCGAGGGCGCCATAGGGGATATCGAGTGGATCGACGACATCGAGAGTATGTGGTCTCGCCTTTTCTCGGAAAAAAGTCTCACCGATCATATCGGTCGCAAAGAGCTCACTCCTCGCGAGATCCAGCATAGCGAGAGTGCGAAATCGTCCAATCCTGAGTGTACGAGAGAGGGAAAGATCAGGAGTAGGATACCGTCTCTCACCGATATTATCGAGGAGTGGCTTGGTCGAGCGGATCGCATGGAGTTCCGAGAGCGGGAAAAACCCAGTCACATCGACAATATCTCCAGCACCATGATGGAGATCGAGTGATATGACAGCGCTCGTAGACATATGAGGCATTATAGAAAAAGCCTCTCGGAATGCAAGGAAACTCGAAGGAGAGAAAAGATTGCATTTTGGCGAAAAACGTATATTCTTTTAAAAATCTTTCTCTTCTCTATGCGCAAACTTCTTGTAATTATCGTCATATTGCTACTTTCTGCGGTTAACTCTACTTATGCAGATACTACGACTCCATGAGATACAGTGCAAACGGAAACTTCTGAATATATTCCTGGTGCAAATTGTAAATGTAAAGCTGGTGGTGAAGCTAATAAAGTATGTCCTTCTAGTGTAAAAGTAGAAGATAGAAAGTATACGTGTGAAGTGCAAAAATGACTCGGATCATTCCAAGAAATGATCGCGACGATCGTGCGATGGTTTATCAATATCGTCGGACTCCTCGGAGTCCTCGCGATCGTAGGAGCTGGTATCATGATGATGTTTGGAAGTGATAGTGAAGAGTACACCAAGAAAGCAAAATGATGGGCAAGAAATATCATCATCGGACTCATCATACTCTTCACATTTCGATATATACTGGGGCTTCTCGCGCCGTGGATCTATCAGTAAACGAAAGCCCTACTCGGGCTTTTATTTTTGCCTTTTTCGCATTTTTCTCTATGATGCCCTCATGCGAAAAAACCTCATAAAACAAGGTGAAGAACACCTCAAATACGAAATCCGCGAGATCGTCGAGATCGGGAAAAATATCGAGAAACGTGGGAATTTTTCTATGATCTGGGAAAATATCTGAGATCCCGTCGCCAAGGGTGAACGTATCCCCGACTGGATGAAACATATCGTGAAAAATGCCTGTGATCACGATCGTACCTATGCCTACGCTCCGACGAAGTGAGACCTCGCGGCACGTGAGTTTATCCTCGATCACTACTCGGATCGTCGAGTCTGCACGGTAGAGGATATCATATTTTTTAACGGTCTCGGTGAGGCAATCAATAAAATATTTGCCAATCTCTCTGCTCATGTCCGCGTCATCGGGCCCAATCCTACCTATCCATCGCACGCGACTGCTGAGGCGATGCACCATGATGGTGAGCCGATCACCTACTCGATTGACATCCTCGGTGATGGTCGTATCGACCTCGATGAGCTCGAGCAAAAAGTCAGATACAACGAAAATATCGCCGGTATCCTCGTCATCAACCCCAATAATCCGACAGGAGTCGTCCACCCACGAGCTGATCTCGAGCGTGTAGTCGCTATCGCGAAGCAGTATGGATGTTTTCTCATATTCGATGAGATCTACCAAAATATCGTATTCGACCGATCGACGATCACGCGACTCTCTGATATCGTCGGCGATGTTCCTGCGATCTCGATGAAGGGTATATCCAAAGAAATCCCCTGGCCAGGGGCTCGCTGTGGATGGATCGAGGTATACAACGCTGATAAAGACGAGAGTTTCCGTGACTATATCCACTCGATCCTCGTCTCGAAGATGCTCGAAGTCTGCTCGACGACACTCCCACAGGTCATCTTCCCAGAGATAGTACGTGCTCCAGAGTATCAGGATTTCTTCCAGGCACGTATCGAGAAATACCGAAAACGTCGTGATCTCGCACTCGAGATATTTTCCCGAACCGATAAACTCAAGCCACTCTCACCAGAGGGAGTATTTTACCTCACGGTACCATTCGCCCCTGAGACGTATAGCATGCAGGCAAATAGTCTCGAAAGCAAGACCAAAGAAATCCGACTCTATCTCGACTTGGTTGAGTCAGCTGATATGCGACTCGATAAACGCTTTGCCTATGAACTCATGGGTAGTGAGGGTGTCTGTGTCGTGCCACTTTCAGGGTTCTATTCTCCGATCGATGGATTTCGTATGACACTCCTCGAGGAGGATGAGGCACTATTTCGTGAGACCTGTGAGCGGATCGTGAGGGGGATCGAGGGATTCTATAGCTAAAGAGTTTTTCATACTTTACTACGGATGAGTCCCACTCGTATTACACTCTTCATAACATTTGTAAAGAATGAATGTAGGGGTGATGTCTCAATATCTGAGATTTCGAGTATTCCGTTTTGATATCGGGAGTATATTTCTCAAAGAGCCACGACAAGAGTGTAGTCTGTTGTTCATATAAGTTCATTCATACCTGTGTAAAATCCAGGGATATCTGGTTTTTCTATTTCTCTCATTTGCCTTCCTACTTTTACTATTCTATCGAGATTTCTATAGTAATTCACTATATGCCACCACTTATTCTCTAAAGTAGCATAAAGATCAGTATTCAATTCAGGAATCTCAGAAGAAGATGATGATATATTTTCTGACATATTTTAGAAATCTCGATCAGTAGATTTAGAAAATTTCTGAACGTAGCTTACTACTTCTTTTCAGAAATGAGTAATCTGTTCATGTTTAGAAACAAGCACGCCTAGTACACTTGCTCAGACAATTCAGGTAAGTACTTTTGTGATTGCATTTCCTCTTTGACCGAATTCTTTATATTCGATAGTGTTTGGTTTCTTTGTCTCTGGATCGTATATAGTATGTTTGTTCATGTGAGTATTTTATCATGAATATATATTTAGTCAAGACATAATTTTCTCTCGTTTTTCATTTTGGGGAAAGAGAGAAATCCATATACTACGACATATGTCTACTACTATCACCTGTCCGAACTGCGGACATGCATTTTCCCTCTCTGACGCACAGAAACACGAACTCGAGCACATGCGCGAACAGATGCGCACCGAGCTCGAGGCAGATATGAAGAAACGCGCCTTTGCCTGGGCGCAAGACGAGGTCAAAAAAGCCAAACTCGAAGCCGAGGAAGCGAGCAAAAAACAAGCCATAGAGCTCGAGTCTCTCCGTAAACGCGATGAGGAGTCACGTCGTCGAGAGATGGAGTTCCTGAAACAAGCACAAGAGTTCGAGTCCATGAAGAAAAACCAAGAGATCGAACTCGAAAAAGCCCGTATGGAAGAGCGCAAACGCGTCGAAGCAGAGAGTCAGAAACACGCAGAAGAGCGGGCAAAATTCGAAACTGAGAAGATGAAACTCGAGAGTGATAAGCGTATCGCCGAGCTCACGAAGCAACTCGAGATGACCCAAAAAGCGGTCGAAGACGCCAATCGCAAAGCCAATCAGTGAAGCATGCAGATCCAGTGAGAAATCCAGGAAGACGCGCTCAAGGCACTCCTCGTGGAGCACTTCCCTATCGATCTCATCTCTGACGTCGAGAAGTGAGTGAAGTGAGCCGACATCGTGCAGGAAGTGCGAAATGATTTCGGTCAGTCGATCGGTGTGATCGCCTGGGAGTCCAAAAATACCAAAGCCTGGTCTGATGGCTGGGTCGAGAAGCTCAAGGAAGATCGTCTGCGAGTCGGTGCGGGAGTCTCCGTCATCGTCTCGTCAGCCCTCCCTGAGGGGATCACACGGTTCGGACTCTATCGCGATATCTGGGTCACAGACTACGACTCAGTCCTCCCACTCACGGTCGCACTCCGCTCCCATATGATCGAACTCGCCAAGGTGCGCAATAGTCTCAAGGGGAAAGACGAGAAGATGGAGATCATCTATAACTATCTCATCTCTCCAGAGTTCAAGGCGAAGATCGAGAATATCGTCGAGGCATTCTCCACGATGAAGGATGATCTCGATCGAGAGAAACGCGCGATGGAGAAGATGTGGAGCGCTCGTGAGAAGCAGCTCTCTCGTGTGATCGATAACACAGCTCGTCTCTACGGAGATATGCAGGGACTTATCGGATCACGACTTGGGACGGTGGAGTATTTGGAGCTTGGGGGTGGGTTATAGTTCTTACTAGCTAAAACATGTCTTCAGTAGAGAAATCCAATAAGTACCCTATTTTAAGAAATAAGGAATATATAAAAAAGCTCAGTTATTATGACTCTTTGTTTTGTTGAGATATTGAAAACATAAAACACCTAGACGCTACGAATATACTTAAATATGTATTTTCCTCAAAAAAATATGAGATTTTATATTCAAGCCTTTCGCCACTTGAGCTTAGAAAAAAGATTGAATATGATATTGAAGCTATAAATCAACTGGATAATATAACAGAAGAATCTAAAATACTAAAAACCAGTACCCTTCTTGGAAAAATAGCACAAATTCAGTGATTAAATAATTTAGAATATATTAATTATTTAAGGTATTACAAAGATGAAATGAAAATCTTACTAAAAAGGTGATATGATTTAGGCCTAGATATATCCCCCCTAATTAATCGATTGAATTACTATTCAATGATATACGATTACTATTTTTTTATATTCTATTGAGGAAACCCTGACGATAAAATATCCATTAAAAAAATTAAAGAACGTTGAAATTTTATTATTGATAATAGTAGTATACCTGAATTTTACTGAACTAATTACTGGCTACATAACGATGATTTTATAAAAACAGTTAACAATTCTTTATATATTAAATATACTATTGAATTAATTTACTTCTTAACATGAAGGACTATTTTTTACAAAAAACACTATCTATATCTTGATGAAATAAAAGAGAATCTTTTTAAATTTAAGAATAAGAGGATATGGCATTTATATTATTTAGTTATTATAAAACAAAATTTATTACAACTTTGATTTTGAGTTCGCCATTCAGATTGAGATATATTTTCAAAATTAAATAATAAATTATATCAATTATTAAATAATACTTGAGATGACTGGATGGAATGAAAAATCGAGGAGTGAGAAGAATTAATAGAGTTGAGAAATATTAATAAAAAGAATAAACAAGCAGAAATACAATCGCTAATTGAGTTGATTAACAAATGAGAGTGAATTGATATTGAGTTTAAATCGAATTTTTCCATCAATCCTTTCAGATTAATAGAGGATAACGATACTACATGAACAAAAATTATTCAGTGAGGTAGCACTGAGTTTCTTGAAACAATTGTAAGTTTCTTAAACGGTAATTGAGGTTTTTTACTAGTATGAATATGGGAAAAGAAGCAGTATACGAATACTCAGAAATTAAAAATTGCTCACGGTGATAATAGGATTTTAATCGATGAAAGAATAGATGATTATATTATAACATGAATAGAACACGATTTAATATTTGAGCAATGTGATTTTGACTGACTTAAGTTAAAAATCCAGGAAGCGATTAAAAAATATATATTTCCTCACCCAAGCTTGAAATGAGACGACATTATTATTGAGAAATGTGAACTACTATGAAAAACTATTTGTAAGATTAATATACCCAGATGAAAAAAATACTATGTTCTGCAAAAATTTATTAAAGATGAAACGGGTAAAACAATTACTGTCCCTTACTTTTATAAACGGAATAATCACGGAAAAGAGAAAATTGAATATTATGAAGTTGATGACTATAAAAAAATGAATCCCCGATAATCACTCCATTAAATAAAAATCTTTTTGACTTCCTAACATTTTCTATATACTTGATGAGTCAATTAATTATCAAGTATATGGCTACCATTTCTTCAGTACTCCCATTTTTTATCTCACTTTCTCGGATCGAGACAGCTTTTTCTCGACGTATGGATGCTCGACTCGGTGGACTCGGATGGTCAGACTTCCTCATCCTCTCTGCCCTCGCAGATGCTCCAGGATGACGTATGCGACGAGTCGACCTCGCAGATACTATATGACTCACTGCCTCAGGAGTGACACGCCTCCTCCTCCCGATGGAGAAGATCGGACTCGTGAAGCGAGAGTCTCATATCGGAGATGCTCGTGTGAGCTACGTCGTCATCGCTCCAGGTGGCGAGACCAAGCTCCAGGAGTCTCGTGAGCGTCTCGAGATATTTTTCGATGATATCATCCATCCCGCAGAGCAGCGAGATATCCTCGAAGCGAGCAAGATCATATCGAAACTCAGTAATCGTATAGTATAAGTATTGTCGAGAAATTGTTAGGAAAATCCTTGATTTTATTATACGTATGTATATATTGTATGTATTCGTAATCTGAAACTATGGAAAATAAGAACATCATCATCTATCAGGGAAAGAGCGGAGAGATCGAGATCCGCATGGATCATGATCAAAATACTGTGTGGGCAAGCCAAGCTGATATAGTAAAACTTTTCGAGGTAGACCAATCTGTCATTTCTCGACATATTCGTAATATCTTCAAAGAAGGTGAGGCTGAGGAAAAAAGCAATATGCAAAAAATGCATAATGCAATTTCTGATAAGCCTGTAAATCTTTATTCTCTGGATATCATTCTCGCTGTGGGCTATCGTACAAACTCAAAAAATGCTATCCGATTTCGTCAATGGGCAACACAGCGACTCCGTGAATATCTCATCCAAGGCTACTCTATAAACCAAAAACGTCTCGATGAGCTCGGAAAGACCATCAAACTCCTCGCAGAGAAAGGGAAACATATCGACAAAGCTGAGGCAGAGTGACTTCTCGATATCATCGCGAGTTATGCCGAGAGTTTCGTCCTACTCAACCAATACGACTCTGGCAAGCTCACAGACACATGAGAGAAGGATATCACCTATATCATCCGTTATGATGAAGCAATATCTGCCATCAGAGAACTCAAATCTCGACTCATCGGAGAGAGTGAAGCGACAGAACTTTTCGGAAACGAGAAAGATACGAGCTTCGAAGGGATACTCTCGAGCATCATTGCAACCTTCAATGGTCAGTACCTCTAGCGGACGATCGAGGAGCAGGCAGCACATCTCCTCTACTTCGTGATCAAAGATCATCCATTTACCGATGGAAATAAACGTATCGGAGCGTTTCTTTTTATCTGGTTTCTCGAGCGCAATAAACATCGATACAAGAAAAATGGTGAAGTGAAGGTCAATCAAGCAGGTCTCACGACCCTCGCCCTCCTCATCGCTCAGTCAGATCCGAGAGAAAAAAATATGATGATCAAGCTCGTCATTAACCTCATCAATACATAAAAATACAATACCGTATTTACAAAAAGACGAGAGCCGATACAATGTCGGCATCTTATCTTTTTTCCTATTTTTCTATGTCATCCACTCATACTGATACACTACCAGAAGATACTCCTACAGAGGAGATCTCTCCAGAAAAACAAATCCCAGAAATCGCGAAAAAAGTATCTCGATTTGGAAACCAAGGAAACATGAGCAAGTTCGGAAAGTGAGCAACTGCTTTCAATCCTCCGAACAAACAACGTCCCGGTCGAGCAGCTGGACGTGGCAGATAGTTGATATTTATTCCTTCATTTTTTCTCTATGATGGTACGTATGAAGTGGCTTCTGATTAGCCTTGTTTCTCTCTCATTCTCTCTCGGGATGGCTCACGAGACATTTGCAGGATGGCCGACTCAGATGGAAATCATCCAAAAAATCTGACCTCTCACATGAATTGATCCTGATGGTATCGAAGCAGCCAAATTTTATATGAAAAATCCCGAGTGTTCGAGTAAGATTGTCTCCTATACGCTCGCAGAAGACTACTCACTTGCAGGATTTATCTATGCGCTCAAGGCTACCAAGCTCTCATCTCTCAATAAACTCGGCATACCGAAAATGGATCTCACATCCTGTAAAAAACTCAATGCTGTAGAACGAGCTTATGTGTTTATCAATGAAAAATGAGATGAACTTCTCGGAAAGTCAGCAGCAGATTTTTTCCGAGAAAATCTCGCAGAACAAATCAATAACGGAAAAAAGGAACTCGATGCTCAGATCGCATCTATTCCCTACGTAGGGACAATCCTCACCAACTGGGACTGTGGATGTGATGCCGCATTTCAGACCAATTTCCAGATAGAAAAACTGGCTGATAAAACCGTATGACTCGTCGTCTCTATCGCTACTGACGTATCGCAAAAGAAAATCGGAAGCGCCCTCGAAAAACTCATCCAAGCACTTGGCCCAAAAATGGCATGTGAACTCTGAGCTGAGTGGACTGGCGTAGGAAGTATACCTGTCGTCAGCACAGTAGCGAGCAAGGCCTGTGGATCTGTGGCTGGGAAAGCTGTCGATTTTGTCATCGATGGAGCGGGAAGTATAGCCGAGAGTATATGAGTCATCGGATGAGATCATATGTCAGTAGACGAGTACTACCGGAAGATGTTCGTCCCTGATCTCGCAAAAGATGGATACATAGAACTCGCGAGCATCCTCTACGGTAAGTGCTATAAGTACTTCGAGCCGAGCAATATGTCTGCCGACACTGCGAAAAAAGTATGTAGTACCCTCCGTAACAGGTATATCTCTGAGTCTCTCGGAAAACTCCAGTTCCAGAAATCATCACTCGAAGTCTACCCATACTACAAATCTGATATCGAACCCGCAGTGAAGTGAGCAGCCATGAAGGGGAACAAAGATTTCGATGCTGCTATGAAGGCTGTCGATGCGATCTGTGAGAATTATTTTTCTCTCCGATATCCTGATCAGAAAGCCTATGAAAAAGCATATGATAATCCCATCACACCATACTCACCCGAGTTCTGTGACTATAGTTACAAGATAAAAGATCTCCGAAAATCATCGCAACTCGCCCTCATGAATGATATCGTGAACAAGACAGCTCCCTACTGTCAGGCGAGTTCCACGGAAAAAAACGTCATCCTCTGTGCAGATGAGTGACTCGTAAAATGTCAGCAATCGCTCCCTACAGCATGTGCTCCGAGCTCTGGAAACTCGGAATTCCCTTGCTGTAAATGAGGAGGAAAAATCGATAGTGTATTCCAGTCAAAAATGGACTACGCAAAAAAACTCGCCAAAGAAATCGGTGGAGGCTACTACTGTAAAACCTCTCCAGATAATCCTCTCAAAATCTCGTGTGGTCTCGAGTCTGGGTACCTCTCTTGTCAGAAGAAATTCCAGTACGAGTCCAATAAAACCTGCAAAAAAGCAAATACAGCAAATGGTCAGTATAGCGACGTCTGCTGCGACTATGATGCGAGTATCCTTATGAGTGTCCCAGGGGTAAAAGATGCTCAAACTTTCGTCGATACAGAAAATAAAAAAGAAGCATGAAGCTGTAAAATCGGTGGAGAGCTCGCATGACTTTCGAGTGATCCTCGCATCGTCACATGTGGTGCTAAGAGTGCTCCTCTTTGTATAGAAAAATTTGGTACGAGCTGTACCCCTGGAGGCACTGGATATGTCGCATGAGTATGCTGTGAGAAATCAGCATTTGCTGGCAGTGAGTTCGTCTACGATGTCACATCTCGATCAGCGACCGATATCGCTCTCGCGAAAAAGATCGTCGCAGACTCCCTCGGCATGTGTATCCTCGGAAATACGAAAAAGTGAGTGGTAGATACATTTCGTATCAAGTGTAAAACTGATGCGAGTGTCGGCGTCTGTAAGGAAAAAATCGGTGAGAGAAAAGCCATGACATCATGTACAAAAAAGGAAACCGCCTCTGGATATGTCGGAGATCTCTGCTGTGAGAAAATCGTCGCAGGCATCTCACCTATTCCGCAGGTAAATAATCCTACTAACGCATGAAAAGATACACCTCTCCCCAAAAAAACTCCAAAAACCAATAAAAATACAGCAAAAAAGACTATCACCCAAAAAAAGAAACCTACAGTATCTGGAGAAACAAGAATAACTCCATAATCATGCATCTCAAGCCTCCACATCTCGAAACAGAAGAAGATTTCGCACCGAGAGAAATCTCTGATAAAAAATTCTCGAAAATCGGCCCCCAAGGCCCGAGCAAATATGGAAA
Organism: uncultured Candidatus Peribacteria bacterium; assembly: GCA_964644075.1. GTDB lineage: Bacteria > Patescibacteriota > Gracilibacteria > BD1-5 > UBA2023 > JAGOMW01. The sequence continues at coordinate 21,549 of CAZXUQ010000002.1, forward strand.
ATGATGATCTCGAGCATTTAAGGCTCTTGGACGAAAGAAAAAGAAATAATATCTCTCTCATGTACTTCGTTTCTAAAAAGATCTATTCCCTGACACTTTGTCTCGTATTTTTTAGTTTGTCTATTCTCATAGTCGTATTCTCTCGTGAGCTCGGAGCACTACGAGGATTTCTATGAGATGTGGTTATAGTCATGCTCCTCTTGAGCATACTCCAGGTATGTATACCTGTAAAACCATGGATATGAGTACTATCCGTTCTTTCCCTCGCATACAGTATAGAGATACTCCAGTATTTTCATCTCATCGAAAAACTCTCTCTCGAAAAAAATATTTTTGCTGAGCTCATACTTGGTTCTGTCTTTGACCCTCTTGATCTTATCGCGTATCTGATCGGAGGTATACTGATTTTCCTTTTGGATACTTATTTTTCTCCCGAGGAAAATCCTCGATCTAGAGTCTAATCTATAGTTTCTCTCTTGTCACTTCCCTACTCCCTCATCCGTTCACGACGGCGTACCCTCTCCCTCTCGATCGGGAAGGATGGCTGACTCATCGCACGAGCTCCACGGCTCATGCCAGTCTATTTTATCGAGGACTTCATCCGAGCAAAGTCATCATGGATAGAGAAACAGCAGAAAAAATATCATGAACTGCAAGCTCAGAAAAAAGAAAATAGTGATGCCTATTTCCTTTTCGGAGAAAGATACTCTCGTGGTACTCTCACCGAGAAAGAAGTCACTGCGATCGAGCGTGAAACACTCAGAGACTATGTCTCATCTCGTATCGATGCACTCACTCGTCTCGTGGAACCGAGGAAACCCGTGACCAAGATCCGAATATCGAGCGCTCGAACTCGCTGGGGATCATGTAGTAGTGCATGAGTACTTTCCTTTTCTTATAGGCTCGTCGCTTACCCGAGAGTGACGATCGATGCAGTGATCATCCACGAGCTAGCTCATCTGAGAGTAGCAAATCATTCACAAAAATTCTGGGACATCGTCTACCGAGTCTGCCCAGAATATGAGAAAGTATGTGGGATCTTGCGAGACGGTATGCTGTAGTCTATACTTAGTATTTACAGAGTGCCTCAATTTGTCATTCCGACGAAGGAGGAATCTCTTTTTCTTCCACTTATTGAGAAGAAACTTATTTTTCTCATAAGATGAGATTGAAAGTGATCCATACGGGATGACAAAAATAGGAATATTAACAGCCCTACTCCTCCGATCGTGCACTGGCGAGGATGGTCTCGATGATTTTTTGGATTTTTGGATCTGTTGATCCATCATCCTGCACGATAAGAGTTCCTTTCTCGAGAGACTTCTCCTGACCTGTCACACTCGCACGTACGCCACTCCCTGCGAAGTAGTAGATGCGTACTGGAGCAGAACTAAAATCTGAGACTCCCGTCGCTGAGAGCCCTACAGCGAGCATATGCGTCGCTCCATCAGTCCCGCGAGTTCCCTGATAGTAGGCATACTTCGGGAGAGAGAGGGTGTAGTGGTAGTTGATATTTTTGTAGATCTGGTAGGATCCTGTATCACTATAGCTTCCTGAGCTCGTCACTGTCGAAAGTGGAGGGATAACCTCGGAGGTAAATGGAGGCATTTCCTCCACACTTCCTGTCGTTTCAGTCTGTGGCTCACTCGTATCTCACTGACATGCTCCAAATCGGATAATATCCACTCGTGCCGCCCGTGCCATACAGACATTTGAGTAGGTTTTCCCATCCTTGGCACATACAGGCGCATACTCCATCGTACAGACCTCTGGTCGTACCTCTCGTGTGATCGATGAGCGTACAGGATCGAGGTATCGAGAAATCTGGAAAAAATACTCGAGTAACCCTATCACTATAACTGTCGAGAGGATACTTCCTATGATGATGGCGAGAGTATAGCGTTTTTTTGTGGATTTTTTTGTAACCATAGATTTCTATAAAAAGATGAGTCTATCATCGCGAAATTTCGCGAGAAAGCAAATAATTCTTTACCAGTGTATCATTTTTTCACCTCGTGACTCGAGATAGGTATTTGCTCGGGAAAATGGTCGAGATCAGAAAAATCCTCTATCTGCAGAAAATGGACTCGGATGCGCTGAAGTGATGACGAGATGTCGAGACTCATCGATCAGGGCACGTTTCCCGATAGCGAAATTCCCCCAGAGGATGAATACCAATCCTTCCCTCCCCTCTGAGAGTGCATGGATCGCAGCATCGGTAAAAGCTTCCCATCATTTCCCTCCGTGGGATGCGGGTTCTCACTCACGGACGGTGAGGACAGCATTGAGGAGGAGGACTCACTCACTCGCCCAATCAGAGAGATCCGTGTCAGTACGAGTAGTTTCGATATCACTTGCGAGTTCTTTGAATATATTTCGCAGACTTGGCTGAGGCTTAGAACCACTTGGAACAGAAAAAGAAAGTCCCATCGCGACTCATAGCGTATGATAGGGATCCTGTCCGAGGATCACGACTCGAACTCGGCCAAACGGTGTCATATCAAAAGCTCGAAAAATATTCTTCGGAGCTGGAAAACATGATTTCGAGGCGTACTCAGAGCGGACAAAATCTGTAAGTGTATGCCAGTACGGTTTCTCGAATTCTCATGCAAGGGCCTGATGCCAGGATGGATCGATACGGACAGTCATAGTGATGAGTATAGTGAGAAATACTTGTTATGGAAAAATTTACTATTGACTTTTATATATTATTTTTATAATATATAAATATGACTATACACAGGCCAACTTTTACCCAGCCGATAGAGGATTTCGATGAGAAAAGACGACTTTTTATCCGTGGTATGATACTTGGTATAACTCCATTTTTAGGATGATGTGCTCATAGGATTTTACAAGAAGAAAAACCATCCAAAGAGCGCACCCTCGAAATGCTTCTTTCTCATGAGATAGTACTCAATGGAAAACCAGAGCCAATGCCAAGTAATATTTCTCTTGAACCTATAGAAAATAGCACCAATTATCGCCTCATCAATCCTAATCTTGCTCTAGTAACTCAAGATATCATCGAAATCAGCGAATACGGTCATGTGATTACTGAACAAGTGAAAATACGACTCAAGCCATTCGAATTTCGAGCAAAAGTCGCTGCCAGTATTTACGGACTCACTGAGGGTGATATTTATACAATCAAAAACGGTGCGAAACAAATTATCATCGAGAAAAAATAAAATCCCCCACCTGACCGTGAGGGATTTTTATCTTGCTCGTTCTAGCCAATCATCGATAGGATAATGTGCTTTGATTTTTTCTTTTTTCCTTTTCTGATAATCAGAAATACTGGCATCTTCAGCGAAGACAAAAGATGGAAATAGTGAAATAATTTTTTTTGCTATTTGTTCTTCTGTTTGCCTATTTCATTCGTGTTTCGCAAGTTCCATATCGAGCGACAAAGCTACGATATCGTGAGGGGAAAGGACAAGGAGTTTGTTAACTTTGTCATCGAGAAGTGCAAAATCTCATTCGAGAAATGCTTTTCTCATACATACCTGGAGGATATAATAAGAATTCTTCTCGCATATCTGATGAAAAGGAGAAGTAGCTATAGAAGACTCTGTGGTATCAAGTTTTTTTGCAAGTACCTTCGATATGAGATCATCACGTTTCCATGTCATCAGTCCATCCGGGAAAGTATTCGTTTCGATAATTTCGAGAAGCTCATCGGTATGTATTTGACTCTCAGTATATGATGATTGCTCTCTTGCATCCCGAGAAAGGAGGTAGAGAGAAGAAAGACTTATGAGAAGAGAAACAAAAATAAAACCATATCGAAATCAAGAAAATACTTTTTGCACATCATTCGATAATCAGAAATAGAGAAATCCTATAAGGATACTTGCGAAAAAAAGATTCGATATATCATAAAATCCCACTGAAATCACACCAAAGTGAATAAGAAGAAAGAGTCCTATATTTCGACTCACAAGACTTTCTCCTTTCCAAAAAACAAGAAAAGGAAAGATGAGAAAAATCAAAAAAAATACGATACTGCCAAGTATGCCGAACTGGATATAGGTATCGAGAAATATACTATGTGACCGATCAGGGATATAGCCTATCTGTTCATACGCGAGATACTTCGGCGAATACTGATGAAGAAGTGAAGACTCTATACTCTCGAATCATCGACCTAGGATATGTTCAGGAAGGCTAAAATTTCGTATCTCTGTGAGTGCATCAGAGAAAAGGAGCTTTCTCGACTCGAGCGATGCATGTCCTGACTCACTCATGAAGCTTCCTGAAAATGTAAATACGATACTCCCGAGGAGTATGCCTCATACCAAAAGATATCTTCGCCACCTTTCTGGTGTGAAAAAGAGAAAGATAAGTCCGACTCATCCGAGAAGCGCGATACGACTTCCTGTCGTCCATATTCCGAGAAAGAATAAAGACGTTAGAAGTAAAAGAAGTATATTATTCTTGAGTCAAGTTTTCTTTTTCCGTCATTCCTGCGTAGGCAGGAATCTCATGAGCAACAACCCAAGTAACAAGATAAGAAGTGCGGCAAAAGTATTGTACTGACCTATCGTCGACATGGCTCGTCCTTCGAATATCATAGAGCCGAGAAAACTCTCACCAAATATCCCATATTTCTGCCCGAGAGCTATGAGTGAGAGTCCGACTCATACAGAAATGAAGATTTGCGAAAGAGTGCGGAAAGTGAGCATCTCACGAGCCAGAGCAAAAGAGAGAAAAACAAAGAGAAATATAAGTGTATATGTGATCCATCACATAGATCTCTCAAGTGATCCTACGACTGATGACCATACATCGACAGAAAAATACATATTCCATGCGAGTATTCCCATCAAGAGAAGTCAGAAACTCCCCAAGAGTACCACTTCCCTCTTCGACACCTTCCATGGCGCAATGAGGCTAGAAAAAATCAAAAGAAAAACACTACTAGCAAGCAACAAAAGTTTTGGCAATCCTGTGACAGAGTAGAGTCCATCCCACACGACAAACGGGAACAAAAGAATTGTTCCCGTTATGATAAAATTTTCGAGTTTTACGATCATGTTTGTATTCAAACGTATTCAGCTAGACATCATTCTGTTCCATCATCAGCTACAAGGTAGAGATAGTATCTATATGATCACTCCATATTCTTTGGCTGATTGAGAGGAGCAAATGGTATATTTAAACTTGCAACGTTTGTATTTGTTGTTTTTGGAGTTTTTTGAGCAAAGTAGCTTGCTATAGTTCAAACATCACCTGAATTCGATGAACAGTAATTATTTACCCAATAACTGTACGCTTTATTGTCTCGATTAAAGCCAACTTGTCGTGTGTTAATATACTGAAATTTTCATAAAGTTATATGCATACTAGCGTCCATAAAGTCCTTAGATGGAGTAGATGTAGTAGATGGTGTGAATGAATATGAGCTATAGGATTTATAGAAATTCGAATTCACGCTCATTTTCGTAAGCATAAGATCGTAATTAACAAAAACTGTAGGAAAATCGATTCCATTTAAATAAGTACCACTAATCTTCTTTTTGCTACTCTGATTGAATCTCAGTGTAAATGCTTCAGAATTATCTTTCGCTATATAGAGAAAGTACGTCTCATACATATAAAGTCCTGCGGCTGGTTGTGATAAGAATGCCTTTTGATTAAATTCATTATCTGGAAGAGGTCCAAAGATCTGATAGAGAGAATCCTTCGAGAGAGTTCTCGACTGTTTAGAGGAACGAGTAGATGCATCGGCACTAGTACGTATACTCTTTACTTTATCGATATTTGTCTCTGTCTGGAACTGCGTTGTAATAGTGTAGTTATTATAGTAGTTATAGATGAGGTTTTCTGGTTTTTGGATAAATGAAGTTGCTCATGGTTGACCATTTCCAGCAGTTGGAGTATAGAGATATACATCGTATTCTTTATATAGAGAATTTTGGTTTTGAGCTAAGAGATATGTTTTCAATACGCCATTGATCACATAAGGAGATACTCATGTAATATTATTGATGGTTGGCGTAGATGGAACAACGACTGCAGGACACTCTGCAAAACTACATGACGGTCATGAGCGACTCACATAACTTCCATTCGAACACATTTTTAGTTCCTTCGTACAAGATGGCGTAGCGTTATAGTAGTTATTTGTTGTCGTAGTAGTTGTAGTAACTGGAGCTTGGTTAAAAAGATTATAGAGATCATCATCGCTCATATCGTCCCTATTTTTTACTTCATCTATTTTTTGATTTATCGTATTCACGATGATCTGGATTTTTGCTTTCTTGGTTCCTCGAGAAGTAGAGAGGAGTTTTTGGTAGGAGTCACGAAGTTTCGTGAGAGAGTTCACTATCTGGTCATCAGTGAAGTTTTGGTCATCGAGATTTTTCACATATTTATCGACTATACTCCGTACAGTAGATTTATAGCTCGCAAGAGAATTTGTCGATGACTCTACTGCCGAGACCGAAAGCACTGGAGCGATACTCGTGAACGATACGAGGAACACGAGAAGTATCATAAATATTTTTTTCATATGAGTAAGGATAGATAAAAAGTAAGAACTCCGTAAGTATATGTGCACCCCCCCCCCGTGTCAAAAAATAATATAAAATCCCCCAGCTGACCATGAGGGATTTTTTTAAAGCTTTTTTGTTTCTGTTATTTTTTCTCTGTCGTTCCGTAGTGGAACGAAGGTAGTCAGTATACCCCTTGTGGGTAAATCGCTTTTTCTTATGCTTATGAGAGGAAAATATTTTTATCTCTTAAGATGAATTTGAAAGAGATGCCTACGGCATGACAAAATTTAGAAAAATGGGATATACATTTGCAAATATACAAAAATTGCGTTATTATGAACAACAGTAATCTATTACGCATATCTATTTATGTATTCCCATATTCCATCGATAAAAGCCTATTTTCAGGAATTCGACCGAAGAGAAACTCCACCATCAAAATCAGATGTGCCCTCAATTACAGATAATAATAGAGAGCTATTGGTGGTCAAGTTCAAAAAAGATCCCAATAGCTTATCTCCCGCAGAAAAAGAAAAACTCGCTGACCATCTTATAGAAGAGACTAAAGATTCGAGAAATTATTGACGTTACAAGATGTGGAATTTCATCGTTGCAGGAACAATAAATCCTGATAAATATAGGATGTTAGCAAAGGAGAAGGCACTTTCATATAGCACTAATGCTTGATGGAGTAAAGAGGTTGTTGGAAACCTCAGAAAACTAGGGTTTTCAGACAGTGAAATTAAAATCGAAGTATTGAGCATCGCAGAACAACAGATGAGAAAACCATCTAAAAACCAATCTGCAAATTGGGCACTTATTTTTCCATTTAAGGAATTGTGACTTGATTCATTATTGGATGATATCGAAAATCTAGAACTCGAGTACAGCGAAATCCGTCATCGGAAATTTCAATTAACTCGACAATATTGAGATATACGCGATTATGCGACGTTACCTAATGGGGTTATAGAGTTTTGGATAACAAGAGATTGAAAACGATATTTTGTTAGATTTAAAAGTAAAGAAGAGCAGCAAATACTATCCGAGGAGGAATATCAAGATAGGATGTTACCTCCGTTTTCTCGTTAATGCTTAATAACTATCTAAAATCCCCCACCTGACCGTGAGGGATTTTTTTAAAGCTTTTTTTGTTTCTGTCATATCGATACGAAGTGAGATATCTTGCCCAAAATTATCAGAGAGCAGGATCTCTCGTCGTTTGCTACAGAAACAAGCAAACTCTGTCGAGATGACAGGAACTCTAGATTCCTGCCTGCGCAGGAATGACGGAAACACTTAGACGAGACTCGTACTCGCTGTCGTGATCTCGAAGTGATCATCGAAATCCTCGTATCCATCCTGTCCATCGGACTCGTGAGCGAAGAATTCTCCGACATCACGGTTGTTTTCGAAGTATCCGAGTGTTGGGATGAGGCGACCAATGATCACGTTTTCCTTGAGTCCTTCTAGTTCATCGATCTTGCGAGACGTAGAAGCATCGACGAGGACGCGTACTGTCTCCTGGAACGATGCAGCTGAGAGCCATGACTCTGTGAAGAGAGAGATCTTGGTAAGACCGAGGAGCATCTGGACTCCGATAGCTTCTTTCTGACCTGCAGCGCGCAGTTCACGATTTTCCTTCGAAAATCTGATGATATCCACGATATCTCCAGGGAAGAATGTCGAGTCTCAAGCGTTGGTAATACGAACCTTTGAGAACATCTGACGTACGATGAGCTCGATATGTTTCGCGTTCACCGTCTGACCCTGAGATGAGTAGATTTCCTTGATATCACCGACGATATAGAGCTCAGTGGCGAGAGAACCTGCTGTGTCCATGAGGGACTGGAGATTGACATGACCTTCTGTGAGCTTGGCACCGATCTTGACCGTGTCACCTTCAGAAATGAGGAGATTGCGTCCTGCTGGTGCGATGTACTCGACGACTTCTGGTATAAGATCCTCGATCGTGATGACATCATCAGAGACTTTTGTCACACGACCAGCCTGGATGGCTTGGATCTTTTGTTTTCCTTCTTTTCCTTTCGCGATCACCTGTTTTGTCTCGACGGTATCACCCTTTTTGACGAGGATGTTCATCTCGACTTCTCCAGTGTAGTATTCACGAGTTTGTTTCTCACGAGCTTCGAGAGTGATTTTTACCTCGCTTCCCTCCTTTTCAATCGAGACGATCTTCGCATCAAATGGTGCGATCTCAGCGAGATATTTTGGATTGCGTGCTTCGAAGAGTTCCTCGACACGAGAGAGACCTGCGGTGATATCTCCACCTTCCTTCGCGACTCACCCTGAGTGGAAGGTACGCATCGTGAGCTGTGTTCCTGGCTCACCGATCGACTGAGCGGCGATGATACCGACTGGAGTACCGATGTTGACGACCTGTGCAGTCGCGAGATCGAGTCCATAACACTTCTGACATACTCCCTCCTCTGTCTCACAGGTGAGGACAGATCGGACAGAGACCTTCGTTGCGCTTGAGTCCATGATAGACTTGAGGACGTCTTTATTGATGAGTGTGCCTTCTTCTGCGATTGTCTTTCCTGATTTGTCAGTGACAGCACGACTCGTATATTTTCCATAGATCTTGTTCTCGAATGTATCACCAAAGAGTGTTTTTGACTCTTCACGATCGAATTCTTCGAACTGGACAGTATGACAGTCATTTTCACGGACGAGGATGTTCTGAGCAGCATCGACGAGACGACGAGTGAGGTATCCAGACTGAGCGGTCTTGAGGGCGGTATCTGCCTTACCCTTACGTCCACCATGTGTCGCGATGAAGTATTCGAGTGTTGAGAATCCTTCTTTGAGATTTGATTTGATAGGGAGTTCGATCGTTTTACCAGTTGGTGACACGACGAGACCCTTCATACCACAGAGCTGTGTCACATTTCCCCAGTTACCACGGGCTCATGAGTCCACGAGGTTAAAAATTGGGTTTGATGGATCAAAGTTCTTTTTCATCTCCTTTTCGATGCGAGACTTGACCCCACTCCATACCTGGAGTGACTGGATGTAGCGCTCATCATCAGTGACGAGACCATGCCAGTAGGCCTTCTGGATATCTTTGATTTTTTCTTCACCTTCACGGACGAAGTCATACTTCTCCTCTGGGATATGCATATCAAATGCAGAAACCGTCAGTCCTGAAAGAGTCGCATACTTGAACCCGAGGTTCTTGATCGCGTCAGCGAGGTATGCTGTCTCCTCACCACCGAGAAGCTCAAATGATCGAGAAAGGAGTTTTTTTGCTCCACTCTTACCGATCGTTTCATTGACGTAGCGCAGTGATGATGGGAGGATTTCATTGAAGAGGTAGCGACCGTATGTCGTGTCGAGGATAGCACCATCGATACGGATTTTGACTGGAGTATGGAGGGTGATTACCTTATTTTCATAGGCAACCATAGCATCATCTCCGCTTGCAAATACATATTTCGACTCTCAGGTATCGATCTTCGTAAGGTAGTAACATCCGAGGATCATATCCTGTCCTGGAGCGACGATCGGCTCACCGTTTGATGGGTTGAGCATATTTTTCGATGTCACCATGAGGTTCGCTGCTTCACGCTGAGCCTCCATCGTGAGTGGGAGGTGGACCGCCATCTGGTCTCCGTCGAAGTCCGCGTTGAACGCTGTCGTACAGAGAGGATGGAGACGGATCGCCTTACCATCGATGAGAACTGGGCGAAATGCCTGGATACCGAGACGGTGAAGTGTCGGAGCACGATTGAGAAGGACATATTTTCCATCGATCACCTCATCGAGTGTATCCCAGACTTCTTTTGTTTTTTCTTCGATCGTTTTTTCTGCGTGTTTTACATTGTAGGCGAGCTCTTTTTCGATGAGTTTTCCTATGACAAATGGTTTAAAGAGCGTGAGTGCCATAGACTTCGGAAGACCACACTCATTCATCTGGAGCTGTGGACCGACGACGATCACACTACGTCCTGAGTAGTCGACGCGTTTACCGAGGAGATTCTGACGAAATCGCCCTTGTTTTCCCTTGAGGATATCAGCGAGAGACTTGAGTTTTTTCTTGGTTGCTGTCGTGTACCCTGGACGATTTGAGCGGACATCACCATTGAGGAGCATGTCGACTGCTTCTTGGAGCATGCGCTTTTCATTTTTGAGGATCACTTCTGGAGCACCGAGCTCAGTAAGCTTTCGGAGACGGTTATTTCGGTTGATGACGCGACGGTAGAGATCATTCAAGTCTGATGACGCGAAACGACCACCATCGAGCTGGATCATCGGACGAAGATCTGGAGGGAGGATCTGAAGCGCTGAGAGGATAAAGTTCTCAGGGCGCTGTCCAGACTTGAAGAGTGATGAAGCGAGTTTGAGTTTCTGGAGGATCTTTTTGTGCTTACTCTTTGGAGATGCTTTGAGTTCTGCTTGATTTTCTGCGATAAATGCCTTGAGATCGATACGTTCGAGGAGAACCTTGAGGTACTCAGCACCCGTACCACCCTTGAATACGTGAGGGAATTTCTCGTAGATGATACGATAGTCGAGCTCTCCGATAACCTCTGCTACCTTGAGTGACTTGAGGAGATCGCGGAGCTTGTTGTACTCAGCATCGAGTTCATCGATACGACGAGTATGCATCGTCTCGAGTTCAGCAAATTCTTTTTTACTGATTTTCTTTTCTTCGAGTTGGAGTGTGAGTTCTCCGACGGTTTTTTGGATATCTTTCTGGAGAGTGACTTTCTGGTTTTTGTAGGCATTCTCGAGTTCCTTGAGTGCCTCATCACGCTTGTCTTCATAGACTTCTGTCACGATGTATGACGCGAAGTAGACGACCTGCTCGAGTTTTTTTACAGAAATATCAAGAAGGAGACCTGTACGAGATGGGACAGACTTCAGGTACCAGATGTGTGCCACAGGAGCTGCGAGCTCGATGTGACCAGTACGCTGGCGGCGAACCTGAGAAGTCGTGACTTCTACACCACAACGCTCACAGATAACACCCTTGTAGCGAATACGTTTGTACTTACCACATGCACACTCATAGTTCTTGCGAGGACCAAAAATCTGCTCACAGAAAAGTCCACCACGCTCTGGGCGCTGTGTACGGTAGTTGATCGTCTCAGAGATAAGCACCTCACCATAAGAGAGAGCACGGACATCTTCTTTCGAAGCGAGTCCGATCGAGATCGCCTGGAGATTGTCGAGGTTTTTCCCGACAGTGATATCTCGGCGTCCTGCGTGTTTCCCGATTTGGGAATAGTCGGTGATCTTGTCATTGAGGAAATTTTCAAGATCTTTTGTCATTGGAAACATAAATAGAAAGTTTTAGGAGTAGAATTTCAGATTTCCACCCTCTTTCGTACCAGTATGTCTGAAGAGGTCATAGGAGAAATATTTTCTCTTTCTCTCGGGCGAGGCCATACGAAATGAGGTGGCGAGATGTAAATTCTTTTTTATTCTTTATCGTCTTCTGGAAGGCTCGTCGTCACTGGAGTCTCATCCTTTGGGAGAGCATCCTCTGGGATATCGACTTCGACGTCGAAGGCTCCTTCGAGTTTTTCGAGTTCCTCAAATCGTGTCTTCATCTCCATCTCGAGTGCTGCCTTCTCATCTTGTGAGAGGAGGTCGATATTGAGATTGAGTGCCTGGAGTTCACGAAGGAGAACATTGAACGACTCTGGGACATTTGGACGGCGGATTTTCTTTCCTTTCACAATTGCTTCGTAGAGCTGTGTACGACCATTGATGTCATCTGACTTCACAGTGAGCATTTCCTGGAGGATATTGGCTGCACCATATCCCTCGAGCGCCCACACTTCCATTTCTCCGAGACGCTGACCACCATTTTGTGCCTTTCCTCAGAGTGGTTGTTGTGTGACCATCGAGTATGGACCGACACTTCGAGCATGGATCTTATCTTCGACAAGGTGGTGGAGTTTGAGCATATACTTCACTCCGACCATAGTTTTTTCCTTGAACGCTTCACCAGTTTTTCCATTGAAAAGCTGGACTTTTCCATCAGCTGGGATACCAGCCTTCTCCATAAGAGCAGAGATCTGATCAGTCGAGAGACCATTGAGGATTGGAGTTGCTACCTTGATACCCAGAGCGCTCGCAGCCCCTCCGAGGTGTGTCTCGAGGATCTGACCGATGTTCATACGAGAGATGACACCGAGTGGGTTGAGGATGATATCTACTGGAGTTCCATCCGCCATAAATGGCATATCTTCCACTGGGACGATGCGAGAGACGATACCCTTGTTTCCATGGCGTCCTGCCATCTTATCACCGACCTCGATTTTTCGAGTCTGAGCGATATAGACTTTTACTTGTTTGAATACTCCTGTTGGGAGATTGTCCCCATCTTCACGACGAAGGACATGGACTCCGATAACCTTACCACCTGATCCAGATGGGAGGATGAGAGACGAGTCTTTCACGTCTTTACTCTTGTCACCGAAGATGGCACGAAGGAGACGCTCTTCTGGAGAGAGTTCGACTTCACCTTTTGGTGTGACTTTACCGACGAGGATATCTCCTGCGCGGACATAGGCACCGATACGGACGATACCATCGACATCGAGATCTTTGAGCTTTGTCGGAGAGACATTTGGGATGTCATTCGTCGTACTCTCAGGCCCGAGTTTGGTCTCACGAACATCCATGATATATTCATTGATATGGATAGACGTGTAGTAGTCATTTTGCATGAGACGCTCAGAGATGATGATCGCATCTTCATAGTTGTATCCTTCCCATGGCATGTAGGCAACACGGAGGTTACGACCGACGGCGAGTTCACCATTATCGATAGACTGACCATCGGCAAGGATTTTTCCTGCTTCGAATTTCTCCCCTGTCGTGACACGCGCCCACTGGTGGACGATCATATCATGGTTCGAACGTTCAAACGTCATGAGTGGATGAGTTACTTTCTTTCCACTTGCGTAGATGACAGAGATGTGTTTTGCATCGACTCCGATAACTTCTCCTGCTTCTGGAGCCTTGATCACATACCCACTTCCCTCTCCGATCACACGCTCCATACCAGTACCGACGACTGGAGCCTCAGCTCGCACGAGTGGTACTGCCTGGCGCATCATGTTCGTACCCATTTCGGCACGAGTCGCGTCATCATGTTCGAGAAATGGGATAAGTGTCGTTGTCTCACTCATCACCTGCTTCGGAGAAATATCGATATGTGTCACTTCGCGAACATAGGCGACGGTTGCTTCTGATGCCTTACGAGAAGAGATACGAGTTTCTATAAAGTTTCCATACTCATCTGTTGGAGTGTTGGCCTGAGCGATGACGAGTGCACGTTCTTCGTAGGCGTCAAAATATTCACAGTCAGGTGAGAGAAATCCACGGACTTCGACCTCATCTGTCTTTATATTTGCGACGATTTTTTTCGCGAGCTCAGGAGTGATAAGCGTCTTTTCTGCGACGATTTCCTTCCCCTTCGCATCAGTGATCGCATCGAGAGTGATGCGGTTTGTGAGAGATTTTTCGTTATTTTTGACGGTGTGGATAACCTTTCGGAACGGTGTCGTGATAAATCCATACTTATCGACACGAGCGTATGATGCAAAGTGAAGTACGAGACCGATGTTTGGTCCTTCTGGAGTAGCGATCGGACATATACGACCATACTGTGTCGGGTGGACGTCACGGACTTCGAACGAGGCACGTTCACGAGTGAGACCTCCGACTCCGAGTGCTGTCACACGACGTTTGTGCGCGAGCTCTGAGAGTGGATTAGACTGGTCCATAAACTGTGAGAGCTGGTTGGTACCAAAAAATTCTCTCATCACTGCTACCATCGGACGTGAGTTGATAAATGTCCCTGGAACCGCTTCTTCGAGATCAGAAATGATCGTCATACGATCCTTCGCGATCTTTTCCATACGAGCGAGACCGACTTTGACTTTGTCATAGACGAGTTCACCGACAGATCGGACACGACGGTTTTCGAGGTGATCGATATCATCCGCGAAAAACCCATCACGCTCATCTTCAAGAGAGAAGAGATAGCGAAGTCCTGCGAGGAAATCAACTCCCATAAGAACCTGTTCTGCTTCTTTTTCTCCTGTGAGTTTCTTGTGATCAGCAAAGTGTGTCGAAAGTTTACGGTTGATCTTGATACGAGCGACATCTCCGAGTTCGAATTTTTTCGGATCAAAAAATGTCGAAGCAAAAAGTTGTTCTACTCGCTCATCAGTACCGAGATCACCTGGACGGAGGAGCTTATAGATCGCATAGAGCGCCTCCATACGATTTTTTGTCTTGTCTTTTTCGATGGTTGGTGCGATATGACGAGTGATCCACTCATCTTCACCTTTAAACGCACCGAGGATATCAGCATCACTTTCATAACCAAATGCACGGAGAATAACCGTCATTGGGATTTTTCGTTTCTTATCAATTTTTACGTTCACAACACCTTTCTTCTCGACTTCGATCTCAAACCATGAACCACGGTGTGGGATGATCTTCATACCATACATACCAGTCGCCTTTGGATCTGGTGTGAAAAACATACCAGTCGATCGGATTACCTGATTGACGATGACACGTTCGATACCATTGACGATAAATGTTCCCATCTCAGTCATGAGAGGGATACCACCGAGGTACACATCTTGTTCCTTGATTTCTCATGATGCTTTATTGAGCATTTCGAAACGGACCTTGAGAGGAGCTTCGTAGTTGAGATTTTTTCTTTTACAGTCAGAAACTGAGTATTTTGGTTCTTCGAGAGCATAGCTCTTGTAGTAGATAGAGATCTTCTCTCCTGAGAAGTCATCTATCGGAAATGACTCTTCGAAAGCCTTCCCGATGCGGCGCTCGAGAAAGTCTCGGTAGCTATCGAGCTGGACTTCGATGAGTCCTGGGAGTTCGAGGATCGTACGATCATCGTTAAAAAAGTATCTTCCCTGATCACTATAAATTTCCCCAAGATTTTGCGCTTGAGGTGTGACGGAAGAAACTTTCGTTTCTTTAGTTTTTGCCATGGTAATATGAGAAATTAGGATTTAGAACTTAGAATTGAAGAATGCTAAGGTTCCTGTCATTCCTGCAGAGGCAGGAATCCAGTTTCTGAAACTGTATTATTTGTGTAATCTCCACTCCATATCGCACCATGACAAGAGGCGATAAAGAAAGGACTGGATACGCACAAAACGCCTCACGAGCAGTATTACAAAATCGAAAGCCGTGAGGAAAACGAGTGGAGTATAATCGGTAAAAGAAAGAAAGCAAATTTTTCTCATAAAATACTTCGGATAATACGGGTGATACTATTTTTTTCTAAATATAACACCCACTGAGAGTGATAAAAAATTACTATAAAATAGCTTAAAGTATCCGCAAGACAGCTTCTCTTGTATTTTTCTCTGAAATCTCCATTATACACTCATAATTTCTTCTTATCAGTATGCAAAAAATACCTCTCAAAAAAGATATCCATCTTCTCTTTGTCGCAGGGTTTTTCCTCATCGCAGCAAGCGTATATGCTGCGATTGGTCTCCCTTGGTGACCTGACGAGAAACAAGCAAACGGTTTTCTCGTGATGGCAGGACAAAATAAGAATGTAAATGTATATAGCGAGTGTAAGAAGGTTACTGCAACGACGAAGAATGTATTTGTTCCGACAGGAAATCAGAGTGAATGGAACAATTTCAAAACGAATGCTCCAAACAATAATCTCTGAGTGACGATTGGTAATTGTGGGGCGAGTACTGTGGTCGGATATAGCTGGAATGTAGGAACATGGTGAGCGTGTAATGCAGAGTGCGGGACACAGACAAACCAGTACCGAACTGTCACTTGTAATGAAATGACTTCTCTCTCGCCAAAAGTCTATGGAAATATCGTTTCTGACGCATATTGCAGTAGCATGACGAAACCTCTCGATGTACAAGGTTGTACAGGAACAAATAACTGTGCAGTTTGTAATATGAACGGTATCCAAGACAATGGTGAGACTGGAGTAGATTGTGGTGGTCCATACTGTAGTACCTGTTCGACTGTTCCTCCTACGAGCACTATCTCGGGTCCTGTGTCACAGTGTATTAGTTTTGGTCCGAGCACCTACTACAAGATCAACTACTACACTCAGACCAACCCTCAGAGCGGATATATACAAGACCAGACATATAATGTCGCTGGTATAGGAAGTGCCAGTTTCCAAGGATATGGACCAAACACTGCATCATGGGCGCAACCAGCAGAAAATCCTCCCGTAAATTATACAAATAGCAGTTGTACAGCAAGCACTCCTGTGACACCGACTGTGAACTCTTGTGCGACAAATCCATCTTTTGCTAATCTTGGTCAACTAACGACAGGAAATCCTACACAACCATGACAATGATGGACATACTCAGCTATCCCAGGAAACTGTACATATACGTGTACCAACGGGTATAGTGGTGACGGGTGTGCAGTAGCACCAGTAGTCAATTGAACATGTGGAAGTAGTAATGGACAAACATCCGGAACAAATCCACTAAAAACTGGATGAAACCTCTGTTCAAGTGGCAATCCAACAGGATCATCAAGTGACGATATGACAGGAATTGCCACCTGGGAATGTACTGGAAATGGTACAAGTATCGCTGTTTGTAGTGCAAAATACTCACTTTCTGGATGGTGTAGTGCTGCAGAGTGACAAACATGGAACTACCTTCCATCACAGTTATGCTATAGATGAACAGTAATATCAGGACCTACAGATATTATTTCTGGAAACTATGAAAACCAAATTCTCACTGGATGGTCATGGGTCTGTGGCTGAATAAATTGATGAAACAATGTTACCTGTAATGCGAGTTATGCACCTTCTGGATGATGAGATACCTGAGGCGGTTGATGTGGTGGCGCCTGAGGTTCATGTGGTGAATAAACTAAATAGTATATTTTTATCCTAATAATAAATCTATGAAAAAAATTCTTATACTGGCTGCCATTTTATGAATACTTTTATGAGTTGGTTTTTATACTTACTTTCATTTTTTTCAGAAAGATATAAAAAAAACTGATGAACTTGTAAAAATACAGAACGAAAATAAAGAGTTTCAAAATGGATACAACGAGCTTATTAATGGAAATACGACCGGGGCGATTGAACATTTTGAGAAAAGCAAAGAAAATATAAATTCACTTTCTGGAATAGCCATAGTGGATTTTAATATAGCAAGCGCTAAATTTGAACAAGATAGAAATAGTGGAGTAGCCTCATATGCTGACCTCGCAAAAGATGAACGTTACCCAAAACGTACAAGAGCTCTCGCCATGCAAAGAGCATATCTCATGTATAGAAGATTTAACGATGAAAATCTTTTACGAACTCTCGCAGAAAAAAATGACATAGAGTGGACAAATTCTGAGGATGTAAAACATAAATACATGCAGAAATCTTACGATGTGTATCCCCTTCCTGGATCATCTATATTTCTGCTGAAAAAAGAGTTATCCGCTACATCAAAAAAAGAGGATGCAGAAAAAATCTTATCTCGATATAAAAATCCCATAGAAGACGGTATTAGCGCTATGAAAGAAACATCTTGAGAACTCGTGGAAGCGACGAGCGCTATGCTTGGGTATGCAAACACACTTTCTCTTCTTTATGTGAAATTTAGTATCGGAAATAAAGAAACCGTAGAAAAACACTATAAAGACCTCATACAATTCGATCAGGATAAAAACTTTACGACCAACAAGCAATACACACTCCTCTACTACGCCGATTTTCTTTCATCTTTATGAGATTATCGAGGTGCAAATGAAGTACTAGGAATACTTACATCAGAACCTCTCGACTCTGCTCTTATCGAAGCTCTTCCTAAATCTAAAGAATTTACCTACTTATCAAAAATACCAAGTGAATTTATACGTAACACTGATATAGTAAAAATTATCGCGGGAATATGATCTGATACTCAAAAATAATCTATAACAATATGTACAAATGACTCACCGTTTTGTCTTCTATTATCTGAACATGTATTGGTATACTCCTAGCGCTCAATGTAGACTTTATACGCTATAACACATATTTCGAGCCTTCTCGTGTCGAGGTGTCACCAGCGGAAGCATACAAAGATATAGCCACACGATGATCTGGAAATTATCTCTTTCTCGATGTAAGAACACTTTCTGAATATAATCAACTTCATGCATCGTGATCTCAAAGTACACCAATAGCAGATTTATATGATCTTTGGAGAGATAAGCTTCCTCGCTCTGAGGATACACCCATCTACCTCATATGTACAAGTGGACGACTCGCTTCAGTCGCATACGACTTTTTACAGATGCATTGATTTCGAAATATCAAACATATAGAGTGATGAGTAACTTGATGGATATGAGAAAAGCAGCCAGTTCAAACAAAACAAATATTTCGTAACTAACTACCTTAGAATGAAAGTGAAGATATACCAAAAGTACAAGTGGGATATTTTGTATATTTTTATACTTATATGTATAGTTGCATCTCTTATTTTAGTGCCTTTCTGGAAGAAAAAGGAACTTCAGCATGCACCACTGCCTGTTGCTATGAGAGAAAATATCATGCCGATGAGAGATATTACAGAGGATGATGTATTTCGGTGGAAAAATAATTCTCGTTATACACTTGTAGTATACACAAGTCTCGACTGTGAGCACTGTAGAAAGCTTTATGAATTTATAGAATCAAGGTATGATATATTTCATGAAAGTTTTAACCTTATTTATCGTAATGCACCACTTACAGATATAGAACCTCTCTCAAAATGAAAAGCTATACTATGATGATGTCTAAAAGAGATTGAATGAGAAAAGGCTTACTTTCAATTCATAACGGAACTATATAAAACATATAATATGTTTCAGAAGGACAACAGTTGGGCTTACGAAATAGCAAAAAAGTATACACATAAAGAAAGTGATTTCTTCTCTTGTAAAAACTCAGATACTATGAGGAAAGAAATAGAGAAGCAACAGCAACAATCACTAGAAGATGGCGTATGATCTACTCCCACTCTTGGTATATTTTTTGATAGTGAACTCGTCTGACGATACGCTGTCTCTGGAAGGAAAGCAATGCAAATAGTAGAATATCTATCACTTTTTACAAGTAAGGCTGATCAGTTTTGGAGTGATGATCTTCTAAATGAGTACTTAGATAAGTATCGAGCCTCTCATTAGAAAACATTTACAAAAAAATCGTCAAGGGAATTTCCGAGAAAAATGCAAGATTTTTGCATTTTTTTTTATCATATGATAGAGTATTTCTGTAACTTTTTTTTATGCAGAAAAATACGCACATTCGATCTCTCAGTATCCTCTTAGTCTCGAGTATGGTGACACTGGGAATAAGTCTGAGTTTCGCAGACTCTCAGACACTTATAGGTATATTTGGCACTCCCTATACTCTCGGATCATTTTCTCCTACAGGAAATGCTGGGAAAATCATCGTCAGTAAAGACTATCCATATACAGTAGATACAGACCCGAGTGATCCGACAGGATCAGGACTCGTACTCACAGGACGATATATGTTCCTCGAGACTGCTGGATGGATCGAGTTCACACATGATAAAAGTGCGCTCCCTGGTACTGATATCGGAGTCAAATTCTCAAGTATCCCATCAGATACCACTATCAATGAGTGGAAACTCGCAGAGCCACTCTACGGATGGAGTGATAGTGCTGGATGGATCGATTTCAATGATACAAATGTCTCAAGTGGACTTATTTACCGTGGAGGAGGACTTTCGAGCTTCACTGGATACGCCTGGAGTGAAAACCTCGGATGGCTTGATTTTAGCAAAGCAGTCGTCGACTTTTTGAATAAAGTAAAAGTCATCGGAAGTATCGGTGGAAATAAAACATTTGATGTTGTGTATAATGTCGGTGAAAAATTTAACTCTGTATCAGTGACGAGTCTCATAAATACAGTACGCAGAAATATCGGACTCATGACTCGATCTGTCGGAAATGACAAGATCAACACAACAACCTCTACAGCCAATAAACTCAATGATGTCACTGTACTCTATAAAATTTCTGGTCAAACTCTCGATAATGCAGATGACCTTTTCGACGAAAGTAATCCTGATCCACTAAGAACCTATATCATCATCGGAAGTGACCTCATCATCGATGGTGATGTCCTCAAAAATCCGAACGTGAAGACTTCTCGTGCTATCATCGTCCTCAAAAATGAGGCATGACAGTGAGGAAATATTTATATTAATGCAAATGTAAAAAATATCTACGCCACACTCCTGGCTGAGGGTTCTGTATTTTCAGGTGATAATGCATCTTCTCTCTACAACGATAACGAGTGAAAACGTGATGCTCTCCCACGTAACCAACTCTATATAAACGGAAGTGTCATCTCTCGAAACACGATCGGATGATCACAAAAGACGCCGCTCTCATGTCCGTATACAGTGAGTACTGCAGACTGTACGAAAAATGAAGCAGCTATTTACGACTGGAACTACTTCCGCACCTTCGATAAGACAAAATTCAGTCGATCAGAAAAATCCTGATACGATGACTACTCTGTCGTCATCGAGTACGATCCCAAACTCATCCAAGATCCTCCACCAGGTCTCGAAAACTAATTTCTTACTTCCATTTATATCTATAATTTCTCTCTTATGCGTACCTCATCTCTCATCGCTGGTCTCATGATCACGACACTTCCTCTCGCTACTCTGAGTTTTTCAGCTATTACTTTCGCTGATGTAGTCTGACTCGACCCTATCGTCACAGAAGAAGATACTGGCAAAGCTCCAAGTGCAGTTCCAAGTGGAACGAGTGCTCCTGCCTGAGGATATTTTTCTCGGTACTTTAGCAACCTCGCTGAAAACGATTGTACCGCTAGTCAGATCGTAAGTGATTTTGATAATAGCAAAACAACAAACTACCTCAAGCCAAAATGTACAGAAATTTCATCTATTCTCGCTGGATACTTTGCTACCCTCGGACTGAGTTCCAATGCTCCTGTCGTGTTCAATGCCAACGGAAGCGCAACAAATCTCGATATGAATAGTGGATCACTCACGAACACTATGGTCACGAACCTTTTCGCAAACAACAACTACACGACGGCTCTCACTACATGGATCAATAATAATGGTGGAACGCTCAATATGCAATCTCAGTGGAAAGATGTGACTGGGGGTATCGCATATACAGGAGGAAATATCGCTCTCGGAAGCACTAATACCAGTGCTGGAAAAATGTATGTAGCAGGAAAAACTGTTATCGGAGATTTTGTAAACTATCTTCCCGATGCTGGAAATCCATGGAACTACAATATCCAACTCACTGGTTACCCAACGACAAGTATCGGTTTTTATGATGCAGAGCACACTAGTGCATCAGCTATTAAGTATACAAGTGAAGGATTTGTCATCGGAACAGATGACGGAGGTGGATGGGGAAGAAAATCTGTCAGCATGGGATCAAATCTGAACGTAAATGCTATCGGAAGCTTCGGTACACTTGCTGGAGGGAACTATACACAGGTTCTCTACAATCCTCTCTACGGCGGTGAAGTCAGAGCCAACTCTCTCTCAAACGGTCGACTCAATCTCAACTGGCAGGCTGGAAACGGAGGCGTACATGTGGGAAATGGATCAAGTGGGTATGGTGACCTCTACGCTCGTAACCTCAATGCAAGCAATAATATCTATGCCTCTGGAACTATCAACCTAAGTTCTACAGGTAGTATCTGTTTCGGTGGAACATGTTACAATACAACAAACCTCGGTGGTGGATCTTCTCAGTGGACCAACGAAGCAGGTGGTATCTACTATGGTACAACAGCAGCCAATGGAAATGTCCGCGCTCTCGGGAACGTCACTGCTAACGGATTTCTCTACTCGTCTGATAAAAATCTCAAGAAAAATATCACTCCACTCGAAGGATCTCTCGAAAAAATCATCAGGCTCTCTGGGTATAGCTACAACTGGAAATCTACTGGAAAGGCAGATATGGGTGTCATAGCGCAGGAAGTCGAGACCGTCTATCCAGACCTCGTCCATACTGATAAAAATGGTGTGAAGTCAGTAGAGTATGCGAACCTCATCGCTCCTCTCATCGAAGCAGTCAAGTCTCAGCAAAAAGAGATCGAGGCACTCAAGGCAGAAGTCGCGAACCTCAAAAAATAATATCCACTTTTATCTAGCGATTTTCGTACCTGTGGGAATACCGTAAACTCGATATTTATGAAAAAAAAATCTTCTCATTCTTTTAGAAAATACCTCGGTTTCGGTGTGCTCTGAATTCTTCTATCACTTTCAGTATATGCTGCAGTTAACCTTCCTTGGTGACCTGAGGAAAAGCAAGCAAATGGGTTTCTCGTAATGGCAGGACAAAATAAAAATATAAATGTCTACAGTGAATGTAAGAAAGTAACAGCGACAACCAAAAATGTCTTTGTCCCGACAGGAACTCAGAATGAGTGGGATAAATTCAAACTCGGAGCATGAAATGTAGGAGCTAGTCTTGGTCCTTGTAGTGGTATAATAAATGGTGTTTGTAGTCCTATACCTACTACTTGTACCAGTGGTACCGTATCATGAGACAATGGAAATACAACTCCTGGTGGAACTCGTACATGGAACTGTCTCGGAAGTGGAGGGGGAACAAATACGAGTTGTAATTACGTAAATCCTCCAGCGTCATGTGTACCAAATGGATCATACAGCTATGGAAGCTGTAGCGTAAGTTGTGGTGGTGGATCCCAGGATAGGTTTGATAGCTGTGGAAACTACTATGATACTCAGTTTACTAACTGTAATCCTACCGCATGTAGTACGCCATCAAATAACTGTACTACTCCGTGGTGAACCACTGTAACAGATGGAACGCTAGTAACTGCTTATCAGAATAGCAATGTAGCATTCGGCTCTAGCTGCGTGAGTCAGACAGCAACATGTAATAACGGCACTCTCAATCTCACGTATACTCATCAAAACTGTACTGTAGATCCAGCACCGAGTTATACATATACACTGAGTTGGTCAGATTGGTCAGACTGTTCTGGATCATCATGTCCTGGAACGCAGTCTCGTACACCTACATGTAAGCGTGACCAGGATAATGTCATAGTAGATGCTGCTACATACTGTGGCGTACAAAATTCTGACCTGACTCAATCTTGTACTGGTCATGAAAAAACAGGAATGCCAGCCTGTGCATCGTTTCCAAATAGAGATGTATGTGCACCTGATACATACCAATGTACATCTCTTGGTTGGGCAAACTTATGAGATGGGTACTGTAAAAATCATAACGAAGTTCTCTGTGTAGCTCCTTAATTCTAAAGTTGTAATTAAATAAAAATCCCCTTCTCGGGGATTTTTATTTCTTCGGATAGTTTTTCCAGAATTTTTTTGCAAAAAATAAAAATAAGTATACACTAGCAATACATTTATTATTCCATTTATGACTAGCACTCTCGCTCCTCAGAAAACCAAACGAAAACCAAAAGTGATCACGACGATACGTCTCGATCCAGATATCAAGCGTGAGGCTCAGATCATCACGCGGAATATGGGGATCGATCTTTCGACATTTCTCAGTATGCGACTTGCTGAGCTCGTCTCCACTCGATCTCTTCAGATCGATATGAGAGAAGTAGCTTCTCCTGAAGTGTTGGCTGAGCTCCGACAAGTAGAGCAAGATATAGCAAATGGAGTGAATATGTCTCCGACTTTTACGAATGCTCGAGATGCTATCGCTTATCTCCATTCTTTGTAATACAAAATGAAGCTCGAATTCAATTCTCATTTTTTTCCGACATATAGACTCCTATCGAAACGAGATCAACACCTTGTAGATATGGCAATAGAGCTCTTTATGGAAAACCCTGCTGATCCTGCCCTCAGAGTACATGCACTCACTGGAGATCTTCAGTGATATCACTCATTCTCAGCTGATGAGGACATTCGCATTCTTTATACGAAAAAATGAGATCACATATACGTAACTCTCATAAAGGTAGGCACTCACGATACGGTCTATAAAACCCCTATTTTTTAGGGTAGTACTTCCAGAACTCTTCACGAAAATTTTCAAATTTTCCTACAAGTATCGCTTCGCGCGCTTTCCGAGCGAGGAGGAGGAGATACTCGATATTGTGCAGAGAGAGGAGGAGTCACCCTGTTGCTTCACCGACATTTACGAGGTGGCGGAGGTATCCGAGCGAATAACGAGCAGACACACTGGTTTCGAATCCAGGAGTCATAGGGATTTTTTCCTGACTGTATTTATATTTCTCATTCCCGATTTTCAGATTGCCATAGGAGGTGAATACTTCTCCATGTCGGCCGATACGCGTCGGGAGGACACAGTCCATCATATCGATCCCGCGAGCAATCCCCTCGACGAGATCCTCTGGAGTTCCAACACCCATGAGATAGTGCGGCTTGTCTCGAGGAAGGAGCGGTTCGAGGACATCGAGGATACGGTACATATCTTGCTTGGACTCGCCCACAGAGAGTCATCCGATCGCCACTCATGGAGTATCGAGAGAAGATATAAAACGTGCAGATTCACTTCGCAGATCATCATAGATCACACCCTGGATGATCGCAAAAAGTGCTTGTGGATAGAGTCACTGCTCTTTTCGCTTTTCTTCATTTCGCTGCCACTGATCACGTGAACGTATCGCCCATCTATGTGTCCGCTCCATCGCAGCACGAGCATAGTCATGAGACGATCCACCTGGTGCACACTCATCGAACGCCATGATGATATCAGCTCCGAGGGAGTACTGCATATCCATGACATTTTCCGGAGTGAAGAAATGTTTTGATCCATCGAGATACGAACGGAAGTGCACACCATCTTCTGTGACTTTCGCGAGTTTTTCTCATCCTTCATTTTGCATGCCGAGTCCGAGTGAGAACACCTGAAATCCTCCTGAGTCAGTGAGGATTGGAATATCGACATCCATAAACTGGTGGAGTCCTCCAAATGACTCGATCACATCACAGCCAGGACGTAGGTACGAGTGGTAGTTGTTCACAAGCATGATCTCTGCGCCACTAGACTTTACTTGATCGATCGTTGCTCACTTGACCGCTGATCGAGTTCCCACAGGCATAAATATCGGAGTATGGATCACCCCGTGTGGAGTCGTGATCGTACCAGCTCGTGCAGCACCATCAGTCGCATCGAGAGTGTAGGAAAAAGAGGTTTGCATGGTCGGGAGTATAGAGAAAAATAGAAAAAAAGCGAGTTTTTTGCAAAAAATGAATTTTTATGAGAAAATAAGAGTATGAAGTACTCTCTTTGCAGACATTTTTGTGTGTATTTCTCTCCTGAAAAAGAGAGGATGTGAGGAGTGTGACTTTTAGACGCTGAACAGAAATGAAAAGATCCAATGAAAGAGCTTGAGTCAAATCTTTCAGATGATCTTTTGAGTCTCTGGTTACGTGCTACTGGTAGTACAGCACAAAGTATCCTCGACGATCCCAAGTATAAAAGTATTCCTGTTACAGCAAGGAGCACTATTCAGAGAATGATTGATTTCTGAGAACTGGATGTAAGTTTTAGCCTTTCTAGAAACTTATGAGATACTGGTCGTCTTAACATGATCAAAAGAGTTATCAATGATGGTTTTCGATGAAGAGATAGTATCATTATTTTTGATTCAGGTGGTGGTACAAATTATGACGTAAAGACTGTAGGAGAGTATAATAGTCTCGTTTCACGAGATATTAGAAACTTCAATAAAAATGTGTTTATATCCATATTTCGAACTCCTGAGAATCTCAATAAATATGTCGGAACAATAAGCACTAAAAACTGGTCAGAACTCTGAATGTATTTTCAATCTCGAGGATGGGAATCTCAACTCTTAAATGGAGTAAACAAGACACTATACAAAACATTTTTTACAGAACTTGCTGAAAAAAAGAAAAACCAAGAACGTGAAAAAATAGATCCCCTATTCGCTGAGATGAGAAAATCTTTCTCATGATCACCGCAGGTCATACGCAGTATAGAACTCTTCGCAAAGGAAATCGGTATTGAGTTTTGAGCAGATGGAAATGTGGATATGAACAAAATCCTCTCGAAAATAATAGGCAAAAAAGAGCTCGAATGAAAAACTGATACAGACGCACTCAAGCATCTCACATCAGAACTTTCTGAACTTAGGAAAAAAGTAGATGAGATCTCAAAATCCATAAAATCAGAACGTCATGAACTGCTCCTATCACTCGGATGACCTGATATTACCATCGGGAGATTTTCTGAAATGTCCGGGGTAAATACAACTACTCGATGAGCCGACGGAAAAGAAAAAGATATACGCAACACTGCCATCGTTTCGCTCACAAAAGTGGAAGCAAATACCTTGCTCACAAATATCTCTTCAGCAATCAATACGAAAAATATATCTCCTCGTATTGCCAAACTGATCATTCTCTTATGACTCCAGGTTCGATACGGTGAGATGGCTCAGGCAAAGTGAAGCATACATGCCACACAAAAAGAGATCCATGGAAATCCGTCAGTGATAAAAAAATCTCCAGAAGGAAAAAGAACTATATCGCTCAGTGAAAATAGTCAGAAAACAATAGATTTTGCTGGAACCATCAGTGCACAATCACAAGTACTCAGTGATACGAAGGATCTCACAAAAGAAATGAAAGACGAAACTGAGAGCCTCAGCGATGCTCAGGCAGCCCTCAAAAAACTTCGTGAAACTGGGGTAAAAACACAAGCACAAAAAGAAAAAGAAGCACGACTCAAGGCATATATAGAACAAAATATAGCACTCGCGCAGACATATAACACTGTAAAAACAGAATACGGGGAAAAGTGAGCTCAGGAGTTTTTTCAGCAATACTATGAAATCGGTCGTGGAAAAGCACTAGATCCATGAGAACACATACACTATAAATCCCTCGAAACTATCGCTACTCTAACAGATCCAGAAATACCATGAGGCACGAAACTTTTGGCATGAATACCAGTAGGGTGATATACAAATATGAGTGAGTTATTCAGAGTAGAGGGAATATCACAATCAGCTCCTGAACTCACAAGTATTAGTATTATGAAAAATTCTGACTGAACGTATGATATTCCTACTTTTGGTGCCAAGAATTTGAGCGAGAAGCAAGTAAATGAAGCTAAAAACCAGATGAAGATCTATACTGATCTTGGACTGTCTCAGTTTATTCCTCATATTCCACTTATCATAGGAAAAATGAAAGGTGAAGGTATCGGAGTAGAAATAGATGGACGTGAAAGTAACACAGAGCAAGAATATATAATCAAATATTTTTATCGAAAACTTTTCGAAAAAAAAGACGAAATACTTCCAGAAAGTGTACCAGAAATGATGCAACGGTTTCGACATGCACTATGAAATCCTACCAATATGAGGTGAGCGATGCAACGTGTTCTCAAAATGCATAATCTCATCCCTGAGGCAAACAGGCAAGTTTCTCAAGAAAGTATGACTATCTGGTTATGAAAAAATAGAAAGGACCGCGTATCTTTAGATGATAGGATAGCTTTTGTATAGTTTTCCTGGTTGCAAAAATCCTCATTTTTCATATCCTTTTGCTAGTTACTTTTCTTAGTATTGGTCTATTTTTCTATGAATCCACACCTTTCCTCTACTCGTGACATCCTCCTCTCGATAGAGTCTGCGATGCAGATGACGATTATCTGACAGGACGACCTCATACGATGACTTATCATTGCTCTCTTTGCTCGAGGACACGTGCTTATTGAGTGAGTCCCAGGACTCGGAAAGACGAAAGCTGTGAAAACTCTCGCCTCTGTGCTCGGATATGATTTCAAGCGCGTCTCATTCACACCTGATCTCCTGCCATCGGATATCACATGACACGAGATGTATCGGAAAGAAACTGGGAAATTCGAAGTACGAAAATGACCTATTTTTACCAATATCCTCCTCGCCGACGAGATCAATCGTACTCCACCGAAGGTACAATCTGCCCTCCTCGAAGCTATGGAAGAGCATCAGGTCACGATCGGAGAGAAATCACTCGAACTTCCGAAACCATTTTTCGTGATCGCGACAGAGAATCCACTCGAACACGAAGGGACATATCCTCTGCCAGAAGCAGAACTTGATCGATTTCTCATGAAGATCATCATCGACTATCCCAAAAAAGAAGATGAGAAAACTATCCTCATGCAGTCATCTTTGTCATTCTCGGAACGAGAATCTCTCGGGAAGAGATCCTCACTACGCGAGGATGACAAAAAAATAGGCATACTTTCTGCTGATGAGTGCATCGAGATAGCATCATACATACAGGAAAATATCAAAGTCGATGAAAAAATCTATGACTATATCTCCGACATCCTCGAGATGACTCGTACGAGGAAAAAAGACTCTCCTCCTTACCTATTCGAAGGGGGAAAACAAGAACCCTCGAAACAAGAAAACATCCAAAACGCTCTCTCCTACGGTGCATCGACTCGCGCTGGACTCGCACTGGTACGAGGAGCTCGAGTACGAGCACTCCTCGAGTGACGAGACTATGTCACCCCAGAGGATATCAAGTCGCTTGCTCCGATGATCCTCCGTCACCGTATCGGCCTCTCCTATGAAGCCATGGCAAAAAAAATCTCTCCAGATATGGTGATCGGAGAGATACTTTCGAGCGTGAGAGTACCTTAGGCTGTCGCAGCAAGAGATTCTGAAAGAGTTTTATCTAGATTCTCAGAACGACTTTGATCTAGTCTAGCTGGTAAAGATTCAGGATCTCTTTTTGCAAGATCCGTAAGTCTCTTATTTGCCTCGACTTTCTGAGTCTCATATTCTTTAGGGTCAAATTTTTGAGCTTCTTTTTGATCAGTTCCTTTCTGTTCTAATGTCTGATCTGGAGTTTTTCCTACCTCTGTTCCATCTGCAGGAATATTTCCAGTTCACAGATTTGTTTCGGATTCAAAATTTCTAAAACTCATAAGAAGAATTATTAAGTAACTACTAGTAACTAGTCTACCACTTCTCCTCTTTCCTGTCAAAAATCCATTGATTTTTTCACTATTCACTATATAAATTCTCTATAGATTTATAACTTCCTTTTTATGATGGATTTTCTCATGTCGCTTGAGTCGGATTTTGCTCATATCTTTACTTCGGCAGGAGCATTTGCACTGCTCAATATCATCCTCATCGACCTCGTCATGAGTGGAGATAATGCCATCCTCATCGGTATGGCCACCAAAAAACTCCAATGAGCAGATCGCAAGAAAGCAATCTTCTGGTGAGTGATGTGAGCAACAGTGCTTCGTATCATATTTTCTCTCGGAGTTGTATTTCTCCTCCGAGTACCGTGACTCGAGTTCCTCGGGGCCCTTCTCCTTCTCTATGTGGTATGGAAATTTTACCGAGAAATACGGGCACACGAACATCATGAAGAGTGAAAAGAAAGTGGTGATGGACTCGCGAGCGCCATCAAGACGATCATCATCGCAGATGTCGCAATGAGTCTCGACAATGTCCTTGCTGTAGCATGAGCAAGTCATGGAAATGTCGTCAATCTCATGATCGGTCTCATCGTATCGATCATCCTCATGGTGGTGGCATCAGGATATATCGCGAAGCTCCTCGAGCGCTATCCGAGCATCCAGTGGATTGGACTTTTTATCATCCTCTTTACTGCGCTTGAGATGCTCGAAAAATGATTTAGTAAAGTCGCAGAACCGACAGTATTCGGTGTCCCTGAGTCAAGTATTTTCACACTCTTACTCATCATCGTCGTGGGTGGGTTTGCATGGCTCCAGACACGTTATCTCCGGCCTGATCACTCAGCATTCGCGAGTTGGGCACGAGATCACGGTCGTTCCCTCATGGTGACGATATTTCTCCTCCTCATCCTCGTAGTGAATTTCGGAGGCAAGATTAGCGAATTTATGAACTCACATCATGGCTACAAATACGGATTTATCATGATCTGCGTCCTCGGCATCCTCGAGATCCTGAGGCTCGAACAAGACGGAGAGAAACATGGCTTTATCAAGAGACTTTTTGGGAAGTAGGATTGTGTTTTTTTAGAAATATGTATAATAATATACAATTATTTTATTTCTATGGAAATCACACAAGTTCATACTCCTGAAAACACACCAGGAAGACCTGACTTCAAAATAAATATTGAGCCTACTCTTTGATCAAGGCGCCGTGGAGTTGATGATATTTTTCATGTTAACCCTTATGGAGAAATTTTTGTAAATGAGCAAAGTCCAATATTTGATAGTCATTTTTGATGAAAATTTCCTATTGTACCATGAGTACTTTTATCAGAACTATTTCGGGATAGATTAGGATGACTTTGGGCTGTATGAAGCATATATACCGAGTTTTTGCAACCTATTAGACCAGGAGCTCAGCTCAAACTCAGAGATGATGGTGGAAAATTTACAATCATGAGTCAGATAGCTCCCATAGAATGGAAAGAGGTTGCATATATGAGTTCATCCACGGCAAGAAAACCTCAATTTACTGACTTTTCTTTTCATAATACAAATGTGGATGATTGGGTAGATTGAGCTGAATGGGTACCCCATGGAGATAATTTTCGTTTTGTAGATATAGTAGGATGGAGCGATCATAACGGTACATATGTATATCAGTGAAAATACTTCCCTAAAGAGTCTGATTTTCAGGATGGAAAAATTCCATTTTGGCTACTCGAAGAGTGCGGAGCACAATGTATACTATGAGCAAAACGAGCTCTTGACTGTAAAAATAGTTCATATTCCACATATAAATCTTCACTAATACAACCAGTATGAGATATGATAGGCAATATTCAAAAAATAAATGACTCTTCTGAGATACGAGTAATGTGAACCGTAAAAGAAGATGCTCGCACAGCCACTACACATTATACACTCTTCGCTGACGATATGCCTATATTTCACGCTATTATAGAGTGAAATATTATATCCTCAAGGGCTTGGGATCGAATAATCTGAATGCCTACTGCATAGCCTCCGCAACGACACTCGCAACTCATTTATCGAGAGGATTTGGGAGGATATTTTCTTCACTCGGATCTTTCACATAGGCCGCGAGTGCTTCAGCGGCTCGAATCTTCATCTCATCGGTGATTTGTTTTTTTCCGTATTTCAATACTCAGGCAAAAATACCAGGAAATGCGAGGACGTTGTTCACTTGGTTCGGATAGTCAGATCGACCAGTCCCGATGATACGGATACCTGCCTCTTTTGCGACTTCTGGCATGATCTCAGGAGTCGGGTTCGCCATCGCGAATACGATCGCATCGCTCGCCATCGTCTCCGCCATTTGTTTCGTGAGGGCTCCTGCTGCAGACACTCAGAGAAATACATCTGCTCCTCTGATAGCATCTGTGAGAGTACCATCGATATTCTCTTCATTGGTAAACTCGAGGAGTTTTTGTTTAGAGATATCGAGTCCGGTACGATTTCGTGAGATGATCCCCTTCGAGTCACAGGCGATGAAGTGTCTAACTCCGTAGAGTTTGAGGAGTTTCGCGATCGCGACTCCTGCGGCTCCTGCTCAGTTGAGCACGACCTTGATATCTTCTTTCTTTTTCCCTGTGACTTTGAGCGCATTGATGAGTCAGGCGAGGACGGTGATCGCTGTCCCGTGCTGGTCATCATGCATGACAGGGATATCGAGTTCAGCCTTGAGTCTCTCCTCGATCTCGAAACAACGTGGTGCTGCGATATCTTCGAGGTTGATCCCGCCGAAGCCATCAGCGATATTTTTCACCGTTTTGATAAATTCTTCCACATCCTGTGTCCCGACGATGATCGGGAACGCATCCACTCATCCGAACTCTTTGAAGAGGACACACTTCCCTTCCATGACAGGCATAGATGCCTTGTGCCCGAGATTTCCGAGTCCGAGTATCGCTGATCCATCAGAGATCACTACGACCGTACGAGACTTGAGCGTATAGTCGTAGAGTTTCGATGGATCTTTCGCGATCTCACGGCATGGCTCAGCTACCCCTGGAGAGTATGCCCAGGAGAGATCATCACGTGATTCGATATGGGCGATCGCCTCTGTACGGAGCTTTCACTGGAGTTTTTTATGCATTTCGAGGGATTTCTGATAGATGTCAGACATGGGTGAGATTTTAGAAATTAGACTGTAGATTTTAGACGGAAAGAAGAAAAATGCAAAAAGAAATGAGAATGATTATCATTAAGAAGTATTGACTTTATTATAAATAATATTATATTATATACATGTATACTAATATTTCCAGTACCTATGATCCATTATGGAAAGAGTTTTGAATTCCATGAAGTGATATTACAAGTAAATGTTTGCTTTTGCATGCGTTAGAATGAGCCCGGAAAAGGACCGATGATCTTATGGGAGTTTGGGTAATTCCGTCGTGAGAGCCAATACACGAATATTTAAAAAAATTAGGTGAAGCCAGCACAAGGCAAGCATTTCGTCTTCAGGAGGTAACATTTTACTCTGAATATTTTATCCCGATTATTTCAGCGCTTATTTTAAAAATAAAACAACAATACGAAATACCTGCAGAACGGTTCTTGACTATTCTAAAGTTGGTAAAAAAACTATCCATATTGTTTTGCTCATCAAAAACACTCTCAAATAATCCAATGATAGTAGAGGACTCTACAGGATACGTTTTTTGGGATAAGAAAAAGGATTGTTTAACATTAACAATAGATCTAGATAGTATCATGAAAGAAGTTGCTGTAACTTCAATTAACGATTGAATAAAATTATCAATATATGAACAATTTGTTATGGTACTTACTCATGAACTTGCTCATGTGTTTTCAACAGAATTTATATCTACAGACGAGGCAGAAAAAAGAGAGAAAGAACTCGCTATTAGGGAATTATATAATGAGAGTCATTGTGTGAATGATATTATTGTAAAATATTTCACACATTTCAGAAGTTGATATAAGATTATATACGTAGATGGCTATTTCGCCACTAGAGAAGATCCTACACCTTTTAATGAAGCTATTACTGAGTTAGTAGGAGAGGAGTTGTATCAAATAATCACCTCCGATGAACCATTTAAGGTTCTAACAAAAACATATCACGTAGGTGCATACAAACCAAATGTGATAGCACTACATCGGGCTATTAAAAGGTACTGTAGTATACATAAAATGGATGAATCATCCGTATTAGAAAAAATAAAACGTGCCTATATCGTTTGATTTCCTTATATATTAGAAATAGACGACCTGTATAGTTTATTTTTAGAAGAGTTCGAGAAAGAATCTAAAAAACCTACACTGGAAATTACCCCACCATCCTCCCTTTCATCTCACTCTCCCCTCCCTCGCGGATAGAGTAGATACATCCACAATAATTCTGCCTGAAGATGTCATGTTCACGCGTGTAGTCTACCGATTTTTCGAAGCCTCACTTCTTACGAAATGGGATGTCGAGAAATGTGATACCGTACTTCTCCGCATATTTATACCCCATGACGAAGAGTTTTTCGAGGTCTTTTTTTGGACTGGTATTGAGCGATGAGGTATAGTATGGGATCTTGAGTCGCTTAGCGAGTTTGGCAGCGACATACATCCGCATATCATAGCAGTTCGTGCATTTTTCTCATTTCTCTGGAGTGAACTCCAGTCATTTGATCCGTGTGAAGAAATTTTTCACATCATAGGCTCACTTGATATAGGGAATTTTTTCGATCTCACAGACCTTCACGAAAGCATCATAGCGTTTATCGTGCTCACTTCGAGGTTGGATATTGGGATCATACCAGAAACATACTACATCATACTCATCTCGGAGCGCGAGTATGGGCATCGTCGCGTCAGGACCACAGCAGACATGGACGAGAACACGAGGTTTCTGGTAAGCTCCTTGAGAAAGGAGCTGCTGAGACGAAGTCGAAGCTGAGGATTGGTGCTCTAGGTTTTCTGAAACTACCAATCCTCCGTCACTCGCTTTGCTCGTGCCACCTCCTTTCTCAAGGAGGTTACGATACAATCTATTTTCCAATATATACCGAGAAATACGCTTCGAGAGTCCGCTGATGATAAATTTCGGGTTGTCCTCATAGAGTTTCTCTATGCCTGTACACTCTGGGATGACATCTCGGACATCGGTCGACGATACTGGAGGTATATGACTGCCCGCGAGGATTTCGAAATTTTCTATTCACCGAGACTCGATCTCCTCAGGGGAAAATACGAGATCACCGCGTGGGACAAAGAGTTTTTTCACGACCTTCGCTGCATATCACTCGCCATCCCAGCCTGGCATACTCGCGATAGTATCCGTGCCGAAGATATGGATGATATCCTCACCGTATTTTTCTCGTACATATCGATCCACATCTCGCGTGATCATCTCACCTTTCCAGTGGGTGAGAAAGTGATCATCGATACTGAGACGCCCATCATCGATCTCCTCTACAAAAATACGAAGCATCGCCATGCGATGTTCGTCGGACACATGATATTTCTTGTCATCACGTTCACTCGATGGGATGATGACGATTTTTTCTGGATGTTTTTTTGTGAGGAGCGTCTTCACGATCGCAGCATGTGAGACATGTGGCGGGTCGAACGCTCAACCGAAAATATAGATCATAACTAGAGTATTCCTGTAACTTTTAGTTCCTCATGGGTAAACTGGTAAAGCTTAGCTGGTCTTTTTGAGCTCGACGTGTCATACTCTTTTGTTTCTTGGAGGATGTCGAGAGAGAGGATTTTTTTCCGAAAATTTCTCTTATCAAATGGTTTAGAAAAAATTATCTCATAGACTTCCTGGAGTTCTCTCAGCGTAAAACGCTCTCATAAAATATTTTTGACTACATCGGTATACTCCATCTTCCACTGGAGGCGCTGATAGGCATATTCTATGATATCAGCATGATCATAGGCAACGGTTTCTCGAGAAACGCTCGCATATGGTAAGAGTGATACCTTGGTCAGGTCGATCTGCGAGAGGAAATCTCGAGCCCCAACAAGCGTATAGTATGTACATGATATGACGTCTCCTCGATCATCTCGACCATGTGCAGAAAACGTATAGAGTTGCTCTTTATATACTCATGAGATATGTGTATCTCGCTCAAGGATACGGTCAGCAGCCTCATCAAGTGTCTCTCCTCGACCGATGATACCACCTGGTAGAGTGAGTCGTCACTGTGTATACTCATTTCTCCCTGGAACGAGGACGACACAGAGTTGGTCCTTGTAGAGAGTAAAAAGTACGATATCTACAGCAAGTACTGGGATCGAGAGGGAGAAAATATCATCAGTGTACGTAGGGTGGAGGGTGGACATAGAAATAGCGTAATAACTACGCTTATTTTACGGATATTATTTTCATTTGCAAACAAATGTCCGAAAGTACCACATCATAGCAAGAAGCTTGGGGTCGACAGCTCGCCCAGAACTGAGCTCATCGAAGATAAGTTGGTCAAATTGACTATATGGTACGATGAGCGGTTTGATATACTCGCTTTGATCGAGAGTGAGTATATCTGTGACTTTCGTACAGTTTCGAGCAATATATCCGTGTACCACTTCATCTGTCATGCCGCTTGATGAGCTGAACTTACCTACAGCGTCTATCTTTCCAGCCTGATATCAGGTTTCCTCGAGGAGTTCAGCATGTACTGCATCTTCGAGTGTAGCGTGTTTCTTAGGTTCTCGACATCATGCAGGATTTTCTAAGTGGAGATATCCGAGTGGAAATCGGTATTGACGTATGAGTATAACTTCTTTTTCACCTGGTGTAAAAGGAAGCACTGAAACAATTCCATCAACCTTATCAGCATTTCGAGTCACCACTTCATAGCTTGAATTTTTACCATTTCTATGCTTTACAGGGATCACCTGGAGTGTGAGCCACTTTCACATATGGAGTGTTTGCCTCTCTCAGATGGTAGGGTTGTTTGTAGTCATAGTATAACTATTTTTGAGATATAAGTCTCAGGTACTCTGCTCGTACTTTTTCTGAGAGGAGATCCACTCTCCCCTGCTCTCTCACGAGCGTGCTTGATGCTGATGGTACATCGAGATCATATACTTCATAATTACCTAGACCTTCTAATCTCATCTCGATACCTTTTCTTGAGAGAAAAATCTTGGGCAACCGTAATAGGAGACGGTTTTTCTGATTTTCATCATAGTCCCATGTCGGCATACTCTCTATCACATCAGCTCAGAATACCTGTGGTATCGAGTATCCATAGCGCTCAGATAGGACGTCGTCCATACCAAGTGTTGTCGTTTCTCACTTTCCATCCATCCAGGTTGTATCGAGTTCTACAGAGCCAGATGGAAACTCGCTCGCAAATACTTCGAGGAGTCTCCTGCGAATACTGTCACTATATGCATAGACTTTATCGATGCGTGGACCACTCGGGATGATGAGTACTTTCTCTGAGATGCCCCGCTCCAGCAGTCCATCGATGATAGCCTTGTGTCCTATAGTCGGTGGTGTGAACGCTCCTCCGTATGATACGATTTTGTGTGGCATATTTATTAAGTGTTATATATACACTATATATTCTTTTCTTTTTGGAAGTCAAAAGAAATTTCGACTATTTTTTATATACCCTGGAGTTCTCTCTCGATATTTTCCATTACCCGTCTTCCAAATCGTTCTTGTACCCACTGGGTCTTATATCTAAATCAGTCATGCATCGGGATGAGAAACCTCTCCCTTCGTAACGACTCAAATGCATCTCCGCTCGCCATAGGCCGAAACTCTGGTCTGAGATCTCGAGCATAATTTTTTATAAAAAAATAAATATATTGTCAATATTTTACTCTCCATACTCGAGGAGTTTCTTCTCTACTGGTGCCACCATCTCGGGCGTAAGTGCGCTATTTTTTTCTCAGAAAAATGCATGTTTACTATCTCTATGTTTGACTTGCTCTTCCCACCCATGACTATCACTTCCATAGGTCAGTATACCTCATGCAGATCTCGTTACTCGGTCGACCACTTCTACCCACTCAGGCGTTGCCATCGTATTGATTTCAAAATTTCTTATTCCTATGTCGACAAGTTTTGGTGCAATATGTGTCTCGAATGCCTGGGATTTTTCTTTTGAAGCTTGTGCTTGATAATTTTGATATGTGTATTTGAGAAATGAGAAATTTGGATGCGCTACTGAGAGGAGCATATCCTCTGTCCTCGCAAGTGATACAAGTGTCGAGAGTTCTGGTTCGTATGGACTGACTTTTACTGCGCCTATATGAGCATAGCTACCATTTTCTTTGAGACAATCGAGGAGAAATGAAAATTGTGTCGTGACTTTTCCCTGTGTTAGATCATGGACCAGCAGTGGTGTCTCTGGTTTTTTCCAGAGATACTCAGAAAGATGCCAGTTTGATGCATTCGCATGATCGTGTCCTATGCTATCCATCCATGAGAAAAATCCATCGCTATCGATGGGAAATCCATGACTTCGAAGTTTTGTTATCTGTTGTAGTATTTTTCCATTTTTTCCTATCAGTACAGCATCTGTGAGACGTCTCACCCCCTCTGAGAGCCTGGGTGTGTAGCAAGTGATATGGAGTGAGATATCGAGTTCCTGTGAGTGTGCTGATATCTCGGTCGCCCATACAGATCTGATGCCTTGTGCTCGTGCTGGGAGGACAAATCCAGGAGAGTATCGATCGTGGTTCGTCATGGCCCAGATACCTGTATTTTTCGGATCGAGCCGTCGTATCTGTTCGATACGCTCAGCATTGGTCTTGTTCCCATCGGAGTCAGTAGAGTGAAAGTGGAGGTCAGACATAGGAAAAAAGTTAGGTATATGCATCATACGAAAATTTTTTATTAAAGTTAGAAAAAAGTACAAAAGTGTAAAAAAATATATACCGTCCTTCCAAAAAGTATTGTACTAAAAAGAAAAATACGTACTATAAAAATGTAATCATAAAAGTACAATTATGGAAAAATACAAAAAATCCCTTTCCCGACTCGGACTCAGTGAATACGAGTCTACGATATATCTCTCACTTCTCGAGAATGGCGCAAGAAATATTTCAGAAATATCAAAAGACACCTCTTACCATCGTCCAATCATATACAAAGTTCTAAAAAGCCTCAGAGAGCGGGGTTATGTCAGTACTACACTCCAGAAAAATAAACGTATCAGTTATTGCATCACAGATCCCCTGCTCCTGCTCAATGAACTGGAGGAAATACAAAAAAACTCACGTAATACGATCGAGGAGCTCTCATATTTTTATCAGAAATCTACGAAAAAACCCAACTTCTCTATAAAGGAATGACTCGAGGAAATACGATCCATACACAAAGATCTCATCACCAGTCTCAAAAAATGAGATATTTATCACCGATATAGTTCGTCACAACGAGACTATGCCGACCGTGGAAAATATGTGCCAAGCAATTATTTCGATGAGCAAAAAAAGAAAGAACTCGAACGCTACATCATCACCAACGAAAAAATGAAAGATCGACGCGCTGGAAATCCTCTGCGCGATGTCGTAGCAATACCGACTGGACATGATTTATTCGATGATAATATCACCAAACTCATCTATGGCGACAAAGTCGCTATCATCGACTACGACACAGAGACAGGGTGGGTTATAGAGAGTGCTCGATTTGCAGAATATGAGAGAAAAATATTTACCCTCCTCTTCCGTCTCCTCAAAAAAAGTGAAAAGACATCTAGATAAACCCAGCTTCCCGGAACGGTTTCTTATCCCATTCTCCTCGGTAATTTTTTTCGATAAGAAGAGTGACTCATCTCTCGGCTCGCTCGATCACGAGTTCAAATGGACGTGACTCCATAGAAGCCATGCGTTTATTATCCACGAGGATATCCAGAGGCGCTAAACGTGTGGTATCATTTTGTATTCTGATCCGTCACTTATCTTCGATGGGAAGTGATTGGAGTTCTCTTGGTAACATCTTCCCTACAGGAGTGATGACATTGAGATTGGCAGAGTGAGGGAGGATCACTCATCCATAGCTCCGACTCCACCCTGTCGATCCTGCTGGAGTAGATATCATAATACCGTCTCACTGATATGGATCTATCGTCTTCGTTCTATGAGTGAGTGAGAGACGTACAATGCTGGTATCTCAGGCTCGTGTGATATAGACTTCATTAAATGCATGAGCGTGGAGTCTCTCATCTCAGAGACTGAGGTCGGCATGGAGAATGGGATAGTCCTGTTTTTCAAATTCGATATCACTCTGATCGAGTACTTTTTGATCATGCAGAAGAAATCCTTTGCTTCAGAAATTGACTCCCAAAAGTGGGACTCCATCACGGTGAGCATATTTTGCCACTTCGACAAATGTCCCATCTCCACCGAGGACGATATATGTCCTCTCTCGCAGAGATGCTTGGAGTTTTGCAATCTTTTCTCATGCAAGAAATCCATCGATAGCATCTTTATTTCTGGTAGGAACATCATGAAAGAATGTAAGATGATCACGTTCAGTGACAGAGAGATGGAGAAAAGGAGAATTGTCCATAGGAAGTTATACTGGAATTGTAAACACTGGGGGCATAGACATTTTGTGACCATTGACTTCATGACGACGAGTATATATGTCCATTACATCACGAGCTCGACCAGAGAAGTCTTTCATACGTTTTCCAGTATCGTACTCCCCCATTGCCCACTCGAGTTCATCGTACTTCGCACCGATCTGAGCCTCATCAGTTGCCCCATCAGTATGAAGTCCGTCTGTTGGTATTGCTTCCGTCAAGTTAAGACGTACTCACATACTTCGTCCCAGGGCACGAACCTCTGACTTGTAGAGATTTCCTATCGGGCTCACATCGACACCACCATCACCGTATTTGGTAAAAAAACCAATACCATAGTCCTCTACCTTGTTTCCTGTTCCAGCAACAAGGAGTCGAAATGTCCCTGCCATAGCATAGAGTGAAACCATCCTGAGTCGAGAGCGAGTATTGGCAAGTGCGAGACGAGTATCTCCTGCTCATTCGAGAGTATTTGCAGCATGAGTGATCTTCTCTGCCATGAGGTCGAATACTCTTGAGAGGTCTTCCTTCCACTCGATAATATTAGAATAGTTGGACCTAAGCCAAGCGATATGCTCCTGTGCTCGACTGACCTCCTCACCTCTCTGATGTATCGGCATTTCTACGACATAGACTGGGAGTCATGTCTTCGCGACAAGTGTCGATACGACTGCACTATCCACTCCTCCGCTTACTCAGACGACATAGCCTCATTGTTTCGCATTTTCACAATAGGCTCTCAGCTGATTTACGAGTGACTTCTCTACCGCTAAATAGTCCAAACCTCGCGACTCCATCTGGAGTACTTCCCTACCGCTTTCTGTGTTCATATGAGAAAATATTAAGAAGTAATAATTGTATACGTAACACTTATTTAGAAGAATTTTTTTATGAGCTTTTTTTAACTCTCTATTTTCTATTGAGTGTTATATATACACTATATATTCTTTTCTATCAGAAAGTCAAAAAGAAAATCAATATTCATATTTGAATATTGATTTCTTGGGTACGAGATTATGAGTTTTTCTCTCGAAAAAGTATCTTCTCGAGAAGTGGTACGATCGAAAGTACTCGCATATTTTTCACTCACTTTGCTCGTTCGATATTGGCAGGGATAGTATCAGTGACGATGAGCTCGTCAAGTTCAGTTGCGAGTGCGATATGAGAATCACCAGGAAATACACCATGTGGAGCAAAAGCATGAACACTTTTCGCTCAGCGGGCTCGAAGCATACGAGCTGCCTCTCTGAGAGTCCCTCATGTCTGTATGAGATCATCGATAAGTATGACATCTTTTCATTTTGGGTCTCACTCTTTGATCGTGATCTCACGCTTGTCTCACTCTCCACGGACTTTGATACAGATGATGCGGTTTTTATTTTCCGGGAAAGCATCTGAGAACCTTTTGGCTGCACCATCATCAGGAAATGCTATCACTGAGTCTCTATGTACCTCGAGCAGTGAGAGCGCACTATGAAGTTCAGCATTGACATGAAATGAATCAAAGAGAAATCTCTCAACAAGCGCATGGATATCGAAAGTATGGAGTGATGGTTTTCCATTTCGAGTGGATGGAATATGAGATATGAGATCTGCGAAGTAACTGGCGGTAGCGACTTCTCATTTTTTGGATATACGCTCCATAGTACCCACAGGAAAGTACGGCATGATCACACGTATCTTATCAGCATAGGAGTCAATAATAGAACGGATAACAGCATACTGAGGAAAGAAATCCTCCATACGGGAGAAGTCTCCGATATAGGTGACATCCTGATGTTCTATAGTATTTTTGCTATCATGGAGGAAGAGATTGGGTGTGCCATCTCCGAACTTTCCGAAATCCACTTTTCCCTTCTGGAGTAGAGTAGGGTTGCGTGCTATGAGTGCATCAACTATCGGATCAAAGTGGGGATGTGAGATAAGTGTTTTCATAGGATGTATGTTAAGTATATAGAGTGTTTACTGAAATCAAATTAATCATAGTGCAAAATCGATATAACACGATATTTTGACTCGAGAGACTTTCGTGCTGCCTGGCCGAGGAGAAATGGTTCATCGAGAGAAATCAGGCACAGTATGCTATCCACAGAGGCTCAGACTTTTTCTACCAGGTTGGCAGCTGCCTGCATAGTTCCACCAGTCGCGAGGAGATCGTCGATGATAGCGACTTTTTGTCCTGGTTTTATAGCATCTTCCTGGATAGAGACACTATTGGAACCATACTCGAGGTCATATGACTCATCGATAGTAGGACCAGGGAGCTTTCCTGTCTTTCGTATCATGACAAATGGTTTTCCGAGTATCTGTGCTACGAGAGTACCGAAGAGAAATCATCGAGCATCGAGTCAAGCAATGATATCGGCATCCTGTACGTGTTTTGCAAACTCAAATGCAACATATCGCATAGCATCGTAATCAGTGAGAAGTGGCGATATATCTTTGAAGAGGATACCTGGCTTGGGAAAGTCTGGATAGTTTCTTATATATTTTCCGAGATCTATAGGTTTTTTGTACTCAGAAAGTCGAGAATGAAACTTGTGAAGAGAGTCTCAGATCGCAGACTCAAGGTCAGATCAGACGAGAAGTGCGAGAGAAGAGATAATATTTCAAACAGTGATCGCATAGTTATCCATGCTGATACTTTGGCGACTGTATCGATTTCTGATGCTTGCTGTTTCTCGACCCCAAGTAGCAACCAAGTGAGGGATTTCTGAAATACTCGATTCAGATTTTTCCCCTACGAGACTATCGATATCTACATAGCGACTACTGACAGAGAGGATATTTACGAGTACGTCTCGTGCCTCTTTTTGTATTTCTTCAGGGTTTCAGGCTTCGAGAGCTCTCGAGAGTTCATACGTCTCTTCATATACTTTTGCGATAGCATCATCGACAGATACATGCGCCTCGAGTTCGAGAGAGTGCTGAGTCGATATGAGAGATGAAAGTGATGGGTTGTTCATAGAAAAGAAAAGGTTAGTGGTAAAGCATGATCACTATAGCTCTTTAGAGAAGAAATACCGTAGAAAGTATATATTTTATAATTTTTATAAAAAAATAATTCTCATTTTCTTTTCAAATAAAGAAAAATTAAGTATACTAAATATGTAATATTTTGTTTCATTTATGGAAAAATATATCAAACTTTTCGAACGTCTCGGTATCAGTGAAAAAATAGCACGAGTCTATCTCGATCTCCTCGAACATGGCACATCGAGCATCGCAGAGATCACGAGGAGAACATGACTTCACCGGGCAGAGATATATCGAGCCCTCCCCTTTCTCGAGGAAGAGAGGCTCACCACTGCAGTCATAAAGTGAAAAAGGACTCTCTATAGACCACTCTCACCTGAGCGTATCCATGAACTCATACATGATTTCGAAAAAAGAAATATCCCCGTCATGAGTGAACTCATGACAAAATACGAACAGTTAGGAAAAAATATCGTTGTCAGTTACCAAGAATGAGCCCTATGAGTCACGAGAGTATTTGATGACATCGTAGAAAGTTTACCGGTTGGTGCAGTATTTTACCGTATCAGCGCAGAAAACGATGTAGAAAAATCGAATATATATCTGCCAAAAGATTATCGAGAAAAACGAGACAAGAAAAAACTAGAACGTATGGTGATCAGTTCGAGCAAGGCTGCCATCCCGAAACGAAAACGTCTCGAGAGAGACCTCGTCATCATACCAAAAGAGTTCGATGAATTCGATCAAGATATCACTATGACTATCTATGGCGATAAAGTAGCATTTATTGATTTTGGGAAAGAGAATTCTATTATCATAGAAAACCCGATGATCGCGGATTTCCAGAAGAAGATTTTTCAACTTCTCTACAAAAAACTTCGTTCTTAATTCAAGGGGTCAGACTATTTCTTATCCAGATGTGAGGTGTTATTCTCTGCATAAAATGCATCCATAAATCTCTTAAACTCTCGTGCTTGAGCCTCGAATGGACAGATTCTATCTCACTGTTCTCTTTCGAGAAATGCCTGATGTCAATCAAGTGCCATCTTTCTATCGACTTTGCTTGCACTCTCAAGTATTAACATAGCGTCCTCTACCCTATGACGCACAGATCTCCAGATATCTGACCAAGCAAAGTTATTGAGTCCATAACTATGTATAGCCTTTTCTTGAGGATCAAGCAATTCTGGATGAGGAGTGTACATGATACTCCCCCGTCTTTCGATAGCAAAAGTAATAAATAGTTCTCTGTCTTGCAAAAAAAGATCACTATTTTTAGGATTTTTTCCGAGATTAGGATTTCGCCTGATCATCCTATTTTCTTTTCATTCATAGATTTTAACTTCGTCACTGAGAAATCGATCTGCCCATATGACTCATCCAGGAAACTGGACTTTTTTTCTCAGATCCGGAAGTTCAAAATAAATAAGTAGTTCAGTAAAGACGCTCACGTAAGCTTCTTCACGACTCATACGATTAATCCAGATAGATTCTGCCTGTTCATGTTGATAATTAGCAACATTCTGATGTTTCATCTCATGAAGATAGTAGAGATCAGAAATTGCGAGAGCATCTCCATAGTCTCTCCGAGCGAGAGTCCCCCAATACGAGTTAAAATGCCCTCGCTCAAGAGAGTGGTCTGTATAGTCAAGAATAATCCTTGGTAACCGTGCATATTCATCTATAACATTGAATACTACTCCCCGAACTTCATAAGATTTTTGGATTACGGGTGATTGCAAAAGCTCATAGCAAGCTTGGTGAATATCACTTTGAGATGCAAGC
Source organism: uncultured Candidatus Peribacteria bacterium (assembly GCA_964644075.1). GTDB lineage: Bacteria > Patescibacteriota > Gracilibacteria > BD1-5 > UBA2023 > JAGOMW01. Next base: position 66,325 of record CAZXUQ010000002.1, read on the forward strand.
AGTACAAGATTTTTCATAAAAGTTAATTTGCGTTATCCATAAGAATTTCGAACGTAGGAGTGAGACAATATCTGAGGATACCTGATCTTATAAGTGTGTTTTCTATGTCAGTAGGACAATTTGGGATAGGTTTTGTAGCGATAAATGTCACATCAGATGGTGTAAGACTATTTCAGAGAATTCATGAGAGCCTTCCGATCGCTTGGGCTTGAAGATTTGCCATATACAAAGGTATTTCACCGAGTGGAGAATTCTCCATAAGAGTTTTTCAGAGGAAGAGTCAGGAAAGGTTTTTGAACCATTTATTTCCCCAGAGTCAGGGTATTTCTGACTTCGAGAAAACTCCACCGATTCTATCATAGTATGTACCAGGAAATGATTTACTCATACTGATAAAGATTGCTTCGATAACATCTGAATCTGTACGAATTTTTAGGATATTTTTGGTAGTATTCAGGTACGCGAGATCAATCATGAGTCTTGATGTCGCATGATAGTTTTCCATATATTGAAGAAAATCTTCATATCCATCCCAGATATTACCATCTATACCACTCGGCGCACTCATATAAAATCTCTGTCATGCCTGAAGTGATAGTCTCAGAGAATCTTTGTAGTCTGTTCGCGTATGAGTAATCACTTCAACTCCATGAGTATCTGCGTAGGCTCTGTATCATTCATATTCTCCATCAAACACATGAATCTGTGGTAATTTTCTTTTTTTTCTTTCTTCACTTGCATAGTAGGCGATACTTTCTCTGATAGCCTCACTTGAGCCTGAAGTAGGGTATTGATAGAGGAAATTCGATGTATCTATGTTGACTGATTTTTTACTCCACTCAGCATATGTAGTAAAAAAGGCTTCATGCATCCTATCTTGGGACCTCTTATCCGGACGATCAAACATCTTCATGGTATCTCGTGCCCTGGATGCAATAGCAAGCTTCACTTCAGTAACATATGGGTGAACCGGCACGTAGATAGTACTCATCACTCAAAGATCATGAAGCACCTTTTGCTCTCTGGTCATCTCTCATGGAATATGAGAAAATGGAGTGATAATGATGTCCTTCCCGAATGTATTCATAGAGTACGATTTTTCTTATTTTTTATCATTCTTTTTCTATCTCCACAGGAGCATGCCACGTTATTTTCATGAGAGCATTTCGATACCGGCATATGACTCATACTTCCTTCCCTGTATTGTCTCGGTATGGTATAATACTCTCCGATCCATATGGAACAAGTTGTTCACCTTTCGGTGTTACTACAGTTGTTCCAAGTATAAAATTACCATTATCTAATTTTTCGAGACTACTCGACCCACTGAAAAATAAGCTATCGTCTCATTTTTCGAGCTTGATCCATCTACCTTGCACGTATATCATATTTTCTTTTGCATTATAGAGGCTAAATCTAAGCCCTCATCTATCTAAATCTTCTTCCACAATATAAATTCATTGTTCAGATGTGGGTGTCAATGTAACACCAGGAACATCTCTAATGACAGGTTTTCATGAGAGCCCCGTATAGATAAGTTTACCAGCATAACAAGAAAATTGAGTACTATCATCTACATATTCCATACCAGATAATTCTCTACTCCATGGGATTACCACTTTTCCATTCTGTGTTATATACTGGTACTCTTCTGGACATCTTTCATGAGTAAGGGGAAACTCTTCCGTAGGTGTTTTCTTTGAGAGAAGCAGATTTCATGAACTCGGCAGATATGAGACGATTTTATGTTCTTGGGGCACTACCACAACTTCTCCATTGAGATCCTTGATCCCAAATTTTCCATTCTCTTCAAAAATTACATAATGAACATAATGTTTTTCTCGCGTGAGGAGAAGTTCTCCTGGAATTTTGATTTCTCGTATTTCTCAAGTTTCCATATCGATATGCGTATATTCATCCGAGTTCTTATCCTTCATGAAAATACGTTGTCCTGATTTATCCCATGCGGTTGACTGAAAAGGTCATACTGATATATCTCATGTAGATGATAGGATATAAAATTCCTCTGCAAAGTATGGATTGCCATTTTTACTAAAGCCTATAAAGTATCGAAATTTTTCAGAATCAGAATACTCTGACATGAATCCTATTTGTTTCGTAGTGTCTATAGAGAATTGTTGAATTTGAACTCAGAGATGATTGAGGATTATCATATTTCATGTATCATCTTGGGCCAAATATGTTGTGTTTTTCAGACTTTTCAGTCACTGTATAGGTATAAGCTTATTCTTTTCACACGGGATGCTCCAAGATTCTTCTCTAAGATTATAGAGTCCATGCTTACTTGATTCTTTCGATTGGAGGACGATATTTTCAGACTTTTCATGAGTCATGTGAAGGTGATATGATCATTGGAGTATCCATTTTTTCTTCTTAAAATTATAAAGCCCGAGCCCTGTATCACCACGATCATCACTAGGACAGAGTACGTTATATCAGAGATTTTGTACTACACGAGATTTGAAAGTCTCGATCGTTTCTCCATTTTTATCTCGTATTCTCCATGTATGGCCATAGTTTCATGGATCATGAAACACAAGAAATAAGTCGTCTCCGATATATCCACTTGAAGTATGATTAAATCATTCATGAAGTTTCGAGTCCAGCTCAAAGAGAGGGTTTCAATGTTCACTAAGTACCCATGTATCGGTATATAAATAGGGACTGGGGTTTCAATTTCTTCATTCAGAAGGTATATATCCATAGAGTCTTCCGTATTTTATAGGAATATGAATATGTTCTACTGATCCGGGAATTCCGTGAAAATTAGGAACAGAAGTATCTTGCCTATCAAGGTCATGAAAAGCTGGAATAATTCACTTTTCGACAAGGCGAAGTGCTTCTTGTTGGAAATAATCCATAATAGGATGAAGTACCGGGGTCTTAACTATCTGGTCATGTGTATGATATGCTACTTGTCTCATTATATAAATCCGCATCTTCCTTCTTTCCTCTTTTGAAATAGACTGTCACGATAGGATTTTTCCGAGCATATTACCAAAAGTCTCAATATCTTTTTCTGCATCTATTTCTCCATCCATAGTCTCAAATATACGAGTATTCCTCACTCATTTTTGACGAATTGCATCGATAGCACTCACGGTTGTATCTCGGAGTTGTTTTGCTCCTCACTCTTCTCTTCATTCTGAGAGAAAATACTCCACAATGGCTTGTTTAGTAGCTCTATGGGGTGATGAATTTGGATATATTGACGTATTCATGATAGTTATTAAATGAGATTATTATAGCGTTAATATTTATATGTCAACTATACCACCACTTTCTGCTCCTCCATGCCCTCCACGCCGAATGTTTTCTTAAATAAATCTACTCTCTCAGACGATCACATCGCCTTACTTGGATTGTCAGAGAGCTTCACACAGGACACCCACTCTCCTCTATCAGGTCGCCAGACAGCATCAGGTTTGACGACGATAGACATAGAGCCAAATGGTCAGAATGTTTCTTTTTCTCTTGGTATTGTCCCCTTTGTATTATTGGAAAGCTCTGTTCCCCATCCGTTTGTGAGAACTCAGACTTTGCTGTGAAAAGCATGGGTCACTTTTTCTATGACATCATAGGTGAGCCCATCGCTTGGGAGGGCAATTTTTGTCTGCGGATCGATATTCCACTTTTTCAGGAATTCGAGATATTCAGGAATGGCTACCATTGGATCTTTGGAGTCGATACGACAACCCGTATGATTTCTCGCAATATCCTCTGGTACATGGCTGAAGTAAAATGAAGATCCGTAGGTATCTGGGAGGAGTATGCCGAGTTCTGGAAAATGTGCTTGCCACTGTCTATCTATCTCATACATTTTTTTTATAATTCACTCCGAAGTATCCTCGAATGCTGTCGGTATCATACGAAGCTCATGTGCATTGGTTCATTTTGGGTTCGCATTGCCCATCTCCATAGAGATCATGACGTTCGATGTTCAGACATACTGACTAGGGAGATCATCTGAGAGGATAGCATTTACCTGTCTATGGATATCCGTACTCGCTGCTCGACGTGTTCCAAATTCAGAAAAAGTGATACGAGGATCTGATTTTACATTTTCTATATTATCATAGAGTCGCCCATACATACGAGTCATGACACCATTCCACTCAGTAGGAGACAGTTTTGCTATTTTCGCATAGTGGTAAAGATAGAGACTATTGATGATCTTGAGCGCATAGATTTCCCAGAGAGTAGATTCTGCCCAGGACCCCTCGAATTCCAGAGTATATCATCCATGATTGTCGGATATGAGTGTATATGCTGGAAGTTGGAATTTTTCGAGAAATCCAAGTGTCTCCGAGCGAAGCATCGGACGAGTAGCGACAAGCATACCTCGGAGATAGGAGAGTCCTGCCTGACTCACTCATCTGATATCACGAGTTGCATCAAGTTGCTCACGAATTGCTGATTCTGGTACGACATCAGCTATACGTACATCCTTATTGCGTATAGTCATCTTCCATCGTACCTTCATATTACGGTATTCTCTATGCGTGAGGATAAAATCCAGCATCAAGAATTTGTAGATGTCTGTATTGAGGAGATTATCCACCTCTGCCTCATCGCGGGCAGCAGCAAATGAATTTGCAAGTGTATATGGAAGTGTGTTTTTCATAGTATAGATATTTTATAATGTAATTATTACACTTAAATTAAGGTATAATTTTTACAGATTGGTTACGTCACTGTCTATTTGGAGTATTATTAAGCGAGGCGAGGTATTCGAGTGTTTTTTCGTGTCACTCAGGACTCAATCAACGGGTACCCTCCTCCACTATCTCGACATCAAATCCATTATCAAGTGCATCGAGTACATTTGCTTTTACGCAAACTTCGGTTACAAGTCACATGATCCGAAGTACTTGGATATTGTGTGACTTGAGGACTTCCATCAGTGTTTTTGCTCATCGTGCAATCTCAAATCCCTTCCTTGCATCACCATCAAGTGCTGTAACTCCCATATCAAACGCAGAATAAGCATCTCGATTTTTCTGCCATCATTTATAGATTTTTATACAGTCTTTTGGGTCAATAATTCCCTCGATAAGTTCTACGTCTTTTGTTCCAGCAATAGAATGATCCGTCCAGAGAAGATCGTTTGGATCACTAGGATTGAGTGGATTTTGCGTAAAAGGAGACATTCCCCAAGTAGATGCAAAAGAAACGTGTCACTCTGGATGATAATCAACACTATCAATAATGAGAAGTCACGCTTCATGAGCCTCTCTTGTAACCCTATTTACACCAGATACTACTTCCCTGCCAGCTTGAACTGGAAGTCCTCACTGAGGAGTAAAACTCTCCTGAACATCGACACGGAGTACTGCTATATTTTTCATACTAAAAAATAGTTAGTAAATAAAATTTATACACTATTTGTATTTATCTGCCTCCTGTAATTTTCTCCACTTTTTTATTAAGTGTTATAATTACACTTATAATATATTCTTTCCATAAAAGGTGTCAAAAGATTTTAAAAAAATCCCTCGATTTCGAGGGAAATATTATCTACGTGATCCGGTAGTATTTTCGAGTTGGTGCCTTTGTCAGAGTCGGTGCATCGAAGTATACTTGAGGAGTTCATACTCGAGTTCGATGAGACGTTTTGGGTCGATCTTATCACCATTTTCTGCTCGATAACTTTCCATCATTGCTAGAGCTTCTTTTTTCTGAGATTCTATATACTCGAGATCAGTGATGTGATCACCATTTTCTATCACATCAGCGACGATAGTCACACTCTCTGGAGAAATATTGAGCACTCCACCACCACTTGCGTACTCTTGTTTTTGCTCTTTATCATCAGTGCTATATTCGACCGTCATGATACCTGGTCGGATAGCTGAGAGAAGTGGCTCGTGATGTGGAAGCACAGTAATCTCACCGCTCTCTGTCATGAGAGTGATACGAGTGAAGTTATCTGTTGTGAGGATGTTGCCAGAGGCAGAGGTAATTTGGAGTTGCATGAGATTATTTCTTGACTGTTTCGGTTTCAAATGCTGTTTTTACATCATCAATCGATCCCTTATACATAAAGAAACGTTCAGGGATATGATCGACATCTCCTGAGATGATAGCCTTAAACCCGCGAACAGTGTCATCGAGTTTTGCGTATACTCCTGGAGTTCCAGTAAATTGTTCAGCGACGAAGAATGGCTGAGAGAAGAAACGATGGATCTTACGAGCACGAGCTACAGTAAGTTTGTCTTCTTCTGAGAGCTCGTCCATACCGAGGATGGCGATGATATCTTGGAGTTCTTTGTAACGCTGGAGGATTTTCTGACATGAGCGAGCAACATTATAGTGCTCTTCACCGACGACTTTCGGAGTGAGAACAGTCGATGTTGAGTCGAGTGGATCAACAGCTGGGTAGATACCGAGCTCAGCGATCGATCGCGCTAGTACTACTGTCGAGTCGAGGTGGGCAAAGGTATTTGCTGGAGCTGGATCGGTGAGATCGTCAGCTGGAACGTATACTGCCTGAACGGAAGTAATCGAACCATTTTTTGTCGAAGCGATACGTTCCTGGAGTGTACCCATATCTGTGGCGAGTGTCGGTTGGTATCATACTGCTGATGGGATACGACCGAGAAGCGCAGAGATCTCAGAACCCGCCTGTGTAAATCGGAATATATTGTCTACGAAAAGGAGAACATCACGTTTTTCGACGTCGCGGAAGTACTCAGCCATCGTCAGACCAGTGAGGGCAACACGGGCACGAGGACCTGGAGCTTCGTTCATCTGACCGAAAACCATGGCAGTCTTATCGATCACTCCTGAGTCTTTCATCTCATGATAGAGATCATTTCCTTCACGAGTACGCTCACCGACTCCGGCAACCACAGAGTATCCTCCGTGCTCACTCGCGATGTTGTGGATGAGCTCCTGCATGATCACAGTCTTCCCTACTCCAGCTCCACCGAAGAGACCTACTTTACCACCCTTCAGCATCGGACAGATGAGATCAACGACCTTGATACCTGTTTCGAATACTTCTGTCTTTGTCGAGAGTTCTTCGAAATTTGGAGATTTTTTGTGAATAGGATCCTTTTGCTTTGATTTCGGAGCATCCATATCATCGATCGGATCACCGAGGACGTTGAACATACGACCAAGCACAGCTTCACCGACTGGCACAGAGATCGGAGCACCTGTGGCAACGACCTCAAGACCACGCTTCACTCCATCGACTGGATTCATGGCAATCGTACGGACGATATTATCTCCGAGCTGTTGCTGGACTTCGAGGACGAGCTTATTTGGGGCACCCTGGACTTCGAGAGCTTCATAGATCGCTGGGATATATCCGTCTTTGAACTCGACATCGATGACAACTCCGATGATTTTGGTGATGATACCTGTGTGGGCCATATATTTGGAAAACATGAAATAGAACGCGCGGATTATATAAAAAGTCTCCAAAAATGCAAAGGAAAATCGCATTTTTGTTTATCTTGCGATTTTTGGACTTCTCTCTATACTGCCTGACATGAAAACACTCATTCTTTGACTTGGAGCCTTTGGCTTTCCGATTATCAACCATCTCGCTCGTATCCATACTGATGAGATAATTTATGGATACGAGAAAGATGATACTGTGAGAAATTTTCTCATAAAAGAACGTCGACATCCATATTTTTTCACAGAAGTATGACTCGAAAAAAATATAGAGATCGTAGAAAAACTCGAGTCAATCCTCTCAGAAGTAGAAATACTTATCGTTGTGATACCAAATCAATTTATCGAGTCAACTTTTTGACTGATAGGGTCACATCTGAGAGAAAATGTCACGATTATCAATCTCTCTAAAGGTATAAATAATACGACACTAGAAACCGTCAGTGGCACACTCTCGAGAGTCCTCTCATGAAAAAAATACCACTATGCATCACTTTCTGGTGGCATGATCGCAAGTGAGCTCATGGAAAAAAAGCCACTATGAGCTGACATAGCTACTCAGGGGGAAGGTACAGGAGAGATGCTCAAAAAACTTTTCGAAAGTGAGACTCTCGAAATCAATATAACAAAACAAGTAAAAAATACAGAACTCGCAGGTGCACTCAAAAATATTATCGCGCTCTATACGGGTTACCTCGAGTGAGCATGATACGGAGCATCATCTGTAGGATACTACCTGATAAAAATATACCGAGATATGAATACCCTCGCGAAAATGCTTGGGTGAGAGGAGGACTTTCGGTTCGACAGTTTTGCCCTCGGCGGAGATATCATAGCCACATCATTTGGGAACTCACGCAACCGGTACTTCGGTAAACTTGTAGGGAGTGGCAAGAGTGTAGCAGAGGCCCGAGATGTCCTCAAATCCGAAAAAAAACACGCAGAGTGATATGAGACACTCAAATGAGTAGCACAATTTATAGAGTGAAAAATTATACTTCCTGAACTTGAAAAAGTATGTAAAATTTTTCTCTAAGGATTGACGAGTCTATCTAGGATGATCGCTGTAGCTATACTTGCATTGAGCGACTCAGCCTGTCCATATCGTGGGATAGTGATTTTGTTTGTGATATATTTCTCAAGTTTCGGCGATATGCCATGAGACTCACTCCCGATGACGAGAGTGATATTTTCATTTCTGGAAAAATTTTTTTCGTGGAGATTTTCTCCATCGAGATAGGCTCCGTAGATATTTCATGATACCTGTGAGAGAAAATCCTCGAGATCGAGATACTCGACACTCACTCGAGTGAATGATCCCATCGTTGCCATGATAGTTTTTGGATTATATGCATCGACGGTATCTCGTGATGCGATGATATGCATGATCCCGTACCAATCAGCTGTTCGTATAATCGTCCCGAGATTACCTGGATCAGCGATACGATCGAGAACGAGCGTGATTTTTTTCTGTCATTTCAGGTGTTTCTGTCATTTCGAGTGCAACGAGAAATCTTGTTCCGAATTTCGAGCAAGATGTCTCCTATCGTCGACATGACAGGGCCTCATCTTCACGATCGCGAGACCATCGTGATTGGTCGAGAGGGTCGATATCTGACGGAGTTCTTTCTCTGTGATGACTGTGACTGGCACATCCTTCACCCAGCCTGGATCCACTGCAAATATCTCTCGTATCTCCATCCGTGCGTCTATCGCCTCGAGGATAGATTTTTTTCCTTCGACTATGAAATATCCTTCCTCATAGCGGGTTTTCCGATCAGAGAGGGAGAGGATAAAGTGGGTTTTTCCTTTTGTGAGCATAGGGAGATAGTATGGATTTCTGGGTGAAAGAAAAGTAAAAAAGATAAATTTATTGACTTTAAATAGAATATATTTATATTCCATCTGTCTTGCAAGCACGTATCGTGTGCAAGATTCAATTTCTTCGAAAAGTCCAAATTAGGCTTTTCAGCATAAAATTCGGGCTCTGCCCGATGAGGTTACCCTACCTCGGACCCCAACGGTAAATAAGGTTCAAAAGGTACTGTGGTCGGCCAAATGAGAAACAGCTGTTTCTCATGACGCACAGAGGCACTGGCTTGAGCTCGCGTATCCTCCCCGAACGCTCGATGCTCGCCATCCTACTCTTCGATCGAGAACGAAGCTTCTACTTACCTTCTCGACGATACAAAATTCTTCCTGCTCCCCCCTCTGCAGGAAGATCTCCCCGTTGACCCGCCTTGCGCGGGTCTTTTTTATTTTTTCATCCCTTCATCCATCGCTACATTCGAGAGTCGATCTGCCTCTATATTATCCTCTCGGTAGACATGCGTATAACTGATTTTTCCTCACCACTTCCCTACTCTTTCTCCGATTTCGAGAAAGAGTTTTTTGAGCTCGCCATTTTTGACCTTATAGTTTCATGAGAGCTGCTCGATGATAAGCTGACTATCTGCTCGGAGCTCTATCTCGGTAGCACCGAGTTCGATAGCACGTGAGATCCCGAGGAGTGCTGCAGTATATTCGGCGATATTGTTGGTGGCGACACCGAGGTATTTATGACGTTTTTCGAGAGGTTTTCCATGAGCATCCATGATAAAAACACCACAACCACTTGGTCACGGATTTCCTCGGGATCCTCAGTCAGTGTAGACGATGAGTTTCATACTTATATAAGTTCCTCCAATCTGAGAAACTGTGGAGTAAGATAGTAGACAAAGGAAAGTGATCACTTCTTTACATCTTTCCACTCGATACTATCTGGCACACTCATGACGACGACAGATCATTTTTTCATCGATGGGATACCATCCCCAGTGAGGTATTTCGCGAAGTTCGTGAGATCATCGTTGTGTCCGACGATCATGAGAACAGTCGCATCTTTTTTTGTTTTGGTTACAACATCGAGGTGTATCGCATCACTATCACGCTTCCCTACTGATCCACCATTATAGAGCTTATCGATATATTCGACCTTGAGCTCTGGATACTCGACATGGAGTCACTCTGCTGTTTGTCTCGTACGTTTGGCTGGGCTGGCAGTGATACGATTTGGCTTCACGCCGATGAGACGGAGATACTTCGCGACGATCGCGAGTGATCGTTCTCCGTGCTCAGAGAGGGGCCTATCGAAATCCATACCATTGAAATCATCGAGCTCGATTGCTTTCGCATGACGGACGAGGATGATTTGTTTTTTCTTCGTGTTATGGAACATATAGTGGCATTATATACAAAAAATCTCCCATACAAGTGGGAGTATTTTTTCTTCTTGCTTCTATTTATTTATTATGTTATTAATAATCAATTATATACTAATTTTGTCAGTCAACTTTTTTCCAATCAGGACATACTCATCACGAGGTAGCAGAAAATGTATATCCTTTTCAATACAAACCACAATAATTAAGTCATCAGTAATTTTCACGAACCTGGTTGCAATTTCAACAAAGAGCATCCACTGGTAATGAAGCTTGGCTGCTCCCCATTCAAACAGAATGCGATCAATCCCGTATAATCCAAATAACTTTTTTTTGAGTATCTCAAATGGGCTTTACTTCTACAACATGCGTATTACTTGCTTGACCTGAATTATCTTGGAACAAAGAAATAGAATATGTGGTTGACATAGATTAGGTATAAAATATTATATATTTGATATAATATAGAATACTTATATTTTGTCAAATTTAATATTTATGCGTCTTTCATACTTTCGACCCCGGATACGATCTCTGAGACCTCTTTCGTGATCGCTGCTTGGCGAGTTTTGTTGTAGACGAGAGTGAGTCCTGAGGCTTTTTTGTTCGCAGAGTCTTTCGCATTTTTCATCGCCACCATACGAGAGGCATGTTCTGAGGCTTTTGCTTCGAGAAGTGTCTCATGCACGATACCGTCGAGGATGAGAGGTATCGTCATCGTCACGATCGTCTCACGATCTGGCTCGATACTATAGGCTCCATCGTAGGTTTCTGTTTGATATTTTCCTCCCGCATATCGCTCGAGAAATGCAAAAATATCTTCACGATTGATGGGAAAAAGTGGTTTTACCGTCGGAACCTGTGAGATCGCTGAGACATAGTGATTGTAGATGATCGATACCTTCGAATACTCACCTGTATTCCAGAGATCGACGATAGCACGAACCATACGACGTGACTCCGCTGGTGTGAGTGGATCCTTCATCTCATCAGAAAAATCAGCGACGAGATGCTGTCCAGTACGCAGGATAAAATCACGAGCACGTTTCCCGATGGTGATATAGTGATATTCCCGAGTAAATGGAGTGTCATTATCATCACGGATATACTCAGTTGTTTTTTTAAATACATTGGTATTGTACCCTCCACAGAGACCCTTCTGTGCTGCGACGAGGACGATGAGTTCTTTTTTTGCCTCGGGTGCACGAGCATAGTGTCCGAGAACCTCATCACCATGAGCAATCTTTCCGAGGATCGAGAGAGTCGCAAGAGCAAAAGGACGAAGCGTCGTCACTGACTCCTGTGCTTTCTTCATCTTCACAGTAGAAATAAGCTCCATGGCTTTAGTGATCTTCCCGGTATTTTTTACCGATTTGATGCGAGATTTGATTTCTTTAGAGTTGGGCATAGAGGACGTATTATTTCTTCTCTTCAAAAAGTTTTACGAATTCATCGAGGTAGGCAACGAGTGAAGCTTTTGTCTCATCAGAGAAATCACCCTTTTCACGGATAGATGAGAGGATCTTCTCTTCACGATCAAGTCCGAGATAGAGATCATGTTCGAATTTTTTGAGGTTTTTCACATCGATTTTATCGAGATATCCGCTATTTCCAGCGAAGATGATGGCTACCTGCTTTTCGAAGGCAACTGGAGAGTATACATCCTGTTTGAGGATCTCTACCATACGTTTTCCGCGTTCGAGCTGTTTCTTGGTATCTGGATCAAGATCAGAGGCAAACTGTGCAAATGCTTCGAGCTCACGATACTGAGCGAGAGAGAGCTTGAGTGTTCCAGCATTTTTCTTCATCGCTTTTGTCTGAGCATCACCACCGACACGAGAGACAGAGAGTCCGACGTTGATCGCTGGTTTCACACCTGAGTTGAAGAGTCCACTCTCGAGAAATATCTGACCATCCGTGATCGAGATGACATTAGTTGGGACATATGCTGATACATCGCCACCCTGTGTTTCGATGATTGGAAGTGCTGTCATCGATCCTGCTCCGAGGTTATCAGAGAGTTTCGCTGCACGCTCGAGGAGACGAGAGTGGAGATAAAATACGTCTCCAGGATACGCCTCACGTCCTGGTGGACGGCGAAGAAGGAGTGACATTTCACGGTAAGCGTTGGCATGTTTTGTGAGATCATCGTAGATGATGAGTGCATGTTCACCCTTGAACATGAAGTATTCACCCATCGCAGCACCAGCGTATGGAGCGAGCCACTGCATCGCTGCTGGAGATGATGCTCCAGCAGATACGATGATCGTGTAGTCCATAGCTCCTGCCTTACGGAGTTCTTCTGAGATGGCGACCACTTTTGAGTCTTTTTGTCCGATAGCCACGTAGATACACTTTACACCATTTCCTTTCTGGTTAAGGATAGTATCGATCGCGATCTGTGTCTTTCCTGTCTGACGATCACCGATGATGAGCTCACGCTGACCACGTCCGATCGGTACGAGTGCATCGATAGCCTTGAGTCCTGTCGCGAGAGGCTCGTGAACATGTTTACGACTCATCACTCATGTTGCTACGAATTCTGCTGGACGATACTCTTTTGTTTTGATCTCTCCATTTCCATCGATCGGGTTTCCGAGTGGATCGACGACACGTCCGAGGAGTACCTCACCAACTGGAACTTCGAGGATTTTTCCAGTTGCTTTTGCGATCATCCCTTCACGAACGCTCTGAAATCCTGAGAGGATAACCACACCGACATAGTGTTCTTCGAGGTTCATGGCGACACCACGAGCTCCTGAGTCAAACTCGACGACTTCGTTATATGCGACATTTCGGAGTCCGACAACCTTAGCGATACCATCACCGAGGTAGACGACCGTTCCTGAGTTCACACGTTCAGGAGAAAGATCAACCGAATCGATTTTTTGTTCGAGTTCTTTTATGAGATTTTGTGCGAGATCGACAGCAGAGTGAGACATAGGGGAAAATTAAATGGAAGTAGGAAGTATTATTTGAGGAGGCTTTCTATTTTTTGGAATGAGACATCGACCATATCATCTCCGACAAATACTCGAGCACCTCATTTGAGGGTATCGTTTTTGCGAAGGATCGGAGCATCACCGTGATATTCTGGAAATGCATACGAAAGACATGCTTTCGTATATTTTTGGATATCGCTTTCTGTCATGCTCGACATATACTCGACGACAGCCTGTGTCGGAGCTGGATAGAGCGGATCAGAGAGAGTCGTACGTTTCCCGACTTGGCGAAGTCCGTTTTTATAGGACTTAAGCATACGAAGAAGGTGCTCGAGAGTTTCTCGTGAGTATGATGAGAGATTGATAGTTGTCATAGGTTTAGAATTCTACACCGGTAGCATTTTTCTTGAGAAATTCGACATTCCCTTCATTTTTAGCGAAGAGTTTTTCATTGAGTCTCAGGGCGATATCGAGGACTTTTCCTTTGAGTTCTTCTTTCATTGCTTTTCGCTCTTGTTCGACCTGTGCGAATCCCTTGGCACGAGCAGCGTCAGCATCAGCCTGAGCAGATGCGGAAATCTCTGCTCATTCTTTACGAGCATTTTCGACGATCTCAGCACCGATCATCTTCGCGTCGACACGAGCCTTATCGATGATTTTTTCACTTTCCTCACGAGCATTCGAGACGAGCGCATCAGAGTCAGCGAGTTTTTTCTCGAGGAGAGCGCGTTTCGCAGTTTCCTCTTCGAGGTATTTCATATATGGTTTAAATATGAAAGACCGAAGTACGAGTGCTACGATAGCAAAGTTGATTGCCTGGATAATAAATGACGAAAGATCGAAGAGCGTATTCATGATAGTGAAGATAATGTTTTCTATTTTGTTATTCCGACGGAGGAGGAATCCCTTTTTCTTTCCCTTATGAGAAATACTTACATAAATCTCTTCAGGTGAATTTGAAAGGGATCCCTACGGGATGACAAAAGGAATTACTTAATAAGGAAGAGAGCAGCAAAAGCAAGAAGTCCTGGAACTTCACAAAGAGCGATCGCAGTAAGCATCTTTGCATTGATATCACCTGAAGCAGATGGGTTGCGACCGATGGCCTGCATAGCACCCATACCGATAAGTCCGATACCAACTCCAGAACCAATAACACCGATGAGAGCAAAAGCTGTGTACATAATAGTAAATAGTGAAAAATAAATAGTAAATAGTGAACAGTCGGAAAGGAAGGTACGGAGAGGATGTATCCGATTTCTTCTCTTTATTTCGAGATGTTTTTCTATTTATCCTGAAGATCAGGCGAGAGACTTTTTCTCTGGTCTGACATCCAGTGCTGTGTCATTTCGAGTTTACGAGAAATCTTGCTCGGGGCAGGATGTCTCGTTCCTCGACATGACAGATACGTTTAGTGATGATCTGTCGGCAGCGACTCTCTGATGTAGAGAGAGGAAAGTGTCATGAAGATATATGCCTGGAGAAATGCCACGAGAAGCTCGAAGAACCAAAATGGAAGTGCGAGGATACGAAATGCTCCTGTGTGGAATGCTGGGATTTGTTCTCCGACATAGACGACGACACCGATGAGGATCGCACCGACGAAGATATTGAGGAAGAGACGCATCGAGAGTGAACCGATACGGATGAACTCTCCGACGAAGTGAAGCCATCCAACGAATACTCCTACGAGTTTCTCAGCTGTCGTGTCTCCATGATAGTTCCAGAGATAGTGCGAGAGATGATTGACTGGACCCTTGAGGTAAAAAGCAGTAAGCTGTGCGATGAGGATAACCGTGAGCGAGAAGACGAGAGTCGTCGAGAGATCAGAGTAAATCGGACGGAGGTAGTGACCGAGCCATTCGTCTTTCGAGACGAGAGTAAGCCAGTCGAATACAAGACCGACGAGATTTCCAAGAAATATCACGACGATGAGTCCACCGAGGAGCCAGAGGTAGTTTTTCGCGATCTTCTCATCCCCGAGGAGATTTTTCGCGTACATATAGATACGGTTGACGATATCGAGTCCAAATGCACGAAGACGTGGAAGTTTTTCTGTACGAATAGCTACGTACATAAATGCAACGAGTACGAAAAGTACTCCCATAAAAATCCATGTCGAGAATACCGTATTGGTAATATGGAGTCCGCCGATCTCCCATCCATGGATGACATCACCCTTTGGCGCTGGGATATGTGGACCTTCATGCTCTCTGGTTTCATGTGCAGGAGTAGCTTCTCCATGAACGGTTGTTGTCATAGCTTCATTTGTAACTTCTTCGACGATGCTATTTGCTATATCTTCTGGATTTGCTGCTATAGCTGTGCTTTCTACGAAGCCAAATGTAGAGACTGCGAAAAGTGAAACAAGAATGAGACGAAAAAGTGTACGCATAGGAAAAATATCGAGCGCGAGTATAGGAAAAAGTGATTTTTTTGCAAATTTTTCTTTTCCTTCGATTTTTGTTAGGAAATTACTACAATAGTAATACTTATAATTTTCCCCTATGTCATATCCTACCCTCGATGAGATCGTTATCGACACACTTCATCTCTACCAATCACGAGACTCACTGCCAAAACTTGATCTCTCGAAATTTGATACCCCACTCGTGGTCGGAAGTGGGAATGGATACTACACTGGTCGTATCCTCTTTCGAAATAGTCCTGCGTATTTCGCCGTCGAGAGTGAGGTCGAGAAAAAGCTCGAAAATATCCCATCCATCACTGATGTCGTCGTCATATCAGCAAGCGGAGAAAAACACGCTCCGATAATCCTCGAAGTAGCAAAAAAATATGGTAAACGTACGACTCTCATATCATCGAGTGAAAAAAGCACGGGTCGATCCCTAGCAGAGAACTCCGTCATCATGCCGAAAATCCGTGAACCCTACACCTACAATACCTCGACATATTTCGGCTACATGCTCGCACTCGATCCTTCGCTTGACCTCGTCGCTCTTGAAGCATTTATCTTATGAGAACTCAGGGGAAAAATCGACTCCATACAACTCGCTGACTACAAAAATTTCTTCGTCGTCCTCCCAGATGAATATGTCCTCCTCAGAGAAATGATCGAAGTGAAATTTATCGAACTCTTCGGACGTCGAGTGGCTCGAGATGTCTTTTCGTATGAGCAGATGCGACATGCGACAACTGTCGTGGGGAGTGACGATGAGCTCTTCATATGTTTCGGGAATACGACTGATATCCAGTACGGGAAAAATCAAATTAATCTCCCCGTATTTCCACTATCGAGCTACGCAGCGATGATGCTCGTAGCATATTACACGGTCGGTATGATACAAAAATCCCTCCCACCGTACTTCATGGAGTCGATAGAGGGATATTGCGCGCGAGCAAACCTTCAGAGTGGATTTGATATTAAGCCGTGGGTAGAGGTGTAATTATTTCCCCATCACCACACACACTGTCTTCTCAGATGAGAGATCAGCATCTTTGAGTCGGTATTTCTCGACGGCTGGTTCTGTGATACCTATAGCAGTCGCGAGCTCATGAGCCGTATCTCCATAAGTGACGACCATACGTGGTTCGATTTTTTCGATGAGAGCGACACTTCCCTTTCCACTCGGCATGACGAGGATATCGAGATCTCCGAGGAAGTCGAGAGTAGCACTCGAGAGGTCAGCGAGGATACGAGGTATGTATCCGACACGATATCCCTCGACGCGCATCTCGACGATGAGTGTATCGGTATCAGTTGTCGCATAGGCGAGAAATCCTCATTTCTCATATTCACCAGGCATTTCGAGGGAGAGTCCATCGAGAGTGACGCTATTTTCAGAGAGAGTGATTTCTTTTTTCTCTGAGTCGATCGTGAGGGTATTATTTTTGTAGATGAAGTCCATATTGAAAGTTTAGATGGTGAGATGATAGAGAAAAATCTCAGAAAATCAAATATTCCTCAAATCATTAAAGGGAATTAGGAATAAAAAACTTTCAAAAACAAGAAATTCGAGGAAGAAAAATTTTATCGAAGTGAGTTTACTTATTTGTAAATGAGCAAGAGAAAATTTTTCTGACAAAGAAGTTCGACGTTTTTCAGAGTTTTTTACATAAAGTGGATATTTTTCTCGAGAAATCCGACCACATCAGGCTTGAGAAATATTCCTTTGAGTTCATCAGGAGTGAACCATTTATATCCTACAAAACGCTCATTGCGCGGTGGGCGTGGTTCTGATTTTCATTTATACTGGACGAGAAATAGTGATACTTCCTTGTGAATGATAGGAGCACCTTCGAGGTATCAGGCGATAAAGGAATAGGCAATCTTATTCATGAATTTGACCACATGGAGATCTCGGATAGCGAGACCAGTTTCCTCGGAGATTTCGCGAAGTGCGGTCTCCTGGAGTGTCTCATCTCCTTCGATATGGCCCTTGGGGAGGACATATTCGATCTCATTTTTGGCGTTTTTCCAGGCAAGCATCAGCACCTGGATCTCTTTTCAGATTTTTCTATAGACCATACCGCCAGCACTCTTTTCGTGGAGTTCTGCCATGGTATACTGGATAAGTGGATAAAATACTAGACTCAGTATATGAGAAAAGTGAAAAAAAGCAAGAGAGAAAAACATCGACGAGAAAAGTTGCATTTTTTCTCTTTCTCCATACCTTGTTCCTAATTCATAATTGATTCATTTTCAAATTTTATGCGATTCCGTATAGAGACTGACATATTCCGCCGAGCGATCGAAACTGCGAGTCATGCCGCTTCATCAGGTAACCTGACACCTATCCTCGAAAATATCCTTATCGAGGCAGGATTTAAGCGACTCGTGCTCACCGGCAACAACCTCGAGATGGCAATAGAGTACATCATCGAAGAGAAAGTTGACGTCGAAGCTGAGGGAAAATTTACTATTTCTTCGAAATTTCTCACTTCGTATATCGCTCTCGTCCAGGACCCAAGCGTCACCGTCGAGCTCGAGAAGTGAGGCAGTCTCAAGTTCACGACTGAGACAAGTGAGACCAAGTTCAAAGGTACGAGTGCAGAGAAATTTCCTGTCATCCCAAACCTCGTCCCTGGTACACCACTCAAGATAGAATCCAAAGATCTCAAAATCGCGATCGAAAAGACACTTTTTTCGACCGCTGATGGTGCAGTACGTCCTGTCCTCGCAGGTATCTACATGCGGCCAACGAGAGAAAAACTCGTATTTGCTTCGACGGACAGTTTCCGACTTTCTGAGTTCGTCGTGGCGACCGCAGAGGGTACTGAGGCAAGTCCTGTCATCATCCCGAAAAAAACTGCAGCAGAACTCGCACGTATCGTCTCTGACGAGGATGAGAAAATGCCGATAGAACTCTATTTTCATGAAAATCAACTCCTCGCGATCCGAGGCAATGTACGACTCTCATCACGACTCCTCTCTGGGAAATTCCCTGATTATGATGGATTTTTTCCGAAAGAGTGGGCAACCAAGAGTGTCATACTGAGAACTGATTTTGTCACCGCACTCCGCCAGGCATCGCTCGTCGCGAGAGAAAATAACTACAATACTCGTATCCGATCGAAACACGAAGGAAAAATCGATATCTCTACAGGTGATACCGAGGTCGGAGCATCGAGTATCTCGATCTCAGGATCCGTCGAAGGTCAGGAAGACATCATCGGTATGAATGCTCAGTACCTCCTCGAAGCTCTCTCCGTCATGCGGGAAGACTATGTTAGCATGGAGTATAAATCTGCTCTCTCTCCGATCATCGTCTCAGGATTCCCGAAGGATGAGGGGAAATATAGCTACCGTCACCTTATCATGCCACTCAAAATCTAAATCATGCTCTCCCTCCTCCAAGAACTCGAAACCCGTGTCATCCATACCCTCCCGTCCATCGAGACAGAAGAGGCACTAACACTCTATAAAAACACTATCCTCGGAAAGGATGGTGAGCTTACCAAGATCCTCAAAGGACTCAAAGATCTCTCTCCTGAAGAAAAAGCGTCAGTCGGAAAACGTGCCAATGAACTGCGTGATACCGTCACTGGAGCATTTGATAGTGCGCGTGAGACGATAAAGCGAAACACGATCGCGAAACGCCTCGAGAAAGAGTGGGTTGATACGACACTTCCCTTTACCCACGAGCGTGGTAGCATCCATCCTATCACGATAGTGAGACAGGAGGTCGAAGATACATTTCGCCGTATGGGATTTGATGTATATGAATCGATGGAAGTCACGACAGAGTACCTCAATTTCGATGCTGTCAATGTCGCCAAAAACCATCCAGCACGAGATATGCAGGATACATTTTGGCTCGAGTGAGACGGAAATGTCCTCGCGACACAGACCTCATGTATGCAAAATCTCATCATGAGAAACAATACTCCTCCGATCCGTGCGATCATCCCAGGACGTGTATTTCGAAATGAAGATGTCGATGCTACACATGATAATACGTTTTATCAGGTGGAAGGAATAGTCGTCGACCGTGGTATCGGTATGGGGCATCTGAAATTCACGATCACGACGATGCTTTCAGATATTTTCGGAAAAGAAGTAAAAATCCGTATGCGTCCTGGTTATTTTCCATTCGTTGAACCTGGAGTTGAAGTAGATTTCTCATGTCCATTTTGCGATGGGACTGGATGCAAGATCTGTAAAGGATCAGGCTGGATCGAATTCATGGGAGCAGGACTCATTCATCCGAATGTCATCCGTGAAGCAGGACTTGATCCAGAAGTCTACACTGGATTTGCATTTGGTTTTGGACTCAACCGTCTCGTGATGATAAAATACGGTATACCAGACCTTCGCTATTTCATGAATCCTGATTTAAGGTTCCTCAAACAGTTTTAGAGAGCTTCTCTTCATATAAAGGGGGAATATGTCTCAAAAACGAGAAATTCAAGGAAGAAAAAAATCTTCGAAGGAGTTTACTTATCTGTAAATGACTAAAGAAGATTTTTTTATGACGCGGAAGTTCGATGTTTTTCAGACATATTTGCTTCAATATTTGCACATTTTACAAAATCCTGCTATAATCACAGCAAGATTTTATGATACTTCGCACGAAATACATCGAAAAACTCCATGAGTTCGCGGATACAAGCAATTCGCGCTATATCGCTGTGATCTGAGATGATGCAGTATGTGTCGGAGATTTTCTCTCGAGTTTGAGTGGAAGTGGAGTATTCCACTCTGAGCATCTAGAAGGCATCTCTCTCGCTCGACTCAGCGCACATAAAGAACTCAAAGCAGAGACCAAATACGTCATCATCACTGGTGGGAAAATAGAAGATTTTTCTAGTTTTCAGACAATTATTGAACCAAAATTGCACGAAAATATTGTAGGAGTATTTTTCGAGGGTGCATGACCTCTCGATGAAGAGAGAGAAGGTTCGACATTTTTCCTCGAACCCATGAGTTTCCGTGAATATGCAGAATATCGTGGTAAAACCATCGATATAGGAGCAGTAATGTCAGGGAATAGTAATATCGAAGAGCTCAATAGTATCCGAGATGAATATATCAAAACAGGTGGATACCCACTCCATATCGAACATGAGAAGTCTATTTTCGAGAGTTTTGATAAAAAACGGACAATTATGAAACAAGAATTGTTCGAAAAAGAATATACTGAGTTCGATGAATATATGCGAGCACTCGCGATGAATACTGGTAACCTTTTCAAATCTGATGGACTCGCAAAGCTTCTCGGCATCTCTCGTCGCAAGGTCAATAAATATACTGAGATCCTGATGAGTCATGGGATCATCGCTCCACTGGGACCATGGGGAGATCATCCAGATACTGAGACGACACGTCATGTGAAACTCTATTTTCGCGAGCTTTCATTTCTGCGCGCCCTCCTCGGTGATATCCACGGAGAGTGACAGATGCGACAGTGAGCGATAGAGAACTTTATCCTTATAGAACTCATGCGCAAACTCGATAAGAGTCACGACTTTGCTTTTTATAGAAAAAAATCTTGAGCAGAGATTACATTTATCATCACTGACAGAGAAAATACTCTCATCACTCCGATCGAAGTGAGTTCTCGAGAGGTAAATACCATATCTCAGGCAATAAAGTCATTTGATACTGACTATCATGCACGTGTCGAGCGTTATATGCTTTGGAATAATAGCACTGCTCTACGGTCTGATCTGGATGGAACAATGGTGATGATACTCCCACATATAGCAGTATAATCGAGGCTTTCCTCGATTTTTTCTTTACTTTTTAGAGCTCATTCATAGACTGATAGTTATTATTTTGATGAAACCTTGATTGATCTTCACGATCAAGAGTTCTTCATCCTCAACCCTTCATCGTCTATGCATCTCGTCATCATGGCTGCAGGAGAGGGCTCTCGCATGAAGCCTCTCACCGACACTATACCAAAACCACTCCTAAAAATCTGTGGAAAAACAATACTCGAACACAACATCGAGCCAATTATCGAGTTTTTTGACGAGATCTACATGGTCGTGAAGTATAAGCAAGAGAAATTTTTCGAGCACTTCGGAAAAGAATACAAATGAAAGCCTATCAAATATATCGAACAAGTCGATATGCCTGGTACTGGTGCAGCTATCCTATCACTCGAGCGTCACATCGATGGAGCGTTTGTCGTCATCTCTGCTGATGACCTCTACGATGCCAAGGATATACTCAAACTCTCATGAGTCCAAGGTCATGGAACTCTCTGCAAACGTGTCGATCATCCAGAAAATTTCGGGATTTTTATCCTCGATCAGGATGGAAAAGTAAGTGGCATCGTGGAAAAACCAAAAGACCCTACTCTCGGAAACCTCGCAAATATCGGAGTGCATAAATTTGACTCCTCTATCTTCCCAATGCTTCGCAATATCCCTCTGTCTCACCGAGGAGAGCTCGAGATCACAGACCTCATCCATATCTATATCGAACACGGAGGATACGAAGTCGTCGAAGCAAGTGGTCGATGGATTACGATCGGATATCCATGGGACCTCCTGAAGGCTGACGACGAAATCATCGGAAAATATGAAAAAACGATCGACATGTGAGCAACGATCGAACCCAACGTCACGATCAAAGGAAATCTCCTCCTCGGACCAAATGTCACGATCAAATCATGAAGCTATATCGAAGGGAATTGTTATATCGGACACTCGACGGTCATCGGACCAAACGCTTATATTCGTGGGACGACAAGCATCGGTGCAAACTCAAAAATCTGAGCTTTTGTGGAGGTAAAAAATAGTTATATCTGAGAAAATACTCACATTCCTCATCTCTCCTATATCGGTGACTCTGTTCTCGGAAACGATGTCAATGTATGAGCAGGATCAAAAGTCGCGAACCTCCGTCATGATCATAAAAATATCCTTGTGAAGGTAAAAGGAAATCTCGTAGACACTGGGCGAGGAAAATTTGGAACTATCATCGGCGATCACGCTCGTCTCGGGATCAATACACTCATCTATCCAGGTCGGACTATTCCAGCACACCATGGGACACTTCCAGGCGAAGTAGTAAAATAATAGTTATGATAAATACGATTTTCCATGTATGATGGATGGTTTTTCTCAGTGTCCTGACATGTACATGATGTACGAGAAATATCCCGCCAGCACCTTCAATTCAGACACCTGTGATTATGCATACTGAAGGAAAAAAGCAGACTTGTAGAGAAAATTCGAAGGTGGATTTTTTTATGTATCACTATATACGTGACTGGGATACGCACGATACACTAGGAACCAAGTCTCTCTCAGTGCCACCAAAGCTTTTTCGTGAACATATGAAAAAGATACGTACTCTCGCCGACTCTGGAGTGATCACCCTTATCGATGGGCCTGACTTTCTCGAGGCAGTGAGAAAAAAATGTTTTCCTGGCAAGAATATATGGGTATTTACCGCAGACGATGGATGGAGTGACATGGCGGACTCGCTCGTCCCGATCGCCAGTGAGTATAGGATCCCTTTCTTTCTCGGGATCATCACTGACCGTATCGGGAAACCATGATTTGTCACAGAAGATCACGTCAGATCGATGGCACACACGCCACTCATGACTCTGAGCTCACACTCTGTAAGTCATACTGATAATAGCAAACTCTCCGAAAAAGACGAAACACATGAGATGTGCGACTCAAAAAAAATACTCGAAAAAATATCATGACTTCCTGTGGAAACCTATATCTACCCGAGCGGACGGATCAATCCAGACATCGACGAAAAAGTAGCTGCATCGTGTGGATATACCCTCGGGTGGTCGACATCTTTCGGAAAGGACTTCTGATCGTCATGAAGCAATCTCTATGATCTCAACAGGATACGTATCCAGAGCGACACTGATCCTCACTTTTTCGATCTCTTTCTCGAAAAAGAGTGATCGCCTCACTCGGACCCAAAAATATCTACATGATCTCGATCCTCATAGCACTATCGGTGATGATATCGATAAGTGCGAGATAGTTCTCATCTCAGAGACGTGCCTTGAGGAGACGATTGTTCCTGATGATGAGTGAGTCGAGTCCCGCATCACCAAAGAGCTCTTCCAGTGCATCGAGATTATTTCCAAAATACGGTACAGAAAAATCCATCTTTATCACTTCATAGAGATGAGCAAGTGAATGGATATTTTCTCCATCGATGGTATAGGCTTTTCACATAGAGAAAGTATAGTGAAAAACTTGCATTTACCAAAATAATAGTATAATCACGCCCGTCCAAAGCTCGTGAAATATGGGAGTTCCTACGGTGAGAGCGGTCACTCGAGCCAAAAAAGAACGCTTGGACCAACTTTATTTTTTCACGGATTTTATCATGTCTACTACACACGGTAAGAAATACAATCAGGCAGTCGCGCTCATCGAAAAAGATCGAGCATACTCTGTCAAAGAAGCTGTAGATCTCCTCGAGAGAACCAATACAGTAAAATTCGATCCTACGATCGAAATCCATTTTAATCTCAGCATCGACCCACGTCAGGCTGATCAGCTCGTTCGTTCGACACTTTCACTCCCTCACGGGACTGGTAAGACGAAACGTATCGGTGCCTTCACTGATCTCGGAAACGAGGCAGAGCTCAAGGCTCTCGGTGTCACCGTCGCGGGTAGCGATGATCTCATCGATGCCGTCCTCGCGAACAAGATCGAGTTCGATATCGCGATCGCGACGACAGGGATGATGAAGAAGATGGGTAAGGTCGCGAAAGTCCTCGGTCCAAAGGGTCTCATGCCAAATCCAAAGGCAGGAACTGTCGGTGATGATCTCGCGGCGATCGCCAAGGAACTCATGGCTGGACGTTTCGAGTTCAAGAACGACAAACAAGGAAACGTACACTCTATCGTCGGAAAGCTCTCCTTCGGTGCTCTGAAACTCGAAGAAAATATCGACGCATTTCTCAAAGCAATCAAAACTGCTCGTCCATCTGGTCTCAAGAGTGGTACAGTATTCGCAAAGTCTGTCTATGTCTGTAACGCTATGGGTCCT
The DNA here is from genome assembly GCA_964644075.1 of uncultured Candidatus Peribacteria bacterium. Lineage (GTDB taxonomy): Bacteria > Patescibacteriota > Gracilibacteria > BD1-5 > UBA2023 > JAGOMW01. The sequence continues at coordinate 91,344 of CAZXUQ010000002.1, forward strand.
GGTATCCGTCTCGATGTTTCTCTCTAAGAAATACTAAAAAAGCTGGTCAATAAATCTCCTCGAAGTTCTCGAGGGGATTTATTTAAAGTACTTTTGCGCAGCTGCTCCTGAATCAATAACTCAAGATTCTATAAGCAAGAAAAAGTTATTACCCATTTTTCCCTTGCTTTGTTTTTCATAAAATTCTTTCATTTTCTCTATTTTTTTTGCCAATATTCCAGGTCTAGATCCGCGTTTTTCATTCTGATCTACTCTCTCCTTTAGAATCTTCCATCACGATTGAGAGAACATATGCTCTCATATGGTAGCCATATCCTCATCTACATTCCATACTCCGTAGTCAATATCAGTCCCCCAAAGAGCATGAGGCGCATATTCAGTCATATCAGCAGATCTTTCCCCAAAAAGAAGCCTCCATTCACGTGAAAACCATATATACATTCAATGAAAAAGTGTCATATGAGCCATTTCGTGATGCACTGTTGTTTGATGTGCTCATATTGGATCAATATAGAGGGTTTTTTGATTACGCCAAGCCTGTCCATGGATTAGATTTTCTCAACTTTGTTCTTGTTTTCTATAAAATGCAGGAATAAGCTTACTCCTTACGTCACTAGGCAACTTCTTGATTGCCTCGATAATAACATTATTATCAGCAGCTATACCTTCTTGTTGATGAAAAGCATGGATCACTACATTACATAAATGCTCTCGTATCATATCAAGGGGATAATATCAGAGCATATCCTCTACTTCTTTCTGCTTCTCTGCAATATTTACTGGCTCAACATATCCACTATAATAGTATTTAACGACGAGAGTATCCTTAGGGGATCATTCAATTTCTTTTATCATAAATAGTGGATCATCATCGAGTTTCAGATTATACATATTTCACTTTTCCATAGTTCGCCTCCATTTTCGCCATGCTGACTCTCTTCGAAGAATATTAGAGATCCCTTTATCAATAGAAAATCATGATCCCACAATTCATCAAAGCGAAATAAGTCCGAACGTCAGAGCAGTTTCAATGGGAAATTGTGAAATAAAGCGGGTAATTTCAGAATTTTGAGCTGCTTGCGAGATTCATAAAGCTCATCAGGCAAGTGCAGTCATACCTCATCCCATATAACCCACTCCTCAAATAATATCCAAAGCTTTGGCTTTTGATTTTTTTAATACACCGCTAATTCAGTTAGTAGTGGGAAAATTATTTTTTCATCATATTCAAGACTGATTTATAGAGCCTTCCATACTATTTACTGTAGCAGAATAATAACTTTTTTGCAAAATTATCAAATAAAATATGATTTATATTTAATTTATTTATCCCCTCCCCCGAAACGCACTAAGAAGCGTGATCTCATCTGCATACTCGATAGAGCCTGCATGCGGGAGTCACTTCGAGAGTCGAGAGATTTTGAGTTCTCGAGGCATATGTTCGATCGCATAGAGTGCAGTCGCCTCTCACTCGATATTTGGATTGGTCGCGATGATGATCTCCTCGATCTCGATCGAGTCAGCGATACGAGCAAAGAGAGAGCTATAGTGGAGTTTATCTGGCATGACACCTGAGATCGGAGAGACTGTACCACCGAGTACATGATAAAGCCCTCTATAGACTCCAGTCCTCTCGATCGAGAGCATATCGAGATAGTCCTCGACGACACAGAGAGTCTGTCGATCACGTTTCTCATCTCGACAGACATGACAGAGTGACTCTCACTTATCTGTGAGTCCATGACAGAGCGTACACTCATCGACTTTTTCATGGAGTTCTGCGAGAGTTTTTGCGAAATTCCCCACATAGGATGGGTGAGCTTTCATGAGAAAAAATGCGAGCTTCGCTGCTGTTTTTTCCCCGATCCCTGGGAGATAGTGGATCATGTCGATGAGTCGTTTGAGTGTTTCTGGCATGATTTATTCGAGGATATCTTGCCCTTTCGTCACGAGAAACAGTGGCTTCTCTGCATCCTGCATCAGTGAGACAAATGATGAGTTCATAACAGAACCGATCGATTGCCCTTCTGCGATACGGATATCGAGGAGATTTTCCTGGAAAGAGAGTTCCCTATTTTTTACTTGGAGTGATCGGATATTATATCATTTTGTAGCATTTTCATTGAGCACCCAGACATAATAGACTCACAGGAGCGCGATCATCACGATCGCGAGGATATAGGTCTGCGTGAAAGAGAGACGGTAGTGCTCACGAGCTGCTTTTCTCTCAGAGAAAAATGGGATATGTCATTTTTTGGCAACGAGAACGTTGGCGTTCATGGAAAGCGAGAGTTAGGAAACGCGTGTGATGACTCGCATCTTTGCGCTACGGCTTCTGGGATTTTCTTGTATTTCTGTATCGGTCGGGATTATAGGTTTTTTACTATATTTTGCAAATCGAGCTTTCTCTCGTATTTGTCAGGTCACATCGTCGATCGTATCCTCGAGATACGGTGCGAAAAATTGCTTCACAAGACGATCTTCGAGTGAGTGAAATGTGATCACTGCAATGATTCCTCAGACAGAGAGGAGTTCGAGGGCTTGCTCGAGAGACTCTTCGATATGAGCAAATTCTTCATTGACTGCTATACGTAAGGCCTGGAATACTCGAAGTGGCGACTTATCATCATAGCTGGCGCTCTTGATGACATCGAGGAGCTTGTAGGTGGTATCGATCGTTATATCTTTTCGTTTTTTGACGATTTCATTCGCGATGAACCAGGACTTTTTCTCCTCCCCATACCGATCAAATATCCTCGCGAGTTCACGTGCGTCGAGGCGCATGACGAGATCAGTCGCGCTCTGTCCTCGACTCTGGTCAAATCGCATATCCAGTGGTCCATCGAAGCGAAATGAAAAACCTCTCTCTGCCTCATCCAGATGAACACTACTCACTCCGAGGTCATAGAGGATAAAATCACTTCCCTTCTCTGTGAGAGAACGAACCTCGTCTCTCATATGAGCAAAACTCGAGTGTATATAGTGTTTTTCGACAGTGGGAGCAATGTCATCGAGATGACTACGAGCCCGAGTGAGATTGGCACCATCACGATCAAATCCACAAAAAATACCACCAGACATACGTGAGAGTATCAGTTCACTGTGTCACCCGAGTCCGAGAGTTGCATCGATAAAAAAAGGATTTTTGAACCCTGATTTTTCAAAAATCTCAGTCACTTCTCGAAAAAGAACTGGGGTATGAAGTTCGCTATGCATAGAGATGTAGTCTAGTCTGAAAGGGGTTTTTGTCAAAAGAGAATATTCTCCTAGTATTTTTCATAAAAATATTTCTAATATACAAGTTTTACACAAATTTTTATCTCTATTTTCACAAAATGAGAAAAAAATGTGAAAAACTCTCTCTTTCTGTTTGAAAAAAGCATCATTTTCTCTATAATCCCGGCATGCCAAAATTTACTACCAAGCGTCTCCCCGGAGCAAAAGAAAAACAAAAAGAAGCAAAAGGAGTGACAGTTGATACAGAGCCAAAAATAGCAAAATCATACTCTTGGAAATATCTAGGACTCAGTGCTCTTCTTCTTTCTGTGTGAGCGTTTTCACTCTATGCATACTATTTTCTCTTCCAAGCAAACTCGAAAAATGGTTCAGAGGTCTATACTCCTCCGAGCATAATCGAAGAATTTGTAAATGAAAAAGTAGAGTGAACTACCAATATCCTCATCGCGGGTATCGGAGGAAAGTGACATGATGGGGCTGACCTCACCGACTCGATCATGCTCGCGAGTCTCAACGGTGAAACTAAACATATAACACTCCTCTCCATCCCTCGTGACCTCTACGTATCCTATGGAGAAAAGTGAGGTGCCTGACGTATCAATACGCTCTACGACCTCGGAAAACGAGATAAAGTTGGGATCAAATATCTCGCTGATAAGGTGAGAGAGATCACAGGACAGCAGATCGACCAATACGTCGTGATTGATTTTTCTGGATTTAAAGAAGTGATCGATATCCTCTGATGAGTCGATATCGATGTCCCAGAGGATCTCGTCGACCGAGAGTACCCCGATAATAACTGGGGATATACGACATTTTCTGTGAAAAAATGACTCCAGACATTCGATGGAGAGACTGCACTCAAATATGCTCGCAGCCGTCACTCGACGAGTGATTTTGATAGGTCGAACCGTCAGCAACTCATCCTCAAAGCAATCAAAGAAAAAGCAAAAGATCTCGGATATATAACAAGTCCTGACAAGATCGCTGACCTCTACAATGCAATTATTTCTCACCTCGATACAGATCTTTCTCTCGTGCGTATGGGTGAACTCGCATTCTCATTTCGAGATGTCGAGAGCAAATCGATAAAAATCATCTCTCTTTCTGACTACTGTCTCTCTATCACGAAGTGTAGTCCAGGATCATATCTCTACTCTCCGAGTCGAGAACTTTTTGGCGGACAGGCGGTCATCATCCCAGAAAATGCTCATGCAACACGACTCAGTTACTATGACGATATTCGTCGATTTGTGGATATGATATTCCGATTCCCGAGTCTCACAGATGAGACCCGGGATATCGTCGTCGTCACTGATCCGAGCATGAAGAAACGCGCCGAAGAAATCACCTATGGTCTCGCGAAAATCGGCTTCCCTCTCACACTCCAAAAACCAATCATCACTGCCACAGGAACCATAGAAAAAAGTCACATCAATATCTACTGGCACCCAGATCTCACGATCGGTATCGATCCATCGAGCACTCGTGTCGCCGCACTCAAATATATCGAGGAGGCTATACCCTATAGTATCGTCGAACACAATGAATATATAAATACATCTGGGCCAAAAGTCGAGATTGTTCTCGGAAAAGATGCCTGAGAATACTTTACATTCATCAAAAATCCTTATTATCTTCCTATAGTTCCGAAAAGTACGCTCTCAGGGGAGTCATCATGATCGACAGCATCATGAAAAATAGCTCCTCCAAAATGAACACAAGATACACCTTCTCCGAAATCCTGATCACCAGTTTCAGGAGAAAAAAAGACACAAGCGATACAAGCCTGAGAATGGGAAGATTTTTAACCACTCTATACCTATGAGAAGAAAATACCATACATACTTGTCTCCCTCATTTTTAGAAAATCTTATTTCTCGAGAGTTTCTTATGAAAGCTGGATGAGTGGCTATTATTTGATGAGTGCTCTCTCTTTTTGTTATATGGGCGTTTTTTCTGAGAGGCGTCCCTGATGTGAGCTCGATCGAGCGTGGTGACTATTTCCGTGAGAGTACTGTCATCTATGATAAGGAAAAACAACCTATCTATACCCTCTTTAATGATGGGAAGCGAACATATATGAAGTATACTGATATTTCTGACTCGATTAAAAACGCTATCATCAGTACCGAAGATAAGACATTTTTCGAAAACCCTGGTTTCGATGTAAAGTGACTTATCCGTGCGGGACTCAACTATGTCACTGGCAAAACAGACAAGATAAAGTGAACCTCCACTCTTTCCCAACAACTTATCAGCTATACACTCCTCACAAAAGAACGCTCTATCAAGCGAAAAGTACAGGAAGCCTATCTATCATACAAGCTTAATAAAAACTATTCAAAAGAAAAAATTCTCGAAATGTATCTCAATGCGATATCATTTTGATACAATGCAAATGGTGTAGAGGAAGCTTCGAAAACCTATTTCGGAAAAAGTGCGAAAGAAGTCGGACCGCTCGGAGCAAGCATCCTAGCCTCTCTGCCAAAGTGACCGACATACTACTCGCCATACCTCCATCGAGACCGTCTCATGGGAAAAGTCTACGTCTATCCTCTTTCTGATCCGAGTCAAACCATCACGATCGATACTCCCGAGTCTCGAACTGCTTATAAGTGACTCTATACTGAGTTCCGAAACTATCTCAGTGGCATGACACTAAAATCCGATGGTGCCTGAGTAGAGATTTGTGGTCTAGAGGAGAAATATATGAGAAATGATGCATACTTTCCAGGAAGAGATGGCTGTAGTAGTATCTGATATGATGATTTACTGCTTTTCTTTTGAGATATCCGCATAGAGGGTGATATTACGAATTCTGGCAGCACAGAACGCTATGGTATCGAGTACTCTATCGGACGAAAAGATTTTGTCGCCAGTCGTATGCTCGAGGATGGATCGATTGATGGAGAGACATTTCATAAAATCATTTCTGATGGCATCGAGTTCGAGTTCAAAAAATATAGTGAAAACATCCGCTATCCGTATTTCGTCATGTATATAAAAGAATATCTCGAAACAAAATACGGAAAAGATATCGACATCACTCAGGGGCTCAAAGTCTACACAACGATCGATCCAAAACTCCAGGACAAAGCAGAAGAACTCGTCAAAAAACAAGTTGCTATCAATAAGGCTCAGTACGGAGCATCAAGTGCCGCACTCGTCGCGATGGATAATAAAAGCTGAGGTCTCCTCGCTATGGTGGGTTGACCTGATTATTTCGATACTGAACACGGGGGAAACAATAATATGACTATAGCGAAGCGTCAGCCTGGTTCGTCTTTTAAACCCATAGTCTACGCTCTCGCGATCAGTAAAAATCCGATCGGACCCGAGAGTCCTATCGCTGATGTCAGTACAAAATTCGGAAAATGGGTACCAGATAACTATGATCGCGGGTTTAAGGGTATCATGCCACTCAAAAAGGCACTTGCCTACTCGCGTAATATCCCCGCTGCAAAAATGTTTTATCTGTGAGGAAAAGAGGAAGAGATCGTGAAATATGGAAAAATTTTCTGACTCTCGACCCTACGAGAAGATGCATGATACGGAGCACCGATGGCTATCGGTACGGCAGAAGTCCGACCTATCGATCTGATGCAGACCTATAGTGTATTTGCCAACCTCGGGATAAAACGTGAAGTACATGCTGTAGAAAGGATCGAAGACAGTGATGGCAATGTGCTCGAAGAGTATAAGGCACCAGAAAAAGAAGAACCTGTATTTTCTCCAGCAGCATCGTATATCGTGACTAAGATCCTCTCTGATCCTGAGTCTCGACCCGAAGGATTCTGGAGAAATGCTCTCACGATCAATGGACGAAATGTCGCAGCAAAAACAGGAACCTCAAATAAAGAAATATCGAAAGAGAAAATCCTTCCGCGAGACCTATGGACAGCTTGATACTCACCACAGATTACGACTGTCGTCTGGGCAGGAAACGTGAATGGAAAAGAGACAAAATGAAGCTGTGATGGACTCAACTGTGCTGCTGGAATATGGAAACCATTTATGGAGTTCGCGCTCAAAGATCTCCCAAAAGAAGACTGGAAAAAACCAGATGGTGTCTATTCATATACGATTGCGAAGCTCAGTGGAAAACTCGCTACTGATACAACACCAGAGGACCAAAAAGTCAGTACTATCATGGCAGTCAAGCTCGATGAATACGATGAAGGCTTTGGTGAGAAGGAAGTAGACACTCTCTGTAATGGACCCGTCTCACCTGATACTCCTCCGGGAGCGATCGGGAAAATCCTCATACCAAGTGCAAAACCTGTGATAGATGGATACGACCCTGCGTGGACAGAGGGATTTTTCCAGGCTATCAATGGTTCAGCAAGTGGTTCTACATTTGTCATGCCGACAGATAAACCGTGCGAGAGGCCAAAAGATCCTGGAAATGTCACACTTACGATAGAAACAACAGGGGTAAATAGCACACTCGATACTCCAGGAAAAAAGATCCTCCGGGTCTCATGGGATGGAAATAGGATGATCAAAAATATCACTGTTACTTCAGAAAACGACACAAAAACAAATACTGATTTCGCATCTGGAGCAAAAACGAATGGAGAAATTCGCTTTTCGAGTGACCTTCAGTCTGGTGATCACACATTTATGATCACTGCTACTGATGTATACGGATTTACCTATAGCGAAAATAAGACAATCACCGTCTCAGGAAAACCTGGAGAAAATCTCGGATGAAATATCAGTAACGTGACTGATCCAAAAATAACTCTTACTAATCCTCGACCAAACAGTCCAAAAATTAGTCTCTACGCCTGAGATACTTTTAACCTGCGTTTTGATATCGCTGTCAATACGGCAGAACGAGAAGTGAGCGTATTTCTCGATGATACGAGTATACAGACAAGTTCCGTGGGCGATATATTCGTCATCCCAGTAGGGACATCTGGACAGAGTCCATGAAACCACACGATACGTATCGTCCTCACAGATGGCAATCTCAAAAAAACTGAAAAACAAGTCGCACTCTCTATCCTTCCACGATAAATTTATGATTTTTTCACACGTCGACATCGCCTACGGAGAACGTACTGTCTTAAAAAATATTACTACAGAAATTCTACAGTGAGAATTTGTCTTTTTGATAGGAAATTCTTGAAGTGGAAAAACAAGCTTTATCAAGACACTCATCGGTGCGCTCCCACCGAAATCATGACACGTCAAAAATAACGACCTCAAAGATATATATAAACTCAACTCTCATGATCTCCTCGAATACAGACGAAATATTGGTGTGATATTTCAGGATTTCAAACTCCTCCCGAAAAAAACAGTCAGAGAAAACGTCGCTTTCGCTATGGAAGTCTGTGGATACGATGATCATGCGATCACACGCAGAGTACCAGAAGTACTTGCTCAGGTCGATCTCCTGCATAAGAAAGAAAAATTTATCGAGTCACTCTCAGGAGGAGAGCTCCAGAGGACAGCTATAGCACGTGCCCTCATACATCATCCTGATATCATTATCGGTGATGAGCCGACAGGAAATCTCGATCCCAAAAATGCAGAAGAAGTGATTTCTCTCCTTATCAAACTCAATAATGAAGGAAAAACTGTGATTATCGCGACACATGATGATAGACTTGTAAATACGATGAAAAAGCGTGTCATCGCCTTTCATGATGGAAAGATTTTTTCTGATATCAGGGAGTGATCTTATTGTCTTTAACCTACCATCATGCTCAATAGTTCTGAAAGTCTCAGTGAGAAATTTATCAAAAAAGGGTTTTGGCTCTATTTTTTTACATTTATTATAGCACCGATCGGATATATCGTAAAAGTAATGATATCGAGGGACCTATCCGTGGAGGAAGTAGGTATTCTCTATGGGATAATCAGTTTTCTCATGCTCCTATCAGTATATAACGATCTCTGATGCACTGAGAGTTTGAACTATACTCTCCCGAAACTTATCGTAAAAAATGATTATCCTCGAGCCAAGTATATATTTTTTATCGCAGCGAAGGTACAGATCGTATCGAGTTTCGTGATCATAGGACTTATCATGCTCCTCATCCCCTGGCTAGAAAAATACTATTTTCACGCACAGGTTGGAGAGATTCTTCGAGTTGGTATTTTATTTTTTCTCGGGATTAATATTTTTCATCTCGCTACTATACTATTTTCCGTTGCCCAAGACACAAAATACCATAAATGATCAGAACTCTCGAGGCTCGTGGTTACCCTAACTGGAACGATGATTTTGTTTTTCACTGACAATTGAAATACCTATAACTACATGATCGTTTGGGTGATAGGAGTATTCGCGTGAGCTATTTTTTCAGCGAGTTTTTCTTATCTGCGTTACTACAGACCGTTTTTCTCAGGAGTACAAAAGGAGCGAGATCTCACTGAGCGCAAAAATTTTCTTAAATACTCACTCTGAACACTCGTAACTGCCAATATAGCGACCGTCCTTTCACAGATAGACATGCAGCTTATTATCGTTTTTCTCGACCAAAAATCCGTATGATACTATTCGAATTATCTCTCGTTGATAGGACTTCCATTTATTATCATCAGTCCGATAGTAGGATTTTTGTTACCTGTGATATCCGAACTCTCTGGCAGAGGAGAAAAACAAAAAATCCAAATACTTACCAAAGAATTTAGTACCATATTTACTATTATTTCTATTTGGGTAAGCGTATTTTTCTTTCAGTTCGGAGAAGGCGTAAGCGTACTTTTCTTCTCAGAGAAATTTAGAACCTCATGAGAAATACTCCAATACTCTGCACCGTTCATATTTTTCAACTTTTTAAACCAGATAGCATTCCAACTCCTCTCGTGAACAGGAAATGTACGTAAACGTATAGAAATGCTCTCGATCACTCTCGCGATCAATATACCACTCACGCTTATCTGCATACACTCTCCACTCTGAGTACACTGAGCAGCGCTCGCTGTCGGTATTTCCTGGGTACCACTCTGGTATATGAGTCGTCAGGCAACTAGAGAATATCAGTCTCCGATCATGACACCGACATTTTGGAGAAATATTGCCTGAGCACTGATGGCATCACTTCTCTGTTATGTTTCATATAAAATGTATAATATCAATATACTTTTTGGCTTTTTCATTGCCATTTCTGTCTATATGAGTATATTTCTCCTGATCAATAAAGGAACACTTCTTGGTTTTCTCAAGACCGTAAAACGAGTTCGATCCGTTTAAGCAAAAAATATTTCTTCTTTTTCACTCTATGGTCTCATTTTTTCTTTCTCTCGGGGCGTTTATCATATGGGTACTCAGTATCATCATCATGTACTACTCGACCTTTTATAGTAATATCAGTCACATCGAGTCTTCTAGTGGATATGCTGGATACCTGGCAACCATCATCGGTCTGTATGCTCTCTATAAGGGATACACGATTTTTGTCGCAGAGAAAAAAGTCCTCAAATGGAATTTCTGGTCAATTCTTGGGCTTACACTTCTCCATGTTCTCATCATATGTGGTTTTTATTCCACATTTCCAGAAGTACGACAAAGTCCACTTATGTCAGGTGGATCAGTATCGGCAGTGACTCTGTTTTTCCATATTTTATCCCTTCTTGTCTATCCCCTTGCTCTCGTTGTCATCACGCGAAGTGCTGGGTACAGCATACTGAGACTGCTCGTCGCAGAGTGGGGGAAAATCGACCTCCGCATACGTATAGGAGTAGAGATATCAGTTGGTTTTTTTGTATTTGTTATCGGGCTCATGATGCTCGCATGAGTCCACATGTTTCACCTCACTGGACTCCTCATACTCCTGTGAGTTATGACAGTAGCATCATACTCATGACTGAGAGAAACCTGGAACGACATGGCAACTCGATCTGTGGAAATCGATAACCATAGCTCATCTGGATCAACTCATAAAATTCTAAATCTCAATCTTCTTTCGATAGAGTTTGCCTTCTTTTTCCTGACATTCCTCCTCGCAGTATCACTCATAAATGTTATCCGTCCTATGCCGATCGGATGGGATGATTTGGGTGTATACATGAACTTCCCGAAGATGATAGCCCTCTCCTGAGAGCTTCTCAAGTGAGCACAAATGTATAGCTGGCAACTGATCACTTCTACTGGATTTCTCTTTGGAAATAATGCTTCACAAGCATTTTACCTCAATCAACTGGGTGGAATTCTCGCTGTTATAGCACTGACGAGTATTCTTTCATTTATTTTTGAAAAGGAAGGAAAAAAAGCTCTGATATCTCTTCCGATACTTTTTGCTTTAGTCTACTATGCTATGCCCATGACGGTATTTCAACAAGCAAAAGATATGAAGCTGGATCCTGCATATTTTTTCTTTTCTATTAGCGGATTTGCACTGTTATTCACTCTCTGGAAAGAGGAGATCTCCCTCTCTCGGAAAAACCTTATGATCCTGGCTATCGCCTGAGTGCTCATAGGTTTTACCTTTAGCGTAAAATTCACTTCCATAATGCTCATACTTTGAGGATTGTGACTGATTGCATATAGACTCCTTTCTCTTTCATGATATATTGGATACTTTTTTCTTTTCCTTGCGGTATTTACCTATGCTGATCTCTGGAAGATAGTAAATGTTCCTATGCCGAGAAATAACGGAGAACTCATGCATACGATAGGGTTTTTTCTCTGAAGTGTGGGTATACTCAGTATTCTGAGTTGACTCTATTTTCATGGGAAACAAAGATTTTGAGAAAAACTTTTTTCTTGGATACGAGCAAGTGGAGTATTTTTGATTGCTGTTGGTATCGGTTGCGCACCGTGGCTTGTGAAAAACGCGAGTGAGATCTGATCTCTCGGACTACGATCCAACCCTATGAGTATACTTAACTGATCTGGATGAGTACTCACATACAGTTATGAGACCCTCTATACAAAAGAAGAACTCAAAGAAAAAGAGAAATCTACTCCAGTCGGAATCACCACAGAATGACAGTCTGATAACGAAGATATGGGACGATACTTCGGCTATGATACCGGTATCAATAACTACCTCAAACTCCCTCCGAACCTCACCTTCCAAAAAAACCAGGCTGGAGAATTTACTGATATTACGTATTTCTTCTTGGCATTCTTCCCTGCAGCTCTCCTGTTTGCGCGATCGCGTCGATCACTCTACTCTATCTGCATAGGAGGTGTTCTTATTTTTTCTCTTCTTTACTATTTTATCGACACAACAGGAATTGCACTGACACGAATATTTTCATACTTTACTCTCGGTATGAATGGAGGGATTATGAGCTACGGATATGCTCTCTTACTTCTCCTGAACTTTCTCTTCATAGGAGCTACGCACTTCCTCCTAGAAAAAAATGAAACAAATAGAAAAATACGTGAAATGACAGCATTTATGTGAGTATATGCGTTCTTCTTTATGATTTCTGCATTTGGAATTGTATGGTATGGTATCGTGATTTATTTTGGTTTTTTTGTGATTATCGGACTGGCACTCTCAGAAATCATCGACCATAGTAAGGATGAGGAAAAAGATGATGAACGCATGAACCTATTTTTGACAGCGAGTACCATCGTATTTGTATTTATCGGGGTGTACTTCATCCGCTCTGCATTCCCTCACGGATGGAACAATCTCAAATCCGCATACTATAACGAATATAAATACCATACCCTCTCTCAAGAAGAATCTATTTTTGCCTATAGGAGCGACTACCTCATACCCATAGCTACGCTCAATGTAAAAGATACTACAAAACTCTTTGAGGGACTCAAAGAAAAGATGACATCCCCATGACTCAAGGAAAAACTCGCTAACATAAACATGTCCGATGTTGGACTCGAGGCGTGGCATACATTTGTCCTCCAAAATAGAAACTCATCTGACATGAGAATCAGAAATGATGCACGCCTCATAGGAAAGACGCTCTACGATAATATCCTCTATCCAAAAGCGGGAAACACAAATACCGGTGGTATCTATAGAATAGGGACATTTATGACCTATCTTATCGATAAAAATAGGGAGCGTTATTTTGAAGACAGTCTTATATTTTCTTTTGATACATACTTCTATGCTAAGAGTCCTGAGACTACGATAGAACGTATGAAAAAACTCGGGCTCAAGTATCTCCTCGTCGATCTCAATGCTGCAACCATCGACCGTGATCCGAGACATGCTCTCACTGCGAGGTTTGAGAAACTCCTCCTTACTATGCGAGCACGTAACCTGAGACTTGTGGCAACAGATAACTTTTGTCTCGAGCTCGCGATAGGAGAGTACAAAAAATGAGCTATAAAAAGTGATGAGGAATTCCTCTCGATCGCAGCGACAAACTCAGAGTCATACAAAGATGGGGTAGCCATCCCTCGTGGACAAAAACTCTATCAGTGCCAACAGTACATCATCAACCTTCTCAACTCATGAAAAGGCAGTGACTACTCTGTAATCAACTCTATAAAAAACGACATCACTACTCAGGGTGCCGCGCAGGATCCACAGAAACTTTCGCAAATCCTCATGAAATACACTGGGCAAAGTTGGTTTACGCTCTTTGAAATCACTGATACTCCAGTCGAAACTCAGATACCGACAACTGCTTCTGGTACAACACTCACCTGATCACAGATCCAGAAAAAATAAATAAAAACTCCCTGATTATTCGGGGAGTTTTTTTGTAATATCACGAAACTGTGTTGCACGATCGAGATAGTCACGGAAGAGTCCGAAACTCGCACATCCTGGCGAGAGCATGAGTACATCTCATTTTTTTCCTTTTTCATAGAGCCATTTTACTCCTGTTTCGAGTGAGTCAGTAGCGAGGAATTTGATATTCTCTGACTGTGCAATCTCTATAAACTGATCTTTCGTTGCACCGATCGCCACCATTGCCTTTACCCGTTTTTTAAACTGTGAAGTGAGATGTGAAAAATGATCTCACTTATCTGATCATCAGACGATGAGGAGGAGGTTTTTTGTATTACCATAGGATCCGAGTGCTGCTTCGAGACTCTGACTCGAGGTGGATTTCGAATCTTCTACGATCGTGATGCTGTTCTTTTCTCCGATTTTCTCGAGGCGGTGTGGGAGTCACCCTATCGATGTGAGGTAAACCTTTGTCCGTTTCGAGCATATGTCCATTTCATTGGTCACGAGAGTACTCCCGAGGATGTTCATCGCGTTATGTGCTCAGGAGAACTGTGTCTCCGAGAGTTTGTATTTTTTTCGCCCTCTGATGATGATATCCTCACCATCACTCCGATCTCGATATTTTTTGTCAGTCGAGAGAGCGAATATACGAGCGTCCCGCAGTGGAGAAACATCAAATCCATACTCATTCCCAAATTCGAGTACTTGAGACGCGACGATTGCCTTTTTTGTCGTGTGTCGTATGAGTCGCATCTTCGCATCATAGTAATCCTCGAGGTCTCTATGCCAGTTGAGATGGTCAGGTTTGATGTTAGTATAGAGACTATAGTCAGTCGAAAATGACTTGATCCCATATGACATAAAACTCGATATTTCGATGACGATATATCCCCTTTTTTCTCACTTCTCGAGGATCTGACAGACTGTCTCAGAAAGTGGTGTATCAAAATTCCCCGAAAGATAGACACTTTTTTTGCCAGAAAACTCTTTTTCGAGTATACTATAGAGGATCCAGGATGTCGTCGACTTCCCATCTGTCCCTGTGACAGAGCAAGTGACGAAGTCATCTGGAAGGTATGCATGAGCAAAATCAAGCTCCGCAACCACCTTTCCAGTCGCGTAGATCGGATGCGTCGGAGCAATCCCAGGAGATGGGATGATCTCAGTGTACTGATCATATGACTTCGGCGCATCACTATCATCTCGGATCTCATATGAGAGCCCGAGATGGCGACAGAGTCGAGCGACTCCATTTCATACTTTTCATTTACCGTAGATTAGGATCATATGTTCACTATAAAGAAATCTCGAAAAATACAAGTACTATACTATCAAGATAAGCTTGGAAGCGGCCAAGTGCTTACTGACTTTCTTACGCCAGACAGCACCATTCCTAATGATGGAGTTGATCTTGCGGTAAAACAAATACAAGGAAAACTTCGGTGAACATTACATGATATCTATAGCATACCAACATTTACTGATATTTCAGATATTTACTTGTTTTTTAATCAGCTCGAGCCAAATTCTGGTGAATCCAATGAAGAGTATAAAAAATGAATCGTGCGGGATCTTTGCCTTGCATGGCGACTTTCCACAGAATATCTCGTAAGTGAGGGCTACTATGTGCCTTCACTTGGTCGCAATCCTACGTGTTGAAAAGACCTCGTTAATCTTTCAAAAAAATGAAACTCTCTCAATAAGCCTACTGACAAAATATGATACTGTACTATTCTTAAAGAGGTTCTTTGATTTTTCAGAATTATTCGAAACTCACAGTTTCATGTAGACTATGCGACATGAAAAGTAGATTTTAGAGATAAAGATTTTATTAAAAAAATTATTGCTGTTTTTTGAGAAGCACCCTTTTCTTACGATGAAGAAAATTCGATCCGTTTCTCAGAAACATCACGCGAAATGCAATGATCAGGATTTATCGATGGACGTAAGATGAGTATTTATGCTGGATTTGATGTAAAAAGTATTTCTGCTGTCGTCGAAAAAATGGATGGACAAGAAAAATATAACCTTCCTGATGCGATAAAAGATATACATAGAATGCGTATAGAAGTAAAAGAACCTAGTGATGCTATACGAATAGGGAAAGTCTTATTCCAGAAACTTTGATGATCATTTGAATTGGAAAACTCAGGAACATTTCTCACGCAAGAACTCATAGAAGAGTATACTAACTCATACTTAGTAAATAAAGCAGATATAGAATATAAGGAAGCTCTACAAAAAGCGAGAAAAACTCAGAAAAAAAGCTATAGCGCTGAACGACAAGAATTGAAACTGACTCGTGCGCAAAAAAACGGACTCACGGCCATGGAAATACAAATTGTTCTCGTTGATAATCAAAATGAAACTGGATATGCTCATCATGATATATACAGAATGCGAAGAAAAATAACAGCAAAAATACGTAGACATGGATGGATATGAACAAGTGGTATATGATCAATTATCAGAAGAGTTATATCGGAAAATAGAGTTAAAAATGGGTGAAGCTCTTCCATACAGTTTTCAGAAGAACAAATTTATAACCATATACTCTCCCTTCCTAACTTTCTCTTACCCATTCGGTGAAAAAGTGAGTGAAACATTTCAAGAAAATCAAGAATCAAAATAAACCACTATACAACTAGGGAAGTACTAGAAAAATATCAAGCAAATTATCCAGAAGCGACAAGTAAAGACACTATTTCAATGCGATGAATTGATACTAGTACATGAGCTGAATATCTTATACCTCTTAGTAAGCTTTCTTTTCCATCCACTCCCCCATCTTCCTCGCAGCCTCCTTCCCAGGATCGATCATGATCAATTTTCGCCCAAAAAGGTCATGCCAAACCTCCCCAATAGACTCTCTGATGATCGGATAGTGCGTACATCCGAGAACCAGTGCTTCGATATCAGGAGAAAATCGTGACAAATACCCATGAAGGAGTCTATCAATTTCCTCTCATGTAGTAATCCCCTGCTCGATCAGTGGGACAAGTCCTGGAGCAGATATTTCCTCTACGATGACACTATCATCCAGTATGTGGACTCGCTCTCTATACATACGACTCCGTACTGTCGCGTCAGTCGCGAGGACTCCGATCTTTCGATAGCCTCCCTCGACCACTGCCTCTGCTCATGGAACCGTCACTCAGAGGATATGTCTATCAGGATAGATCTCTCTCTGGAGCCAGCGGAGAGCATGGACACTCGCCGTATTGCAGGCGAGGATGACGACATCTGCACTGCGAGCAAAGAGTCTATCGACTCAGGCTTTCGTGAGAGCTCGTATCTCATCACCTGATTTTTCACCATAGGGAGCGTTTTCTCGATCCATCTCGAGGATCATGGGAATATGAGGAAATACCTTTTGAAAATCTTCCATCACGCACTTTCCGCCGAGTCATGAGTCGAAAAATCAGAGGATCATTTAACGAAGAGATGAAAGAACTTTTGCTATTTCTGGATCATTGGCTGCATCTTTGAGTAATCTTCTAAAAATAGCTTGGGCTTCTGCTGCTGTAGGAAGCCTATCTTCTGGAATATATGGTTCGATCTGAATTCATTCCATAGGAGCCGTTTCGGTAAAGACCTCAGAAGGAACTTCATGAGCTCATTTACTCGTATCCATTTCTTGAACTAATCGTAGTTCTGGTTTTATAAGAGAAATGAGTCACTCTATGGTAGATTCTGAATATGCAGGAAAGACAAGATGTTGTCTTCATTTTCCATCTCATTTCGGTGGTTCATATATCTCTCAGAGAAGAGCAAGCACAAGACGTCTTGCCTGTATAATATTGGATGCTATGAGTGCGGTATTTCATCATGCTAAAACACTAGCAAGCCAATCTAGAGTATCAGTGTCTCACTTTTGTTTTGTTGTGAAATAGGTATACCTCCTGACTAATTCTTCTCTTATAAAATGAGTTGTTTCCCTTACGTTAGATGACTGTATTCATAATCAATTTGGTGATATATGATTTCACTGTGAAAGAGATGCTTGAGAAAACTCGTTGTACATACTACTCTATACCGATAAACGTCTTCGTCTTGTCTGTCATACGATGTCCGATAGCCATGAGGAGGATGCGAGAGACCCACATAGCCGTGAAGAGTGAGAGGACGATACCGAGCCCAAGCATAAATCCAAATCCCTTAATCAGTGATATACCAAATACATAGAGGATGATCGCTGAAGTGAGTGACGTAATATGAGAATCCCAGATTGCTGTCCATGACTGGCGAAATCCTACTGTGATAGCCTTATCCATGCTCATACCCGATCTGAGTGCTTCACGCATACGCTCGAAGATGAGGATATTGGCATCGATGGCGAGACCGATAGAGAGGATGACTCAGGCGATAGATGCGAGTGTGAGTGTCACTCCTGCGAACTTCACGAGAGCAATCAGGAGGATCGTATAGAACACGAGCGCGACTCAGGCGATCAGTCCAGATACTCGATAGAAAATCACGAGGAGTACCACGATAGCAAATAGTCCTATAAGTCCAGCCTTGAGGATTTCAGAGAGAGCATTTTTTCCGATTTTTGCATCGATCGTACGTTCACTCGTGAGGTAGATCGGAGCTGGGACGATACCAGTGTTGATATTATTCGCGAGCTCCTGAGCAGAGGCAATAGTATAGTCTCCAGTAATCACAGCACGTCCATCAGGGATGACTGCCTGGACAGTCGGAGCCGTGAGCATCTGTCCACCGACATAGATAGCGATACGTTTTCCGAGGAGACGTTTCGTGAGTTCTCCGAATATCTTTTTTCCCTCGTCATTGAATATCAGCTCTACCTGAGGAGCACCTGCCTGAGTAAATGATACTCCAGCACGAGTGAGGTACTTATCTGAGAGTGATTTTCCATCGAGAGTTTTCGCGACTTCCCAGAGACTTGGACGCTCATCGATATAGATGAGTGCATATTGGTATTGTTTTTTCTTGGTAGCAGATCCAGTTCCTATAGCAGGGACCTCGATATCAGAGAGCGCTTTTTCGAGGTAGGTAACTGCATATCCACCTGGACCACGAGTCGTCACAGTCTTCCCACTCTCATCGGCACTGAGAGTCTCCTCTCCTGCGACATAGTGTACTGGGGAGACATATGGAAATGTTGTTATATTTTGGTATCCATCAAACTCTGCCTGTGGTATCAGTACACCACCAGTACTCATATATCCTACATTTTCATACTGGTCACGGTATTTTGCACCGACAGTGTCAAATGGTGTATCTTTTGTTTCTGAGAGGGCATTTTCTGCGAGTTTCTGACGAGCTTTCTTATCTGCATCAGTGATCGCACTTTTTTCCTCGCGGAACTCGATCTGGACGACTTTACCGATAGTATCTTTTGCTCGGGCGATATCTTCGGTATTTCTTTTACGTTTTTCTTCTTCACTGATGTCACCGTACTCCTTGACTGGTATCTGGACGATAATATGTGACTCGCCAGGTCCATACTGCGCTGTCTGTATAGTTGGTTCCTCGAGTCCGAGGCTTCCGACACGCTTATCGACGATCGTCTTGAGTGTATCGATGATAGATGCTTCAGAAATAGTTTTTCCGCTCTGAGCCTTTACTGCACTGAGATCGACTTTGTAATCGAGCTCGACACCACCATGCAGATCGAGTCCATATTTGTATGGCTTTACCCATGTCGGAACTGTGATACCATAGTGATCCCAGGGGAAGACATACGCGAGAGAAATGACAGTAAGAGCAAGGATGAGGAGGAGACGAGGGGCGAGACGCATAAGAAAATAGGGTAAATAACGTGACGTAGTATAAAAAAAGTCCTCTTTTTTGCAAGAAAAAAGAAAAAGTGGTAGAGTTGTTCTTGTATTCTTTATGTATTTATTTTTTTCTATGATCATAGAATGAGCAAAATCCTACGTTTTCGATATCCTTCGTCGATGTGAAAACTATCAGTATCACAATCCTGGACACACAAAATGAGTCCTCGATCGCGCGACCTACCTCGCGATGGCAGAGTGAGTCGACGGAGAAGATCTCGAGGATCTCCAGCTTGCCTGTCTTTTTCATGATACAGGATTCACTGAGCAATATGAAAAAAATGAATATATCGGAGCAAAGATCGCACGCAAGTGGCTCGAGACTCATGAGCACCCCGAGAAACGTATCGAAAAGATCGAAAATATCATCATGGCGACGGTACTATTTTCGAAACCAAAAACTCACCTCGAAGAGATCATCCAGGACGCTGACCTCGATAACATCGGAACAAAAGAAGAGTTCTACTACTCACTCGATTATCTCGATGAGATACGCACGGTCGGACATGTCGATATCTCTGACTGCTCATACTGGCAGTTCGTCTATACACTCCTCACACGATACAAGTTCCACACCAAGACAGCGAAATCCGAACGTCACGATCAGCAACTCCGTGACGTCGATCATATGGAAAAATTTATCACCATGATCGGGTGTGAACTCCCGAGCAAAGAGTGACCAAATATGCATCACGTCTAATTAGCGTTTTTTCGACGTCTCGAGAGTATTCATGGCAATCTCCTGATATCGAAACATGAGATCAATTCACATTCATCCAAGCGACCGGACCATATCGAGCCAGATCACATATCCCCCTTTGTAGGGATTTTTTGATGGAGTGAAAATATCTGGAGTATTCATATGCTTACAATAATTAACGAAAACTCACTCCTGTCGATCGAACCCTTCCTACAGCTTCAGCGACACGATAGATGAGTTCCCGAGTACGGACTGCCCGTACGATCGCATCTTGCTCGGCTTCTGTCATGTATGGCTTTGCTATGAGAAGTTCTTGGAATTGCTGTGGTGAAAAATCCTTAAATGCAGGATCTAGAACATTCTTCTGTTGGCTAATCATGTGAGAAAGTTTTTCTGATGCTGTATATGGCCTTCCATTTTTAGCAAGGTTGTACCTTGGAAGAGGAGCTTCAAATAGGAGAGTTGTCATAAAAAAAATTAAGAACTTTTCTAAGTATAAAAGTTAGAATAATTAAATCAATAGAAAATATCTTTATATTTTTAGCACTCTATATAAAAAAGTGCTAAAAATTTTGACTTAAAGAGAAAATTGATATACTCTGTACCTAGTGACACACTGTCACATTTCTTTTATTTTTTCACTTTTCTCTCTATTATGAGCATCACTCATGACATGATCGAAAAGATCATCCCCCTCTCTGATCGAGTCCTCCTCCGCCCTGTCGAAGCGGACAAAATCACGGCATCTGGGATCATCCTCCCCGATAGCGCCAATAAAGAAAGACCAAGTCTCTACGAGGTCATCTCATGCGGACCAAGTAGGACCGATAAAAACGGTAACGAAATAAAAATCGACCTCAAGAAATGAGATCGAGTGATATCTGGACAGTACTCTGGCGACGATGTGAAAGTCGGAGATACCACGTACAAGATCGTAGCGTATGAGTATATACTCGCGAAGGTGAGTTAAAATAATTGTTCAAGTCAATTTTTTATTCTATCTTGAAAATCTCAGAGTGGATCTATCGGTTGCCAAAAAGGGCAAATATCGTTAGTCTTGACTTTAAAATCTGAAAAAAGATCATCTAGAAAAACCTCTCACGGTTGACGAAGAGTAATCACATTTCACTGTTGAGATTGTCTTTCCAAAGAAAGAATATTATTCAAATAAGGATTACAACAGTCTGACTCACCTCACTCAGGAATCAAATCCTCTCAGTCCTCATAAAAAAACTTACAAGAAGAACACGCATTGCAAATTTTTAAAACTGCAGGACCTCAAATTAATTCACCCGTTTTCCTAGAATATAATCTAACTACTTTATGAGACACGCCTAATTTTGATATACTCATAGTTCATAAGCCATCAAATACGTCAGTTTCGCTAATTAGTTTGTTCATAAAAAAACACAATATTATCTTCAATATATTAACTATAAAACATTTTATGTCAAAATCAATTCACTTCTGAGACGAAGCACGTCTCAAAATGTTCGCAGGAATGGAAAAGGTCGCGAAGACCGTCACAGCGACTATGGGACCCAAGGGTCGCAATGTGATATTCTCAAAATCATATGGTGCGCCTCAGGTCACCAATGACGGAGTCACGATCGCCAAAGAGATCGAACTCGAGGACAAGATCGAAAATATGTGAGCTGAACTCATCAAGGAAGCAGCAAGTAGAACCAACGATGCTGCCTGAGATGGGACAACGACTGCGACACTCCTCACATACGCAATGGTGAAGGAAGGTATGCGTGAGATCCGCTCAGGGATCAATGCGATCGAGCTCAAAAACGGTATGAAAAAAGCAGGTTCTCTCGTCGTAGAGGAACTCGCGAAGATGAGTAAACCACTCAATACTGATGCCGAGATCGAGCAGGTCGCGACGATATCAGCTCAGGACGCGGAGGTCGGTCGCATCATCGCCGATGCCATGAACAAGGTCGGAAAAGATGGTGTCATCACGGTCGAAGAAGGCAAGACATTTGGTCTCGAAGTCGAGGTGACTGAGGGGATGAAGTTCGATAACGGATATATATCACCCTACATGATCACTGACACGGAGAAGATGGAGTCTCGCATCTCTGACGCGCACATCCTCATCACAGATAAGAAGATCTCCAGTCTGAAGGATATCCTCGGCGTCCTCGAGTCACTCGCACAGTCAGGTCGTCGTGAACTCGTCATCATCGCAGAGGATATCGATGGAGAGGCACTTACGGGAATTATCTTGAATAAACTTAAGTGAGTGCTCACTGTCCTCGGGATCAAGGCTCCAGGATTTGGCGATCGCAAAAAAGACATGCTCCGTGATCTCGCAATCCTCACTGGTGCAACTCTCATCACCGAGGAGACAGGGTACAAGCTCGAAAATGCCTCTATCGAGCATCTCGGGCATGCGAAAGCAGTCGTCTCGACCAAGGAAAGTACGACTATCATCGGTGGCGCAGGCGAGAAACATCTCATCGCTGGTCGTGTAAATGAACTGCGTAGTCAGATCGAGAATACGAAATCTGATTTCGATAAAGAAAAACTCGCTGAGCGTATCGCGAAACTCGCCTGAGGTATCGCTGTCATCAAGGTCGGTGCCGCATCAGAGATCGAGATGAAGGAGAAAAAACTCCGCATCGAAGACGCGCTCAATGCTACTAAGGCTGCTGTCGATGAAGGGATCGTCGCGGGTGGCGGAGTCGCACTTCTCAAAGCTGCGAAAGTGCTCGAGAATACTGGGCTCTCCCCTTCTGAGTCTATCGGAGCCAACATCGTCGCACGAGCACTCAGCTACCCAGTCCGTCAGATCGCAGAAAATGCAGGAAAAGAAGGCACTGTCGTCGTGAACGAAGTCGCATCGAAGTCTGATATCCACTATGGATACGATGCAGGTGCTGACGACTACAAGGACCTCGTCTCTGCAGGGATCATCGACCCAACCAAGGTAGCTCGCTCTGCTCTCGAGAACGCAATCTCTGTCGCTGGTATGTTCCTCACTACAGAGGCTCTTATCGTCGATAATCCAAAAGACGAGAAAGAAAGTCACTCTCATGGTGGAGGAGGTATGGGTGGGATGGGAATGTACTAGACTTGATTTTGAAAAATCCTCTCGATTATTCGGGAGGATTTTGTTCGCTTATACGTTTTTTGTAAGCCCATATATATCGTTCTTCGTATCAAGAAGACGAGCTTCTTTTTGGAAGTAATACTTTAACAAGTGTCTCGGTTGGATGGCTGTATCCCATCGCTATGGCTGTTTGATCATAGATTTCAAAAAACCTACTGGCTAATTTATCTTTTTCCGGTCAAGACAATATCCATCGAGGATCTAACCACTTATTAATAAGAGATGGTTGTACATAGGCATACTCCAATCGTTTAAGACGGCAGAGCTCCTCTATAATACTCACTGCGACTTTTTTCCAATCAAATTTCTCAAGTTCAGAGTTACCATGGATAGGAGGACCTTGCTTTCATCTGAATTTATTACTAAATAATTTTGTTCATTGAATCTGATGAATAAATAAGCCTGCATTTTTTCACCCCCACATAAGAATATCCAACTATAAAAAGTGGTACATTGTCAAAATAAAGCACAAGATTATGTGGTCATTCCATATGTGTACCCTGTACATCTGTATTTAAAAGACTATACTTCTTCTTTCAACTATTGGGCTCATGATATCTATTTCACGAAAAGTAGCGCAATGAGTATTTATTTTTATCGACCTCTACTTTAGAAGAAAAATTAGACACTATATCACCTGGAAATCGGAGAAATAGCTCTACCCTCGATGCATATGCTCAAAGTAAAGATCATATTTTTCCTGGTAAATTCTTTCCTAATACACTGAGCTTATATCGAGCTCACTCAAAGCCATCACGATGTAACTCATCGTATCACATAATTATAATATTTACTTTTTCACTCTCTCCTGTATGCGCCTCATGACTTCCTTTTTCATGTCAGCACTATGTTCTCCGTGTTTGAAGAGCGTGAGGAAATCATCCTTGAGAAATACCTGGAGCTCGCAGTCCTCGACGACCTCTACAGTCGCTGTGCGTGGCTCGTCGGTGATGAGGGCGATCTCTCCGAAAAATGCTCCCGCATCGAGTGTCGCTACCTCTTCCCCACCCTGGAGGACACGAAGTTTCCCCTGGACGACATAGTATGCACATCCATTGGACGCATCACCGACGGTGATGATTTTTTCTCAGGCTTTTCTATACTGAGTCTGACTCATGAGGAGAAAATATGATACCTGTGCTTCATCGAAACCATCGAAGATGTAGAGTTTTTTTGCTTCAGACATAGAGAAAAATTAGTATACCTCTATGATAGCATATTTCGACGACGAGCGCAAATAAAAATCCCCCCAAGCATTTTGAGGAGATTTTTGATTAATTAAGATTTTTTCATAGCTCTATCTATAAGCATATGACATTGTTCTCGAATATTGGAAATCTCGAGAACGTTCTTAGGGTCTCACCTTCTCTCTTCCAGAGTTACGATATAGTTTACAAATGCCTCTTTAAGGTCAGAATCATTCCCTAGAACTCTCGTAACTTTCAATAAATCATCTGCTTTTGGAAATTTTCTCTTAAGTTCAGCGAATGAAAGATTGATATCGTAAGGAGTGAATGAATTTGTATATTCCATTTTTGATTTCTTATTTTGCAACTCGCTGAACCTTCTCGATAGTGAGGAGATCTGAGCGAACATATCCACGAACGGTCCCTTCATCATTTCTGACCTCTGACCAGTTATCGACAGTAGCGATAACGTAGAGAGGATATCCTTCCCCGAGAGTTGTGACGATCGGAGCTGTATACCAAGGGTTCGAACGAATATTTGCATAGTGAACACCAACATGAGCGATGTCTGACCAGTATGCGTGATCTGCCTGTTCGATACGGACGAGGTCGTTGGTATTGGGAGTGCGGAGGTATTGGCTCGCCATATATCCTGATGCCTTCCCTGTCGTATCTGCCTCGACTGTATTTTCATTGGTATCTGTGACAGTAACCTCGGCTCACTCTACTTTTACCCATCCTGTCTCTTTACCATCGACGACGACAGCGTCATTACGCATGAGGTAGGCATTTGTACGAGACTCTCGTGATGCCTGTGCTCGCATACGAACACTACGGATAGCATTGGCAAATCGGATTTTTTGAGCCTTGAGCTGTTCGAGACGATAATTCACGATATCTGTCGATGCGAGGTCGAGAAGAGGTCCACCAGAAAGATCAGGACCAGTGATCACATTTCCAGCGTTATCAGTATGGACACATCCAGGAAGGTTCGGTACTACATGAGAGATCGCATATCCACCATTTGAAAGTGATACTACCTGCATACCGTTACAATTGGTGACAGTAGATCCTGTCGATACAGCACCAGTCTGGGCAACTGTAGTACCTGTAGAAGTCACAACACCAGTAGCGACCAGTGTACCTGTAGAAACCGTTGTTGTCTGAGTTTGAGTAATGACTGGAGTAGGAGCGACTGGGGCTGTCTTATTCACACACCCAGGAGTATTTGGTGCAACCTGACGGATCTCGAAACGCCCTGGAGCTACACGAACTACCTGCATACCACTACAGTTCGTGACTACATTGACCTCAGCGCCATCCTGCAGTCCTGCATATCAGATATTGAGGAGAGAAAAAAGGCCCGCAAGGAGGAGAGAAAAAAGTATTGCTTTCTTCGACATATATTGTGAAATTAGTTATAAACTAAGTTTTATAATACTAATTGTTTAAAAATGTCAAATTTATTTTATAAAATCCCTCTTTTTCTGAATGAAGAGGGATTTCTTTCGTATACAATTTCTCTACGGGAGTCCTATTTCCAGTCAAATGTGAGCTTCTTTTTTTCGACACTCATATGGACAGATTTTCGAGATTTTTTCTCGACGAGAGCATCTGCGATAGCATCTTCGATCATATCCTGTATATAGCGCCTGACGGGACGAGCACCGTTTTCTGGATTGTACGTCTCAGCCACGATATGCGCGAGCACTTTTGGATCATAGGTAAAGCTGAGTTTCAGTCCTTTGAGCCTGTCCTCAAGTTCGGACAATTGTAAAACCACAATTGATCGTAAAATCTTTTTATCCAGTGGATTAAAGACAATAGTTTTATCGATACGATTGAGAAACTCTGGTGCAAATACCTCTGTAAGTCACTTCAGTACTCGAGCACGGATCTCATCGTAGTCAGCGATGATTTTGCTTTCTTCTTTTTCTGTGGTTGAGAACCCGATTTTCTGAGCCTGACTGTTGAATTCATCACTTCCAACGTTGGATGTCATGACGACGATGGTGTTTTTGAAGTTTACCTTTCGTCCTTTTCCATCTGTGACTTCCCCGTCCTCGAGGATCTGGAGGAGGAGATTGTAGATGTCAAAATTTCCTTTTTCGATCTCATCAAAGAGGACGATCGAGTATGGTTTGCGTCTGACTTTTTCTGTGAGGAGTCCACCCTCTTCGTATCCCACATATCAGGCGGTCGTACCGATGAGTTTCGAGGCACTCGAGCGATCCTGATACTCACTCATATCGATTTTGATGAGGGCTTTTGGATCAGAGAAAAATTCTTCTGCGAGAACCTTTACCAGTTCAGTTTTTCCGACTCCTGTCGGACCGAGGAAGAGAAATGATCCGATCGGACGATTGGTTTTCGAGATTCCGACACGAGATCGTTTGAGAGATGAAACAATCGAGTCGATCGCTTCATCCTGGCCGACGATACGCTTTTTGAGCGTGACACCGAGATTCCGAAGTTTAGAAAGATCTTCTTTTTCGAGATTTTTGAGTGGTACTCCTGTCATTTGATGGATCACACGCTGGACATCAGCTGAGGTGATATGGAGACGATTTTTGCGTGGGATCACACGTTTTTTCTTTTTCTCATCAGCGAGAGAGAGGAGTTTATCCATTTCTCGCTTTTTAGTGAGTGCTTTTTGGTATTGCTGAGAGATGAGAAAATTCCCCATTTCTGCCTTGAGCTTCTGGATATCTTCACGGATCTCCTCGACTTCTGACGTATCGACAGAGTAGGTCATACTCTTCACGCTACACGCCTCATCGATGAGGTCGATCGCCTTGTCTGGAAGAAATCGGTCTGTGATATAGCGAGTGGAGAGTGCTACAGCATCTTCGATCGCATCATCGTCGATGATGAGGTTATGGAAATCTTCAAATGTCGATCGAAGCCCAGAGATGATATCAATAGCCGTCGAAAAATCTGGCTCTGGGACATCGACTTTTTGAAATCGGCGCTCAAGAGCACTATCTTTTTCGATATATTTCTGATATTCCGAGAGCGTCGTCGCACCGATGAGACAGATCTCACCGCGAGCCATAGCTGGTTTCAGGATATTGGCAGCATCGAGTGTCCCCTCAGCTCCTCCTGCTCAGATAATCGTATGGATCTCGTCGATAAAGAGGATGACTTCGTTTTCGATTTTCGATGCTTCATCGATCACCTGTTTGAGGCGTCACTCGAACTCACCTCGATACTTGGTACCCGCGACCATGAGGGAGAGATCGACTGAGATGATACGTTTATCTCGCATAGCAAAGGGTACTTCCCCGAGAGCGATCTGGCGCGCAAGTCACTCGACGACAGCAGTCTTTCCGACTCCTGGATCTCACACAAGACATGGATTATTTTTCGTCTTACGATTGAGGATAGAGATAAGCCTGTCGATTTCTGTATTTCGTCCGATCACAGGGTCGATTTTTCCTGATCGTGCTTTCTCCGTGAGATCCTGTCCGAAAAAATCCAGTGCTGGAGTTTTTGAGTCTTTTTTGTCCTGTGGTTTATTTTGAGAAAATGGATTTTGAGCATTTATAGAACCATTATTGTCCGTTTTTGCACCATTTTTCGGAGAGAATGTATCCTCAAGCATCTTCATAATCTCTTCGATCGGGGCAAAGATCTCTCCTGAAGCTCCAGGATCACGAGCGCCTGCGATGAGGGTATTGATCTCGATGACCTGTGTCTCGAAGTCCTTCGGAGATATACCGACGAAATCCAATGCCTGATAAAACCAGTTCTCGCTTTCTGTTCGAAAGAGTGCGAGGAGAAAATCTTCGATTCCTGCTTGAGATTTCTGGAAACTCGCTGCGATCTTTACACTCATGACGATGAGCTGCTTCATGCGCTCAGAGATACCGATATAGTGACCATCTCGGGGTGTCGCTGAGACAAATGGTGGACGAGAGAGAACATCGATAAAAATCGTCTCAGAAAGCCCAAAACTCGTAAAAAGATCATAGATATTCCCTGTTTTTACTGATGCAATCTGGATGAGGACATCTTCTGGGAGGATTTCCTTATGTCAGAACTGGCGTACACGGTTTTCCGCTGCGAGCATGACATTTTTATATTCTTCGTTGAATTGGTTGAGCATAAGAGTGACGATAATGTAAATTTTTCGTGAAAGATTGTATAGAGAATTGGTATTTTTTCAATCCTTCCTGGGGCTATAGTACCAGTTTTTCTGCCATTTCACCACTATTTTCCCTTGCACAATAACTATCATCATGTAGTGCTTATCCTTGCATTTCCGAGAGACTCCATACAATGGAATGCAAATTGAGTACATAAAGTTTTACTTTTTACTCCTCACTCTTCACTCATATGCATATCTTCCTCGTCGAAGACGACTCTGGTATCATCACGCCACTCTCAGCCTACCTCGAGAAATCTGGACATACGGTCACGACATGTATGGATGGAGCACTCGCTCTCGATGCATTCACGACAGTGAAACCCCAGCTCGTCATCCTCGATCTCAATCTCCCTGGGAAAAATGGAGTCGAGATCTGTCGAGAAATCCGTGCGATATCAAAAACTCCTATCATCATCTTATCTGCTCGCGAAAGCGAAGATGATAAAGTTACCCTCCTCGAACTCGGGGCTGATGATTATGTAGCAAAGCCATTTAGCCCTCGGGAGCTCGTTGCCCGCATGGCAGCCGTCGCCAAGCGCGCAGAGGAAAAAAAGGAAGTCAAAAATGGAAAAAATCTCGTCCTCCGTGATATCGAGATCGATGCGAAAAATCATATCGCGACTCTTTCCTGAGAGGAGCTCGTACTGACGAAGACAGAGTTCGCCATCCTCGAATATCTCATCAAAAATATGAAAGGTGTCATCAAGCGAGAGTCGCTCATGAAGGATATCATCGGGTATGAGAACTACGTCTACGATCGTACGATCGATACTCATATCAAAAACCTCCGAAAAAAACTCGAAGGTGCTATCGAGATCGAGACGATCAGAGGTGTGGGGTATCGAGTACGCTAAGCATCCGGATTTCTAACATGCTCAAGCCATACTTCTTGCGCTCTTTGACTATCCACAGCATATCAATGGCCTTCTGCATCGTCGAAACATCTATTCAATCGTCACTTACATTCATCAGTAAGAGATCTTACTTTTAATCTAGGATCTCGAATTTGAGGAAAAGCAGCTCCAAGGACCAGTGCGACCCGCTGATCTTTAATTTCCTCTTCTGTAAGAATCTCCAATTCAGTCATAGGATTTCACTAAAAATATAAATTTTAGTTATTTTAGTCTCACTATCTATTTTGTCAAATACTTTTTTCAGTTTATAATATCCTTTGCAAAAAGATGACTTCGGATTACAATTCCTATCTCTCCTAGACTTTATTCTTAGACTTAGGTTCTACTTATGCTCAAGATCTCCTGACCACAATCACTGTCCTGAACTGTAAAAATCTCCGGATCAAAAAACTCTGCACTTCCTCTCATCGCTGCAGGATTATTTTTCGATCACTTCACTCTCCACAATGTCCCAAAGATCGGTGATGTTCTCACATTTCTCTCGATCATCGAGTCGCTCTGAGTGACTGTGACCTGGGATGGGAACACACTTTTCCTCGACAACTCGAAGATGTCCATCGAGCATATGGACAGAGAAAAGATTAAAAAGATCCGTGTCGGTATCCTCCTCTTCCCTGCTCTTCTTGCGAGATTTGGTGCTCTCGAAATTCCCTACCCTGGTGGATGTAATATCGGGAAGCGTCCTATAGACGAGCACCTCAATGCCTTCACAGGATTTGGCTATGAAAATATGTGAGAAGGAGAAAATATCTCGTTCCAATGAGTCGATCACGGGAAATCAATCACTCTCAGAGGATATTTTTCTGTCACTGCCACAGAAAACATCATCATGATGGCATCACACAGAAAAGGAGAAACTCGTATCATCCTCGCTGCTATCGAACCACACGTACTCTCTCTTGTTGATTTTTATAGAAGTATCGGGGTGGATATCGAGATCACTCATGATCATACGATCATCATCCACGGAAAAGAGTACGATACTCATCGAGGGGAAGGGACAGTGATACACGATTATATAGAAAGTGGGACATTTGTGATACTGGGTGCGCTGACTGCAGAGCCATCTATCCGTATAGAAAATGCTCGGATCCAAGACCTGACAGCATTTCTCTCGAAGTGTCATGAGGCGTGAGTCCGATACGACCTAAAAAATGAGGAAGATGCTATCATCGTCTACAACTCTCGCTCATCTCTGCGTCCGACTCATATCCAGACGAATATATTCCCAGGATTTCCGACGGATCTCCAGTCACCATTTGCCCTCATGCTCACTCAGGCAGAGGGGATTTCTCGTGTGCATGAGGTTCTCTTCGAAGGGCGCCTCAATTGGCTTATTGAAATCGAGAAGATGAAAGGGCATATCGCTATCATGAACCCTCATGAAGCGATGATATTTGGTCGTACACATCTGCGCGGGACGACTGTATCATCATGGGATCTGAGAGCCTGAGTGACGATGATCCTCGCGGGGATGATCGCTCGCGGTGAAACACTCATCACCAATGTAGAGTACATCGAACGTGGCTACGAAGATATCGTAGGAAAGATCGCGAAGCTCGGTGGTGTGATCGAGAAAGTATAATATCTTCCCTATGTGATACTGAGACTATACCCCATCTGGAAATCACTCGAAGAAACCTCTCACGAGAAAACAGCTCGCCAAGGCTCGTGAGGCGTATGAAAAAGCTGATATGATAACGATGCATGTGAAGTCTCTCGAAGCACGAGAAGAACAAAATGCAGAAGAAGAAATCAAAAAACTCGACTCTCTTTCTCTCTAGGAGGGTTTTTTTATATATTTCTCTAGGGTTTTCTCCACTCCATAAGCAATACTTACAGAAATAACAAGAGATACTATACTAAAAAATATCCAATTATGGTTTGATAATTGCTCATTTATAAAAATATACTTCCTCAGGAGAATAATAACAAGCATATGAAATAAATAGAGTGAGTACGATATACGGGAAAAGAACGAGAGTATTTTATTATCCATATACTTCCCCATGTACTGGGAAAATGTAAGTGAGAGTATCATCACCGTGATAAGGAGTGTCGTCCATGGGAAATGATACGGACCATGTGGGAAACTATAGCTCCAGTCCTGACTCTCTCGTATAGAAAATATAAAATACACCAGGAGACTCGATGCAAAGAGGAAAAGCATATCAAAATAGATATGAGCCTGTGTCTCTTTTCGTCGCATCCACTCGATAACCCCTCAGAGAATAAGTCCGATCATAAAATGGAGACCAAAGAGAAATGGATTGTACGTGGGGAACCATTCTCCTACGATGCCACTCCCCTGAGTCCATGGAAGTCACACCCAGAGAAAATGGAGTCACATGAGGAGAGTAATGATTGTGAGGATATATGGAACGAGTAATCTTGGACTCATCCTAAGTGAACCAATCATGACGATAGAGACCAGGATCCATCCTATCATATCATACGAGACGAACCAGAGTGGACCATTCCACTCGACTGGAAAAAATGTGAGAGGTGATACCCAGGTCGTGAATGTAAAGCCAGAAAAGAGTCTCAAAAAATCTCCCATACGAACCCCATCGACAAGGGCAACAATCCCAAATGTCAAAATGAGGGCGAGGTAGTACGCTGGAGCAATCCGCCAAAAACGGTCTCGAAGCGATGGGAGAAATCGTGGTGCAAGCGCAATATCTCCGCCGTAGTATCGCCAGTACGAGAGGGACCTGAGCAGTCCTGAAAGCACGAAAAATATGCTTACGACAAACACAAGATGCTCAGTAAATTGATAGAGGTCCCAGCTCCATTTCGCTAGATTTTGTATACTACGAAACTGGTTCAGGTGGTAGAGCACCACAGTGATAGCAGCGAGACCACGAAGTCCTGTAATTCATGAGAGTTTCATGAGATGACTATACGAAAAGTAGGGGAAAATCCAACCCTATATGAGAAATAGTATATCTTTTCTCATGCACAGATCCGCTTTTTTAGGAGTAGTAAAAACAAGATCCATATCAGCTCAGATAGCAACATAGGAATCTTTCGGCATTTTTATTATAACTTTTCCCGTATTGGGATCAAAGAAAAATGGAAATCAGTATCTCATGGCAAAATCAATAACTTGATCTTCCGTCATAGAAAAATCTTGAGCAGGAGAAAAATTTCTCGGTACCTTTCTATAATTTGTTAGATTATGAGGATTATCTAGGACTCATGACGGACTACAGAGCCTTACTGGTGTACGAAAAACAAGTTCAACAAAACCCCCAGTTCTGGTTTGAACATTTTTTATATGATTTGAGTTACCCAAAGCATTTCATGTCATCGGGAGACTGAGAGCAAGAGCAGAGAGTGTATGGATAAGTTGTTTCATAACTAGTATTATAGTAAAGCTTCTTTCTGTCTTTCTTCGATTTGAGCTCTTTCCAGAGCAGTATACCACCTCTTTGGATAAAGATAGTCTTGCCATAACAAGCGAGCTTCGAGAGGATTTTTTGTTTCTATTTGTTCGAGTATATAGGAAATATGTTCACGAATATCGAAAATCTGGGAATCATTTAACGGTTCTACAAACGCATCTGCCCCTAGAAGATCTGCAACGTAATCCCTTGCATGATTGAGACAGGTAGCGATGAGCTGATGATCTGTATGAGATGAGTTATTGTTTCATTCATTTTTTACTGCGTAATTTATATTCAATCCTCTTTTCCTCGCCCAATCAAGAACAATGGGTCACACTGAAAAACAAGAAAATTCTGAACAGATAAAGAAGCCAAAACTATCTCGAGAATCATAAATACGACACTGATTTCAGTCAAGATGGGTACAAGAAATATTCTGCTCTTTTATGGGTATTCCCTTAAAGGTGAATGGTTTGGCAGGTTTTTCAATCTCATATACCCTGCAACAAAGAGCATTACATTGCCCACATGGATCCTGATATGTACCTGTACTTAGATTCAACATGATAAATATTATTTTAGTATTTTATTATTTTTGTCAATATAAATTTTTGCTTCTATTCGAGTTATAGTGGTTTTCCATATAATAAGCTCATGACATTTATAGAAAAATACCAAAACCTCAATCCGAAGCAAAAAGAAGCTGTCGACACGATCTACGGTCCTGTACTCGTGATCGCCTGACCAGGAAGCGGAAAAACTCAGATCCTCGCTCTCCGTATCGCAAATATCCTCCGCGAAACTGATGCCAATCCATCCAATATCCTCTGTCTCACCTTCACAGATAATGCTGCCAAGAATATGCGAGAACGTCTCGCAAGTATCATCGGAGCAGATGCTTATAAGGTGGCGATCCATACGTTTCATACATTTGGGCTCGAGATTTTGAACCGTTTCAGATACAAGCTCGACGAAGAAAAAGAGCTCACTCCGATCGATGAGATCGAGTCTTCAAGGATATTTGAGGCCCTGAGAAAAGATCTCCCCTACGACCATCCGTGGAAAAAATCCTCTCGACTCTCACTCCTCCAGGACGTGATCCGCATGCTCAAAGAGGCTGGCATCAGCCCGAGTGAATTTAGAGAAATACTCGATATAAATGATCAGATATTGAATCATATTTGATCATATATAGAGAAAATGGGTGAAAAAATCGCAGAGCTCGGACAAAAAAAAGAAGAAAAAATCACAAAAGTATCTATCTTTCACGAGATGTACGCCGAAGTCAAAAAACTCCTCGTCTCTGCACGCTCGAACATATGACTCCAGGAGACACTCGGTCCTGTGATCCTGAGAGGACTCGAGGAAGCTGTGAGTGCGCTCGAACACGAGAGCGATACCAAGCCTATCACCCTCTGGAAAAATACCTGGCTCGAAAGAGGAAAATCATGACTCGTCCTAAAGGATCGCGAGAAACAAAAAGAATCCCTCGCTCTCGCGAGCCTCTACGAGCAATATACCGCTATCATGAAGGAAAAGTCACTGATTGATTTCTCTGATATGATCCTCAGGGCAACTCGACTCGTCGAAACGGATGACAATGTCCGTGCGACCATTGCCGAGCAATACCAGTGGGTCATGATCGATGAGTATCAGGATACCAACGATGCACAGCTCAGGCTCATCACGACGATCATGAGTACAGGACTCGAGAGTCCAAATATTTTTGCCGTCGGAGATGATGATCAGTCGATCTACAAGTTCCAGTGAGCAAGTACACGAAATATCCGGCTCTTTCACGATCTTTACGCCGACACTCGACTCATCATCCTCGAGACAAACTACCGCTCTCAGAGTGAGATTATCGAGTTTTCCCGCTCGCTCATGAGCGAAAAATCTGCTGGGCTCGTAAGCATATTCCCATGAGAAACCAAGGTATACAACTCTGCTCGTGGTGATGGTGGGACGGTCGAGCTTCTCTCATTTGAAAATGAACTCTCTGAACTTGCTCATGTCGCAGATACTATAGAGCAACTCATCGCGTCTTGAGTAGCCAAAAAGGAAATCGCCGTCATCACCAAGAAAAATGCTACCCTCGAAACTCTCTCGAAGCTCCTCCTCGCGAAAGGTATCCCAGTAGCCCTCTCGAAAGAGGAAAATATCTTCGCTGATGAGGCTGTCACTCTCCTCGTGATGATGCTCGAATATACGAGCTCGATCGCCTGATGATACCATAGAGATGACCTCCTCACCACGATCCTCTCCCATCCGATGTGGGGCATCCATAGACTCACGCTCTGGGAACTCTCACGAGAGATCGCAAGTGCGAGAAAGCCTGAGAAAAAAATCTGGATCGAAGCACTGCGTAATAATAGCGATCGGAAAATCGCTCGGATAGCAGAGTTCTTCATCGAGATGGCACTCGCCTCACGTACGACTCGCCTCGAAGACCTCATCGATATGATGACTGGTGCAGTCAACCTTCGCCTTTCTGAAGACTATACTGACGGTGATGATAGAGCACAATCGAGTCTCACCTTTCTAGACGAAGATGTATTCATCTCACCATTTTATGGATATTTTTTTTCTTCAGATCGACTCGAAAACGATGCAACCCTCTATACTCGTCACCTCGCCAATATCCGTAAACTGATCGAATCGGTGAGATCATATCGGAGAGAGCAAGGCAGACTTCTCCTCTCGGATTTTGAGACCTATATGAGCCTCATCCGTGAGTATGATATCTCACTACGGAGCTCTACCCTGATCTCGACAGACGATGCTGTCGCCTGTATCACCGCGCATAAGGCAAAGTGACTCGAATACGCACATGTATTTGCAATCGGGCTTACAGAGAAAAACTACAAACGTGGGAAAAATAGTGGCAATCCCCTCCCCTCAAATCTCCCACTCGCTCCAGAACGTGACAATGACGAAGATATCGAGCGCCTGATCTACACCGTCGCGACTCGTGCAAAGGATCATCTCTCGCTCTCCTATGCGAAGACGACGCTCTCTGAAAAATCAGATACCCTGATCTCAACTCTTGGTGGCATAGATCATACTAAATGGACAATTATAGAACCACAATTGATCGATAATACACTTATTACCCTGCTCGAGACGGAGAGACGAGACATCTCTAGTCTCCCCTACTCGAGTGAAGAGCAGTCGTTCCTCCAGTCTCATATTCGCTCATCTCTCTCACTCTCCGCCACTGCCCTCCAGAACTTCCTCGATATCACGAGTGGCTGACCGACACACTATATCGGGAACAATATCCTCCGTTTTCCACAGGCAAAAAGTAGTGCTGCTATCTATGGGACAGCGATGCATCGAGCACTCGAGGATTTTTTCACCGACTACAAGATCCACAAAACCTATAAAAAAGATATCCTCTTCTCGAGTCTCGAAAAAGCACTCAGTGAAGATGGACTCACCGAGGACGAAGAACGTGAACTCATCGAACGAGGTCGAGCCAACCTCGAGAAACTCTATCCGAAACTCGTAGAAACGCCCTATCATGAGCTCCATCTCGAACACCGATTTACTGACACATATCTCGGTGATATCCGCCTCACAGGCGCGATCGATCGTATCGAGGTAACCCAGGATGGGAAACTCATCATCACGGATTACAAGACTGGATGAGGTTTTGACTCGCTCACAGGATGAAGTGGATATGAAGCAGTAAAAAAGTGGAAATACCATCTCCAGCTCACATTTTATGCAGTCCTCTTCTCACTCTCACCACGCTGGAGTGCATGGAAAACTCGAGAGTATCGACTCTTTTTTATCGAGGAGGATACCAAAACAGGAGAATACTACGAAGTCGTGGAATACATACAGGAGACTGAGATCGAGCGCATGAAGATGCTCATCACGAAGGTCGCAGAGAAAATCCAAAACCTCGACTTTCCTGATATTTCAAAATATCCTGAAACCGTCGAGGGCATTCGGCAATTTGAAGAGGATATATTAAGTTGACAAGTATAGATATTTTGTATAATAAATATCCTATTGATCTATACTATGCTCTTCACTGTCACAAACTGCCATGAACGAATAAACGCTCTTTGATTAGAAGAGGTCTATCGAAACGTTGCTAAACTCGAAAGAGCTGG
Organism: uncultured Candidatus Peribacteria bacterium; assembly: GCA_964644075.1. Classification (GTDB taxonomy): domain Bacteria; phylum Patescibacteriota; class Gracilibacteria; order BD1-5; family UBA2023; genus JAGOMW01. Next base: position 128,592 of record CAZXUQ010000002.1, read on the forward strand.
TTGGGTACGAAGAAATATACCCAACCCAGAAACAGTAGCAGAACATCAGATATCTGCGGCACTCATGGTAACTCGACATTTTCGTGAAAAAGTGCAAGGAATGGGGCTCGATATTCTCAGGATACAAGATACTCTACTCATACACGATCTCGCTGAGCCTGATCCTCGAGTCAACGATAGGACACCTCATGATATATATGACCCTGCTGAACATAGAAAAAATGAGGAACTAGTAATACGAGAAATACTCTGAAACAATTCATATCTTCTAAATTTATGGCTAGGATATTTTAACGAAACTACTAGGGAATGAAAAATGTCACTTGAATTTGATAAACTACAAGCAGTTTATAAAGCAAGAGAATATGAAGATAGATACAATAAAGATTGACTGGTAAGGGAATTTTTTTCTACATACTACTCTGTCACTCAGAAAACAGATTTCCTTCTCCGATACGCAAGTGATCTATATGAAAATAAGCCCCGATAATCCTCATCTCCAAAAATTCAAAACTGCCATTTATCACGAACGGCATGACCCTATAGATTTTCCACTCAATTCGAAAAATGCTCGACAAACAAATATGTCTCCTCGTGAATATAGAAAGAAGGTGGAAGAACTTCCATTTCTTCCTCATGATGAGCAAGTAGCATTTATTCTTCGATGGAGAGCGAATTAGTGCTTGCGTAGATACCACCATACTATTCCCCACACCGCTCCAGCGGCATGCCCCACGAAACTAATATTTCCCGTGAGTCAGAGGGCGATATTGATCACGAGCATGATGAGTACCTGATTCGCCATCGGATGACGTACTCTCGCGAGATCCATATAGAGGTACGAGAGGAGCGCCATACAAAATCCTGATATTCCGATCGTGAGACCACTCGAGAGAAACCAGAGAGAAAGAGCAACAAAAAAAGTGTTACCAAGGAAAAAGAGAAGAAATCATCTCCTCGTCATACGAGCCTCCACCTCTGGACCAGCCTGATAGAGGAAAATACTATTCATAAGAATGTGAAATAGACCACCATGGAGAAACTGGTAGAGTATGATTTGCCCCAGAATATAGGGGAAGTTTTCAAAAGAAACTGGAATCTTATGGAGTCAAAAAGAAGTGATAAGATCCCGTGAAGCAAATCAGAAAAATGAGACAATCACTGCAATAATGATAAGTGCATGTGAAACATAATGCATAGGATAAAACGGGAATCCAGAAAATGCAGAAGTGCGAAAACGGTATGACATAAAAAAATCCCGTAAAAAGATACGGGAATTTTAGTGATTTTCCGAGAGAGTGCAATTATTTTCTTTTGTCTGTACTTTTTTCTTTCCTGTATTTTTCATCATACTCCAAGAGAGTATCTGCCTCTGCAAGATCAGGAATAGATATTCTCCGAGGATGACAAAAGAAGGATAAAAAACTCCTGAAAATTTCAAGAGTTTTGGTTTTATGCTTACTTTCGGAGATCGAGTTTTTCTATGAGAGTGTTATAGCGAGCTTCGTCTTTCTTTTTGAGATAGTCGAGGAGTTTTCGACGTTTTGCTACCATCATGACGATACCACGACGTGAGTGGTTATCCTGCTTGTGTGACTCGAGGTGAGATTTGAGGTTCTCGATACGAGACGTGAGGATAGCGACTTGGACCTCTGGACTACCAGTGTCACCCTTGTGCGTCGCGAACTTTTCCATGAGGGATTTTTTTTCTTTGTGTTCCATATTGTAGGATTTTACAGTATTTTAGAGATAATATTGCCTACCAGAAAATACACCAGTGAAGCAGAGGGATTATATGAAAAAGTGGGTGAAAAGCAAATTTTTATAGTATCTGTCTGAGTGCTGTGATATTGAACGCGTAATCCATCATCGTCGAACCAAGGATACCGAGATATCATTCATATCCATTGACTTCGATTTTTTTCACGATCATCGTCGAACTCTCGAGCTCAGGGATGAGATTTTCTTCTCAGATAAATGCAGCTACTTTCCCTGTGACATCGAGAGATTCGAGGAAGGTGATAAATTCATGCTTATTTTCGAGACACTTAATCACCTGGTACATTTCCTCACCGAGGAGCCCTTGGTGACGCTCGAGATAGTTCGAGAGCCCGAGATAGTAGGATGTCCCGAGTGATGGTACACAGGCGAACGTGATCTCTCAGGTTATTTTGGTCAGACGAGACACGAGACCATAGAGGACATCATCGATACGGTTATTTTCGAGTCTACGAGCATGCTCCTCCTCTGCCTCGAGAAAAACGGCTGGCATCGTCTCCATGAGGTAGTCGACGAATACTCTGAGTCCCCGTGTCGTCGGGAGACGTCATGCAGAGTTATATGGCTGGAAGAGGAGCCCCATCTTTTCGAGGGACATCATATCATTACGGATTGTCGCAGAAGATACGCCGATATCGTGTCTGGCAAGGAGAGACTTCGATCCAGTGATCTCACCAGTTTTGATATACTCTTCGACGATGAGTTTCAGGATGTTTACTTTTCGTTGGTCGATTTTTTTCATGGATTTTCTACTATTTACTATCCCTATTTACTATCGACTCTTTTTACCTTCATACTCACTCCCTTATGTCCAGTCACTTCGACCTTATCCCCAGAGGCAATCTCATCTTCTGAGCTAATCAGGTAATCCACTCAGTCAAGAGAAATCTTCATATCTCCTCAGACTTTTTTTACACTCCGTTTTTCACCGATATAGCGATCAGTTCCCTGTGGAGTATCTGGGAGAGAGGATTTGAGATAGTTCGGGAGAAAGTAGGAAAATATGGCTGATGCTACGGCAAAAATCACTCACTGAATAACAGTGAGAGCGTAGGTCTCTCATGTAATCCATACATAGAGGGCGACGATAGCCGAAGCAAGCGAGAGGGCGAGTCCATAAAATGTTGCCGTCGCTACTTCGACGATGAGAAAAACAATACCGAGACCGATCCAAAAAAGGAGAATAGACATAAATAAGAAAAATTATTTCGTGGAACCAAAGATTTTGGAAACCCCAGCAAGGATATCACTATCGAGAATATATTTTGTATTTTGCCCGAGAGCTCACTCGATGACCTTGAGTTGTTCTTTGGTTACTGCTGCTCATTTGAAGTATTCTACTGCAGCATTTGCTTCGAGTTCGAGAGATTTTGCTTTCGCTTCAGCAACCGCGACCATAGCACTTGCCTCACCCTGAGCTCTCAGAAGTTGTGATTCTTTTTCTCCCTCAGCCTGGAGGATCTGAGATTGCTTGTCTCCTTCACTCTTGGTGATAAGAGACTGCTTGTACCCCTCAGCTTCGAGGATCTGAGCACGTTTTTCTCGCTCTGCTTTCATTTGCTTACTCATCGAGTTCTGGATATCATCTGGTGGATCGAGACGCTTGATCTCGACGCGGAGGACCTTAATCCCCCATTTTCCTGTCTCGCGATCGAGAGATTCGAGGAGACGAGCATTGATCATTTCGCGATTGGAGAGAGTCTCATCGAGTGTCATCGTACCGAGCACAGAGCGGAGGTTCGTCTGAGCAAGATTTACCACAGCCATGAAGACATTGTTGATATCGTATGTTGCCTGATACGGATCTGTGATCTGTACGTAGATAATGCCATCTACTGCCATACCCACATTATCCTTCGTGATGATTTGCTGTTCTGGAACGGTGACGACCTGCTCACGGATATCGACTTTTCGCACGCTCTGGATCCCTGGGATGAGGAAAAAAATCCCTGGACCGACGGTATCTGTATATTTTCCGAGAAATTCACGAAGTCCGACTTCTCACTGATTGATCTTGCGGATAAACATCGGTACGATGATCGCAAGTACCACGAGAAGCGTAAAAAGCATACCAGTGCTCATAGAAAATTTGATAAAAAAATAAAACCGCTATAATCCTATGGTTTTATCGGTTTTTTGCAAGGAAATTTATGCCCACAAATATCGTCACCATCGGAGGAGGAGCAGGGACATTTAATGTCCTCTATGGACTCAAGCGCAATCTCAACTACAACATCTCTGCTATCATCTCTGTCGCTGACAACGGTGGGACAACTGGGGCGATCCGAGACAGGTACGGTATCCTCCCTCCTGGGGACCTGAGGCGCGCCGTGGCTGCACTCGCGAAAAACACAGAAATGGTACGAAAACTTTTTGAATACAGTTTCAAATGAGAGGAGTGAGTCATCGGATCCAATAAAATCGGAAATATCCTCCTCACAGCACTCGTCGATATCTGTGGCGGTGACTACGAGCGAGCACTCCAGACCATGAGTGATATGTTCGACGTGCGAGGCGATATCATCCCAGTGACACTCGAAGATGTCCATCTCGGAGTGAGGTTCGAAGATGGAACCATCATCATCGGTGAGAAAAATATCGATATATCCGATAAAAATCCCTGAGCTCGTACTCACAATATCGACCAAAATATCGTCGAGGCATGGCTCGAAGGCAATCCTGGTACCCTCAATCCTCGTGCGCGAAAGGCCATCCTCAAGGCTGACTATATCATCATCGGACCTGGAGACCTCTATACGAGTATCGTCCCGAACCTCCTCTCCGCTGGGATGCGTGAGGCCCTCGATGAGACCGAGGCCAAGATCATCTATATCTGTAACGCGATGACGAAGCGTGGTGAGACGACCAATATGGAAGTTATTGATTTTATCGACACAATCGAGCACTATATCGATCCAGGCAAGCTCGACTACGTGATCGTAAATAACGGTCACATCAGTGAAGAGATCGTCGCGAAGTATAAGGCAGAGGAAAATAAAAAACCTCTCAAGATCAAAGAAACTTGACTCTTCCGATCAAAATCATATAAAGTCCTCGAACGCGATATCGTCAATGACGAAGACTACGTCCGACACCATCCTCTCAAACTCGCCCATATCCTTGAGGAGATCGTGGAGGGGTGGGTGAAGTAAAATATGGTCACTCAACTCTACCCACACATTCATGAAAGTATAAAAAGAGAGGGTTGATATGGATTCTTGAGATCCCAGGCAACTCCAGCGAAGCTAAAAACGGTAGGATATTTTTGAAATACTTTTTGAGAAATAGTTACCAGTCAGGAAAGATATAACTCTCACCGACTGAGAGAATATATAGTTTCTATTGTACTCGAAATTATTATAGAAAGATTTAAGTATACAACGGACACCAATTGAACCTATATGGTTTGATTAACGCCTATGAAAATTGATTTATTGAACGGGTATGATTTTGTAGTGGGCCGACACGAGACGACTCGTTTGAATTGAGCAAGAAATCAGTATGTAGCAATTGATTGCACAGAATCTTTTTCTGCATTTGAATCAAAAAGGAACCGAAAACATCCTCAAGTTTCACTCAATCATTTTACTCATCCACATCAAGTACCTCTTTATATTCTCTATATAAAGAGAGAGTTTGTTCAAAATATACTAGACTGGACCGAAGACTCTATGCGAGACAATCACAAGAGTTCCAATATACCACTAAAAAGCCATATAGGATTCTCTCTGCATAAGCATCTAATAAACAAATGATGCCAAGAGGAGGTTTTTCAACTCGCAAAAAGAGGAGACGGGTTGAATGGGTGAATTTCTCATTTTTTCGGAAATTTAGGAGGAATTCGTACTGTCTGAGATCTTAGAAATTTCTTCTCAAAATAATCTATTCCTTCACCACGATAGAAAGCATCTTATTCGGGATATAGATTTCTTTTACGAGGGTTTTTCACTCTATCCATTTCATGATGTCTGGGTTCTCGTGCGCGAGTGATGAGACCTCTTCCTGCATGACTCAGTTAAGACACGTGAGCGTGCCTCGGAGTTTTCCGTTCACCTGGACAGCGATCGTGACCTCATCATCGACGAGCATGAAGTCATCATACTCTGGCCAGTCTGCCATATAGATCGACTCTGTCTTTCCGATACTCGCCCAGAGCTCCTCTGCCATATGCGGAGCAAATGGATGGAGCATGATCGCGAATTTTTCTTTCCACTCGAGGATCCACTCAGGGTCCGTCGGGAGTCACTCGCTCTGGAGGATCATGAGTGCTGTGATCGCTGTATTGAACTTGTATCCGACGATATCTTCACCGACTTTTTTCACCGTTTTGTGGAGGAGCTTCATTGCTTTCATCTCATCTTTTGCGATATTGCGCCCCTCGACGAAGGTCGCATATGCCTTATCGAGAAATCGCCTCACTCAGATGATCGCATCAGGGTTCCATGGTGCTGTGTCAGTAAATGCTGCCATGCTCATCTCATAGAGACGAAGTGTATCAGCACCGTACTCTCGCACGATATCATTTGGATTGATGACATTTTTGAGAGATTTCGACATTTTCGCGACGACCTGTTTTACTTCTTTTCCTGTTTGTTTTTCGAAATATTTCCCATCACGCTCCTCGACGAGGTCGACAGCGACGAGTCCACCATCCGCGCGCTCATAGGCATATGCGAGGATCATCCCTACATTGGTGAGCTTCTGGAATGGTTCCCGAGTCGGCACAACTCAGGCATCAAAAAGTACCTTGTGCCAAAAGCGTGCATAGAGGAGATGGAGGACAGCGTGCTCAGCGCCACCGACATATTCATCGACGATCCCCCAGTACTCAAGTGCTTCTTTACCCGCGAGTGCATCTGGGTTTCGAGGATCCATATAGCGGAGATAGTACCAGCAGCTTCCTCACCACTGTGGCATCGTGTTGGTCTCGCGTTTTCCACTGAGATTATCTGCAAGTCGTACATTCACCCAGTCAGGCACAGTCGCAAGTGGTGACTGTCCATCCCCTGCTGGCTCGTATTTTTCGACATTTGGCAGAGTGAGTGGGAGTGTCGGATCGATGATGATCTTCGAATAGAGTCAGTCATAGATCTCTGAGATAGTGTCATAGCTATATGATAAATCAGATACTTCTCGTACTATACATAAACTTTCAATTCAGTTTTGTTTGTTAACAAAAGCATCGCCATTTTTAGCTACCCTATAAACATTTGAAACTCCATTATCGAAAACTGGAAGACTCGCATAATCCTCATGACTGATATGAATGAGCGGGATCGGCTCTCCCCAGTATCGCTGGCGGCTAAATAACCAATCACGCAGTTTATAATTCACTTTTCTTTTTCAAAATCCTTCTTTTTCTGCTTTTTCAGTGAGAATTTTGCGAGCTTCTGAAGAAGAAAGCCCATCATAGAGACCAGACTGGACAAGATACCCATCATCTGGAGTAGGTCTTATACCTTGGAGAAAAGTTTTCCATGCATCAGCATGAACTTTCCAGGTAATTTTACTTTCTATCTCTTCTTTGGTGTACCAGGTCATGGTATGTCTTCACTCTTCCACCTCAGAAGGTACTCGGTTTTCAGAAAGCAATCGCACATGAAAAAATTGTCCCCATGACTCTTGGTTTTTTCCCTTTGGTACACGGTATCAAAAAGAGCCTAAATATGTACCTCCCACTGGCGAAACTATTTCGATTTCTGTATATCATGTTTCTTCTCTCACCTCCTTGGCAATAGTAGCAGCTTCAGTATCACCATCTTCTATTCATCATCAAATAAAATGAACTGAGACTCCATTTCCCTCATCGAGCAAAAGAAATTCCCCTCGAGAGTTTTCAAGAATTACATCCACAACATGCCGTGTTACCGTTTCTACTCCAGGTCTTGGTTTATGCTCATCTACATATACATACTTTGATCGGATACTTTGTTTTATCGGTAAATCATATTTCTTCGCGAACTCAAAATCCCGATCATCATGCGCAGGCACTGCCATCACTGCACCGGTACCAAAATGCCCAAGGACATAGTCCGCGATCCAGAGTGGAACTGACTCACCACTATATGGATTGACGACATATGAGCCAGTGAAAACTCCTGTTTTCTCCTTATTATCGGCAGTGCGATCCTGATCAGACTTACTTTTGACTTCCTCGATATATTTCGTGCAGTCGGCACGATGCTCATCTGTGATGAACTCGTCTACCTGAGGATGGTCAGGTGCGAGGACTGCATAGGTCATACCATAGACAGTATCCACTCGGGTCGTGTAGACGCGGATATTTGGAACAATATATTCAGAAAGTGCATCAAACCTAGCATAATTGTCACTCTCAAGGAAATGTCCAGCATTTTGTACCACAGTATAGGGAGTACCGATAGCCTCAAAGTGTTTTTTTGCTTGAGTAGGAATTATGTATTCGTCATTTTCAGAGAGAAATACATGCCAATCTGAAACATTTTTTCTAATTTTTTCCGGATTATAATTTTTTCTCATCGAAGCGGATCATATATCCCATCCAGTTGCTTCCTTACTCCAGTTTACATGATCAACAAGTCAATTAAAAATAGGTGCTACACAAATAAGTTTTCCGATTTTTTTATCGAGCCTCTCAACAAAATGCATACCAAGAAAACCTCACATAGAGTGCCCGATAATAACAGATCTTTCATCCAGCCTGTCCTTGTACTGTTCGAGAAATGCGAGTTGTTTTTCGAGGTCGGGAGCATTATTCCCAGGAAGTTGCTCCATAATAACCTCGTAACCTACAGATTCTAGGTCTTTTTTGAGTGGAGTCATCCAGTGCCAGATCGTACGATCTTCTGCATCATCCCACCCATGAAGGAGAAGGGCTAGAGGCTTATTTTCCATTTTTTTCATCATTCGAAACTCACATCCTTCACTCTTCCCGATCCAGTTGCGTTGCATTTCCTTGATCCCCTCTGGCCAGTCGAGACTATCGAGGTCAGAGATGAGACGATCTGCGTACTCCGTGATTTTGAGTACCCACTGACGGATCGGGCGACGCTCGACACGCGTCCCACATCGATCACAGGTATTATCAGAGAGGACTTCTTCATTCGCGAGTCCAGTCTTACACGATGGACAGTAGTTGATCGGGAGGTCTTGCTCGTAGGCGAGTCATCGACGGAAAAGCTCGAGAAATATCCACTGAGTCCACTTATAGTACTCTGGATCGGTCGTATCGACCATACGATCCCAGTCATAGGAAAACCCGAGATTTTTCATCTGCTCGGTAAATGTGGCGATATTTTCAGCGGTCGTGATCGCCGGATGGGTTCCTGTCTTGATCGCGTAGTTCTCAGCTGGTAGACCAAATGCATCAAATCCCATCGGATGAAGGACGTTATGACCTTTCGCATGGTAGTATCGGCTGACGATATCAGTCGCTGTGTACCCCTTCGGGTGCCCGACATGCAGTCCTGCTCCACTCGGGTAAGGGAACATATCGAGGATATATTTTTTTGGCTTATCAGTCGTGTTTTCAGTGCGAAAAGTATGGTTCTCTTCCCAAAATTTTTGCCATTTTTTCTCGAGAGCGATATGATCGTAGGGCATAAATACGTATTAAGATAGATCCAATATAGGAAAAAACGGAAAAAAGACAACAAAAAATCCCTCCGAACGGAGGGATTTTGATTTCATCGATTAGTTTCCAGTAAGAGCACGGATAATAAATGTGACGATAAAGTATGCAAGCCACATAACGACGATACCGATAATAACGTTGATGATCGTCTTGCGTCCGCTTTTGACTCTCTCTTCATCACCTCAGGCAGTCATGATCTGAAAACCAGCCCAAAGACAGTATGCAACAGCGACGAGTGTCACAAGACCGAGAAGGTTCGTAATCACACGAGTGATAGCAGTAAGAGCGTCTGTCTCGTTTCCTCCACGGAGCTCTGTAGGATCTTTTGTATTAAAATTCAGTGCTGCAAAAGAATTTTCTGCAACGAGGAACGTACCTGCGAGGGCGTAGAGGGATTTCGTAATAGACATAAGAAATGAATGAAATAATAAATGACAGCGATATGATAGCATTCTCTGGTCTCGAAGTCAAGAGATTTTTCGAAAATCATCCAAAAAAAGAAAAAATCCCCACTGACCATGGAGATTTTTTTTAAAGCTTTGGAACCAAAAGAGTGGGAGTAAAAGGCGTGACCGCGCCTGCTCTTTTCATGATTATACTGCGACTCCTGCTTCATCGAGTGGAGCAGATACGACTGGAGCCTCACTCACTGGAGCGAGAGACGCACCAGATGGACGAGTGACTTCGAGGACGTATGGAAGGAGTGCCATGTAGCGAGCACGCTTGATAGCAGTCGCGAGTTTCTTTTGATTTGCGAGAGATACTCATGAGTAGTATCGTGGGACGATACGATTGAACTTTGTGAGATATTTTCGCAAAAGTGCTGTATCCTTGTAGTCGATGTGCTTAATTCCAGCCTCATCGATCGGACAAACTTTTTTCTTTTGAGTAGACATAAGAGAGGGGTAAAATATTAGAATTTATCATCGAGATCAGAGAAATCATCCATATCATCCGTCATATCATGAGCAATACCAGCCTCTTCGAAGTCTTCACGCTTTGAGAGGAAGATCATCTGTCCGACGACCACTTCAGTTTTGTGGAGCTTCGTACCATCTTCTTTATCGATGATGCGAGTCTTGAGACGACCCTCGATGTAGACGAGTTTCCCTTTGACGAGAAATTTTTCTGCTTGTTCTGCGAGAGGACCCCAGGCAACACAGTTTGTGTATTCTGCCTCGGAAAGCGACTCTCCAGTAGGTGACTTATAGTAACGGTTGGTTGCGACAGTGAATGTAGCGATTTTCTTATCAGCTCCAGCTCACGTCACTTTGACGAATGGATCTTTCGTAATATTTCCGATCAGGATAACTTTATTGACTGTTCTCATAGGAGAATAATGATAGTATTAAGCTTCGATACGAGTGAACATATATCTCCAGATATCTTTCTTGAGATTGTAGTTTGCGGAGACAGTATTAAAATCTCCTGCTTTCTCGAGAGTGTAGAGGAGGTAGTATCCTGTCTGTGAACCGTGGATACGGTATGCGAGCTTTTGCTCTCCTGGGTGTGCGGAAGAAACAATCTTCCCGTCGTGATCAGTAATCTCACGCTCGACAGTAGAGATAAGCGCTGTACGCTCGTCCTCTGTGAGAGCAGGATTGAGGATCATCATGAGTTCGTATTTTTTCATAGAATCCTATGGGTTATATCTTACTATCTAAAGTAGCAAGAAGGATATAAAATACATTTTGACCAAAAATGCAGGCGGATTATAGAGAGATCGTCCTAAAAAGCAAAACTTTTTTTATATGAGAAAGTAAAATCGGCAAGAGAAAGAATTTGCGAGAAAAAAAGTGATGTGATAGGATAGTTTTAGTGATGAGTGATCGGATGGAAGTTATAAGAACTCCTTATCGCCTCTGTCTCGTACCTCATCTCGAGCTTTCTATTTTCATAGCTCCCATTCGAGATATGCCTCGCTCTTCCAAATCTTCTCCTCGTCTCAAAGAACTCTTCGGTAGTACTGATGATCGAGAGGTTAGCCGTAAGCTCATCGCTAAACTTCTCCAGTATAACATGCAGTACGAAGAGATCACGAAAGTGATACTTTCACATACAGAACGAGCATTTCTCGATGCGCGCCTCATCACACTCGAGGATTACTACAAGGAGCTCCAAAATAAGAAAAAATCTGAAGTCGAAGCATTTCTTGCCTCGATCCCAGATTATGAGATGAAAAAAGTATAAAAAATCCCTCAATCTGGAGGGATTTTTTTGAAACTCATCAAAATTACTTTACATCCTTAAATGTAAAATCTACATGCTTGCGGAGCTTCTTGTCGTACTTGCGGAGGACGAGCTTCTCACCTGCTGGGAGATTTTTCTTGTTGACTGGGTAGACGTACCATGAGAGTTTGCTCTCTGATTTTCCGATCTGAAATGTTGTTTTTCCTTTTGCCATAAAATTTAGTGTAAACGAAGAATGCTTGCATCATATAGAAATTTTTTATTTTGCAAGTTTGTTTTTGCTTTTTGTGCTTTTTTTTGTATATTGCCCGTGTTTTTAACGCACCAAAAAATGTTTATCGATGAAGTCATACTTACGCTCAAGGCTGGTAAATGAGGCGACGGGATCGTATCATGGAGAAAAGAAAAATATATCCCAAAATGAGGGCCCTATGGAGGTGACGGGGGAAAATGAGGTGACGTAACCCTGAGGGCTACCACACATGAGACGACACTCGTACGATTTCGCCATACGAAAGTACTCAAAGCCGACGATGGAGAAAAATGAGGGAACCAAGAAATGCACGGAGCAAGCGCTCCTGACATGATCGTCGAAGTGCCTGTCGGGACACTCGTGACTGACGCAGAGGATGGATCAGTGATCTGCGACCTCACCAGATGAGGAGAGGAATTCGTCATCTGTGAGGGTGGACGTGGAGGATATGGAAATGCACACTTCCCTTCCTCGACTCGTCAGGCTCCAGCATTTGCCGAGCTCGGGGATAGTGGTGACATCCGCGAAGTGAAGCTCGAACTCAAACTCGTCGCTGATGTATGACTCGTCGGACTCCCGAACGCTGGAAAATCCACCGTCATCCAATCAATCACTAATGTAAAACCAAAAATCGCGGACTACGCCTTCACGACACTCATCCCCAATCTCGGTGTGATGGAGTGGAAGGGTCGATCTCTCGTCATCGAGGATGTACCAGGACTCATCGAGGGTGCGAGTGAAGGAAAAGGACTCGGATTCCAATTTCTCAAACATATCGACCGATGTCGCGTGATCGTCCATCTCATCGATGCAAGTGCAGGGGAAGAAACAATCGTCGAGAACTACCAAGTCATCCGCAAAGAGCTCGAAAACTGGAACGAAGACATGGCAAAAAAAGATGAACTCATCGTCCTCTCGAAAGCTGACATCTGCGATCCTGATATGCTCACGGAGATGGTCTCGTATTTCGAAAAACATACTGGAAAAAAAGTCGCACTCACTATCTCAGCTGGAGCCTATATCCGTACTGATGATCTAAGGGATCTCCTCCTCACCAAAATCCCCGAAGACAAAACGCTCCCAAAAGAACTATCAGAAGACAGTGAAGGATATCTCATCGAGGATACGGAAGCAAATGTGAAAGTGTACGATCTCAAAAGAAAAGCAGATCCAAAACGCTGTCATATCACGAAGCGTGATGACGGTGACTATGAGGTCACCTGAGAGCGCATCGAGGAGATCGCTCGTATGACAGATCTCCGCTATATCGACTGAGTGAATCGTATCTATGACGTGATGGAAAAACTCGGCGTCATCCGCAAAATCAAAGCTATGGTTATGAGCGAGATGGTCGAGGGGCATACTGGATTTTTCGAGGGAGAAGATGATATCCCATCACCGAGCGTATGGATATCAGGGAAGAAATTTTCTCTCGAGAATATCATCTTCATGCGAGGAGAACGAGAATAAAATTGAATTCTTTATCAAAATTCTTATAATCCTCACATGACAAGCGTAACATTCGACACACTTCCTGAGATACTGAAATGAAAAAAATTTAGAGATATATCTATGTTCTATTCTTTCATCATGGAACAAAATATCATCACTGAATTTTGAGAACTGCATCAAGATGATGTAACACCGACGATACAAGTAGCCTACGAGCAATCTCTCACAAAAAATCCTCTTTCACGAACGAATATTTAACCTATGCGACCACGAGAAATCTACGAAGAAAGTGCTATAGAGGGATCTCTCCAGAAACGCTGACTCATAGAGCAGTATAAAAAAGCAAAGAAAAATATTCTCTCGTGAGAAAATACAAAAACATACTTCAAAGAACGACAACCAAAATGATCAGGAATATGGTATTTCCGCATCAATAAGCAATTTCGAGCACTCTGAAGATTTGAGTGAGAAAATCTGATCGTGTTTTATATAGACAATCATCAGTAAAAATGTCTCCCTCCGAAAATTCACATCCATGGGGAATGATACTATTCCTCGGACTACTCCTCATATACTCGATACAGTTTTTCACCTTCGGGATCAATGAAGAAGTCATGAATGCATTTCTTCATTGGCCGAATCTCATCTTTCATGAGGCAGGTCATGTTATATTCATGCCATTTGGAGAATTTATGACGATCCTCGGAGGGAGTCTCTTCCAGTGTCTCCTCCCCGCGATACTTGCGATCGTATTTTGGAAACAAGAGGAGCCGAGTATGTATGGACTCATATTCGCGACGTGGTGGACTGGGCAAAATATGACTGATGTCGCACTCTATATATCCGATGCGAGTGCTCGATCACTTCCGCTCATCGGTGGCATGAGTGAGGATGCGCATGACTGGGGAAATATCCTCACGATGCTCGATATGCTCCCCTACGACCATACTCTGGCACTGATCGTCCACTATGGTGGGATGGGACTTATGATATTCGCATTTCTCATCGGCGCAAAGATGATCGCAGGAGAGTATATTTCATAAAATCTTTTGACTTCATATTATATTTTTATAATATGCTTTTATATATTACTTTTTTATAATATATGCAGTCCATCGATATTCGTGCCGAGGAAGTCGCACATATCCTGAAGCTTCTCGCTCATCCGAAACGGTTTCTCATCCTCTGCAAGCTCAGAGAGTGACCGAAAACGGTATGAGATCTCGAGAAATATTGTAGCGTTAGCCAATCCCAACTCTCTCAATTTCTCATAAAAATGCGAGACGAGGGCATCCTCGAGAGTGAAAAACAATGACAGTATGTCTCCTACTCCATCCGTGATCCTCGTGTCATCGAGCTCATGAACTCGATGCAAAAAATATTTTGTAAATAATACTCCTCATGCTGACTCTCACACCAAAAGAACTCAACTCACTCCTCGAAAAAACCCCAGACTCAATCGATCTCATGGATGTCCGTGGTACTGGAGAATATAGTGAAGTTCACATCCCAGGAGCCAGAAATATCCCTCTCCACATACTCCCGATGAGGATGAATGAAATAGATAAAAACAAGCAAGTCATCTTCATCTGTCGATCCTGAGCCCGCTCTGCACAGGCGACGATGTTCGCAGAAAAGTCAGGCATAAAAGGACACAACCTCACCTGAGGGATGAACGACTTCGAAAAAGCATTCCCCAGTGCTGTTGTCCACGGAGAAAAGAAAAAACTTTTTGGATTATTTTAGTGTATCTGTCATTTCGAGCGGAACGCGAGTGAAGCCGAGAAATCTTTTTTCAGAAAAGCGAGCAAGATGTCTCCACTTCACTCGTTTCACTTCGTTTCGGTCGACATGACAGACATTTCCATCCTATTCACTATAAAATCTATTCTCTAACATCTCACCATCATGATCACAATCTACACAAAAGACTACTGCCCCTACTGTGTAAAAGCAAAAAATCTCCTCGACTCTCTCGGTGCGAACTATGAGGAAATCGATATCACAGCAACTCCTGAGATCATCATGGAGCTCGCGAAGAAATCCTGAATGCGTACAGTGCCCCAGATATTCGTGGGTGATGAGTGCCTCGGAGGGTTTGATGGCATAAATGCGATGAATAACGAAGGAAAGCTCAGAGAAAAGCTCGGGCTCGCATAAAATGCTTTCCAGTTTCTTACTTTGCCGATGTATAGTCACAAATATATTATGATTTCGTAATATATACTAACCATTGCACTATGAAACCTATACTTCTCCTCTCTCTCGGAGCCTGCATTCTCAGTTCCTGTAGTAGAAATAGTTGGCAAACACAGAACTCAAGTACCTCATACTACCCTACAAGTAGGCAAGTAGAGAGAATTCCTACTTCCGAGACGTCAGAGAGTACTCGCGAAACTCTCCTCGTTGCCTATCAGGAAGAACTCCTTGCTCACGATCTCTATGTGAAGATGCTCGAGCGATACCCCGAACTTAGCGAAGTAAGCAATATAGTGAGGAGTGAGTCCGAACATCAGTCATCTGTAGGAAAACTTCTCGATATACGTGGCATCGCCCGTCCAGTCGACTATGGAGTATTTCAGCCTACCTACGATGCTCTTCTTACAAAACTCTCTATTTCTCGAAATGAAGCTATAGAAGTCGGAGTTATGATAGAAACTGGTGACATCGATCACCTTCTGGAAGAGTATAAAAAAATAACTGACTCAGATGTACGGAAGGTATTTGAGCGTATCGGTGGTGCAAGCTTCAATCATCTCCGAGCCTTTGTCTCACTCGCAAAAATCTATACCTATACGCCAAAAACTGACTGGACGAAATACCTCAGCGAAACAGAAGTAAGTCAAAGTGGACCACTCCAGTACAAAATGAGTGAACTTCTTGAAAAAAATTGACTTACGATAAATGATAGTATGCATAGCAATGGTTCCGGTATGAGGAATTTTCACAACTAAATTTTTACCTATTTTTTATGTCAAATATACTCTTTCGTCAGCTCTTCGATGAGAAAACCTACACTTATACCTACATCGTCGCCGATGGTGAAAGTAAGCAAGCGATCATCATCGATCCTGTCCGCGATCAGGTCGAACGCGATCTGAAGCTCATCTCTGAACTCCGAGTTACCCTCACTTATATCCTCGATACTCATATCCATGCGGATCACATCACAGGTTCGTGAGTCCTGCGCGAAAAAACAGGAGCCAAGATTGCTCTCGGTGAAGGGGCTAAGATTACCAACCCTGATATCCTCCTCCGAGATGGAGAAATCCTCACAGTGGGAAATATAGAAGTGAAAGCTCTCTCAACTCCTGGTCATACCGATGGTTGTACGTCATTTCTCGTCGGAGATATGCTTTTTTCGGGTGATGTCCTTTTCGTGCGAAAGACTGGACGTACCGATTTTCAGCAATGATCAGCTGAAAAAATGTATCACTCCATCAAAGACAAGATGTACACACTCCCTGATGAAACAAAAGTCTATCCAGGACATGACTATGCTGGGCATATGATGTCGACGATAGGAGAGGAGAAACAATATAATACCCGTATCAGATCTGAAACAACACTCGAGGCATTCACTGAAACAATGAATAATCTCCATCTCGCTCCGCCAAAATATCTCGATATTGCCCTCCCAGCAAATCTGAAACTCGGGCTCACAGAATAACCGATAATTCTTTCTTGCACTCAGAGTTGTTTCCTATACAATCCTCGGGTATTTACTATATTCTATTTTTTCTATGTACTGAATTCGCGTACCTCACCTTTCACAAAAAGGTGATAAATACGGATTTGCTGACGAAGGCGAAATTCGTATTGCTACAGGTATTATGCTCATGTTCGTGACACTCTCACTGTTTCTTGTCGCATTCAAGGCTGAGTTTACCATTCCCCTCGTACTCGTGAGTATCATGTGGTGTGACTTCGTGCTCAAGGTTTTCCTAGGACCGAGATATTCTCTCTTCGGGAGTATCGTCCGATTGTGGAGAAGAAATAGCACATCCATATGGATCGGTGCTGTACAAAAAAGATTTGCATGGAGTATCGGACTGTTTCTCTCGAGTTTTACCATCTATTGTCTCCTCCTTCTCGGAGAACATATCAGTCCGATGGCATGAGGACAGGCAGTCACGGTAGGTCAGGTACTCCAGGGTATGCGAGAAAATATAGCCAACAATACTCTCTTTCTCACACCCATGAACGGCGGTATTTTCGCTTGTCTTCTCTGTTTGGTATTTATGTGGCTCGAGTCTATCGTCGGGTACTGTGTCGGGTGTCACATCTATGGTTGGCTCGTCCGAAAGTGATGGATGAAAGCACATCGATGACAAAACTGTATCGATAACTCATGCGAAGTAAAATAAATAAAATCTCTCCTTTGAAGGAATTTCCTACCTATAAACGTTAGATAAAAATTTCTCTAACCGTTCCTTTGGTATAGAGACTCATGGAAGGAGTGTGCCTGTTTTTCATCCACCATGAAAATCTGATCCTCCAGTTACAAGTAAATCAAGTCAATCTGCCATTTGAACTTTTTTTAGGAAATCTTGATCGTGCTCATATCCAGAATAATATACTTCTACTCATTGAAGTCAGGCTGTTTTTAATTCGGTAAGTATTCTTGATTGCTCGACTATATTTTGAGTCAACGTATTGAGTGATACATAAGGCGCGAAAGCATGGGCAAGTACAGCTACTCATCTTATATCACGAATCAATTCTATTGTCTGAGATATATTTTTGGTATCAAGAGGAACCTCATAGTTCTTGAGCCATCTATCGAATGCTTCTCGAAAGTCTTTCACATATCCAATCTTGATAAGGTATTTTGCAATATCAGGACGCGTGATTGGTCACTCGACCTCAAGCGCGAGGACAACATCTAGGGGAATAGGCATGAGTCCTTCTTTTTCAAGATCAAGGTTGAGAAGTCTGACAATCTCCTCTGCTCTTTTTCTCCTTGCGATCCTCTGATTCATAAGAAATGAATCCAGATCAGAGTTTTCTGGAGCAAAACCATAAGCAAGAAGATGGAGAGTTTTTTCTTTATAATGAGTTGTAATTTCGATTCAAGATACGAGTTTCGGTCCTTCTCTTTTGGAACTCAAAACTTTCTCTGCCTCGGAAACTCCTCATGTACTGTCATGGTCTGTGATAGCAAAATATCCTATTCATAAATCTCTCAAAATATCATAAATCTCAGGAACATGAATAGCTCAGTCGGAATGTCTCGTGTGCATATGAAAATCTACTAGTTCTTGCATAAATTTTATTATATTGAAATATGTAACTTATCAAGATTATTATTTTTTCCTTGAAATAGAAAGAAAACTCACTATTCTCATCTTATGAAAAAACATATCCTCTGGCTCCTCGTCCTCCTCATCTCGATAGGACTCACTTACATCCTCATCCCTCGCCCGTACATGGTACACTGGCATGCCAACTTCGCGATGTATCGAAATGGTGTCCTCGAGGACTTCACGACAGATAACTACATGGAGGAAACCTCCAGGTGCAACATCACGACCGATGTCCACCCGCAGGATCGTATCCACCTCCACGAGAACAAATGACACCTCGTCCATGTCCATATGGCAGCTTCGACGTGGGGAGATCTTTTCTCGAACCTCCACTGGAACCTCGGAAAAAACTATCTCGTCGAGCCTCTTGGTGAAATGTTTCTCGCGACAGGATCGACAGAGCTCCACTACTTTATCAATGGAAAACCGATCGAAAATCCTACCAATGAAATCGTAAAAAGTACGGATCGCCTCCTCATCTGGTACGGTACTGGCACCGAGGCAGAAATACAGGCAAAAGCAAATACTCTCGTCCCAAAAGACGCCGACGAATACAATCATAAAGCTGATCCTGCAAGCTGTAGTACTAACACCTATGGTTGGCTCTCCCCTATCGCAGAGCCGATAGCCGAGTGGCTCGAACACTGGGATGATCACGAATAATCCTTCATAAAAATATATATGGAAATGACTCTCTACTCTCTCATACTCTCAGTTGGGGCACTCACGATATTCGCGGTGACGATCATCACCTTTTTTTCATATGTATCTTCAGAGAATATTCGGAAAAAACTCTCGAACATAGATTATTTTACGTACATGAAGCTCATCGGAGCTATCGCAATACTCTCGACAACCTTCGCACTCACCTACCAGCTCTACTACGACCTCCAGGTCTGCATCCTCTGTTGGTGGCAGAGGATATTCATCTTTCCGATCGATATCGTCGTCATCGTGACTCTCCTGAAAAAAATCCGAGGCAACCACCTCACGACGGGAATACTCGCACTCATAGGACTCTTCTTCGCAGGATATCACTACTACTACCACTTCATCGGCTGGGTACTCAAACTCCCTGTCTATCTCCCATGCGAACAGGGTGGACTCCTCCCAGCATGTACAGATCATGATGGAGTGCTCACATTTGGATTTGTCACGATACCCGGGATGGCAGTCTGCGTCCTCACGGCTATGGTATGGCTCTCCTATCTCGCGAGCAGGACAAAAAAATAAAAGGTTCTTGCATTTTTTTCTTACCAGGCTAGACTGGAGGAGTATTTTTTATCTTTTTTCATATGGTAACCAAAAAAACTCCCGAGACCGAGGATCAGGCAGGTGTCTGCAGTAGTTGCAAATGTAATCCATGTACTTGTCGATCGTGGTATGGACTCGACCGTTGGTCATGGCTCCGTATACTCATGGCCGTACTCGTCATCACTGGAGCGTATGCCTGGTGAGTGCACAGTGGCGTAGAAAAATCAGGTCTCTGGGAAGGTAACTATGGACGTGGTGGATACAAGAACACGATGTACGATCGAGATGGAAGCAAAGAGAGACGTCCTATGCCGATGATGCATCATGATATGAAAGAGACGAGCCCGATGAACATGAGTATGGCAGACATGAGCCAGATGCTTGCTGGAAAGACAGGCGACGCTCTCGATCGAGCATTTCTCGAGGGGATGATCCCTCACCATCAGGGTGCAGTCGATATGGCAAAGTACCTCTCTGGAGCCAAGCACCCAGAGCTCAGAAAAATGGGTGAAGACATCATCAAGGCACAAACTGCTGAGATCGAACAGATGAAAAAATGGATGACAGAATGGGGATACACCTCGACTGGCACAACTACCCAGACAGGAACTATGATGCACATGATGCCAGATGGCACGATGATGCGTGGTGGTATGTAGGTTGCTATAGTGTTATTAAATCCCTCCGATTTCGGAGGGATTTTAGTAGGCTCTTATCTAGCTTTTTTATTAGTTTTTCTTAAAGCATTATCGGTTAATGTTTTTTGTGCTAGGAAATAATCTAAAAAGGTTCTTGCGGTTCAAGTATCTCATCAAGCTACCATCATTTCACCAGATATAGAAGGCACTTTTGACTGTCGTACAGCTTCATCTATAAACGAAGTGACGTATCATCGAGCTCCTAAGAATCCTTGTTTTTTATTATTCATAGAACTCTCAACGTATAATCTAAGTTGACGCACAATATCTGGGGATATATACTGCAAGAATACACTCTCTTCACCTTGATTCTGTCAGTCCAGTTCACGCTCAAGATTGAGGAATGTTGCTCGATTTTCCATTGCTTCCTGGGATCAAAAAATTTCTATTGGCACAACAATAGGAGGATTTTTTGGTTTTTTCCATTTGATAATTCATTTGCCTGTTTCTATAAATTCTATAGATACTTGAATAAAGTACTTAGAAAAAAAGTACTCGATGGCACAAGTAGTAATTAAGTTATCTCATTCTTGATTAATTACCTCAAGCAAGTCACTATCTGTTATAGAGTTAGCTCATTTTGCTCTAAAAACCAACTCTACTTTATCACCAGTTTCTTGCGTGATAGTTGATACTGTTAATCTTTGAAATGGTGTGAGCTTATCAAAAGAAAATGTTTCCATGTATTTACTTTACATAGAAAATAGATTATTGCAATTTTATCTATACTTCTCATCGAAGTACCCCTCGATCACCTCCATAAACTCTCGCCCGACAGAAATGATATCCCGACCCTCAAGTGATCGATAGTGCTCTCATGCGACATAGATCTGGAGCTGTGGTGCCTCGGCATCTCCGGGG
This sequence comes from uncultured Candidatus Peribacteria bacterium, assembly GCA_964644075.1. Taxonomy (GTDB): domain Bacteria; phylum Patescibacteriota; class Gracilibacteria; order BD1-5; family UBA2023; genus JAGOMW01. Next base: position 149,997 of record CAZXUQ010000002.1, read on the forward strand.
ATAAATATCCCGATGTCTGCATTTTTCGCTTCTCAGATACCATTCACGATACAGCCCATGACAGCGATATGTGTCGACTCGAAGTGATGATATTTTTTCTTCCACTCTGGCATTTTTTCTCGGATACGTTCCTTCACATATTTCGCGAGGATCTGGAACTTATCTGAGCTCGTACGTCCGCACCCAGGACAGCTCACGATCTGTGGCTCAAATGACCTGAATCCCATCGACTGGAGGATATCTCGACAAACCTCGACCTCGAGAGAGCGTGGAGCGCCTGGCTCAGGAGTGAGCGATACACGGATCGTATCTCCTATCCCCTGCTCGAGGAGGATCGAGAGAGCTGCAGCAGATGAGACGATACCCTTGGTCCCTGCACCTGCCTCAGTGAGTCCGAGATGGAGCGGATAGGGACAGTGCGGTGCGATACGCTCATACGCAGCGATCATCGACTGGAGATCACTCATCTTCACAGAGATGATGATCTTGTCCTCAGGAAGTCACCACTCGATCGCTTTTCGAGCGGAGATGAGTCCTGACTCGACCATCGTATCGATATAGACATCATCGGCAGATTTCGGATTTTCGAGTTTTGCGTTGGCCTCCATGTTGGCATCGAGGAGCTCAGCATCGAGCGATCATCCATTGACCCCGATACGCACCGGCAGATCATAGCGGATCGCACACTCGATAAATTTCCGATAGTTATCATCATGACGATCTCCCTTTCCGACATTTCCTGGATTGACTCGGTATTTCGCGATGGATTTCGCCATCTCGGGATATTTTTCGAGGAGGATGTGACCGTTGTAGTGAAAATCCCCGACGATCGGAGTGGCATATCACTTCTCGCGGAGTTTTCTGGCGATCTCTGGAACTGCGAGGGCTGCAGCATCATCATTGATCGTGATGCGTACGAGCTCAGAGCCCGCATCGGTGAGCTCGATGATCTGCGCGACAGTCGCATCGATATCGCGAGTCGGAGTATTGGTCATCGACTGGATCACGACAGGATGTTCTGATCCGATCGGGATACCGCCGACCATGACGGTATGAGTTTTTCGACGTGGGGAAAGCATAGAAAAAAAGAGAAAATCCCCGTACTTGGGGATTTATAAGATTTAGATCTGAGCTCCTGCATCTCTGAGCATGCCGATCATCTCATCTTTCATGACGAGACGTTCTTTTTTGAGTTGCTCGAGAGCGAGGTCCTCCATATTGTACCCAGGAACATTGGACTCGGCACGACCGATCTCGTTTGAGATACCCTCATACGCGTGGAGGAGCTTCGCGAAGTGATGGTTAGATTTCCTCAGTGCATGGATGGCGTCTTGGAGTTCTGGATGTGATGAGAGAAATGGATGTACGTCGTATTGCATAGAATAAAAGTGAATGATAGTGTACTCTCATACTACCGAAAATCGGAAAAAATGCCAGAGGATTTTTCGGATTTTTTATGTATCATCATCGGAAATCTCCATACCGCATCGACGATACGATGCCATCGTGCGCGAGGTGCTAGCATGAGACGATAGAGCCACTCGAGACCCAGTTTTTGCATCAGTTTCGGAGCTCGGCTCTGGAGTCCGAGGAGGTAGTCAAGCGATGATCCTACTCCGAGCCCGACTACCTGTTGTTCAGTGGGCAAATAGGAGAAAATCTCGATAAGCCTACGCTCCTGTGTCTTCATCCCGATGCACGAAAATACATACGTGATACCTCGTGCCTGGATGAGTTCTGCGAGGTCTGAAGGAGTTTTTTCTCCGTCGAATACGATCTCGATCTGTAGTTTTGGATATTTTTCTCGGAAGAGGGCAGAAAGCTCTGACTGCACTTCCATCTTCTTTTTTTCGAATTCATTTTTCGGCGTCGTGATACGGTAGTTATCGATCATGAGGACTGTTTTTTGCTCTGCTATGGCATACTCTACGAGATCTCTGGTCAGATTGCTTCACGTGATGAGTTCTCCGTATTTTTTGCTCTGTTTTTTTCTCTGAAAAAATGTCTGAAAAAGTGCCTCTACATAGCCACTTCCCTCTCCCATAAGACTCGCCACATAGAGACCGTTTCCATCAGGAGTGAGAGAGTCTGCTTGCTCGAGTATCTGGAGAAATTCTCGATCTGTACTCGCTCTCAGGAGGATCTCGGGATTGGGTGTGAAGACGAGAGTTTTTTTCTCAGGATTTCTGATCTTCTCGAGGAAATCTCTATAGGTGCCAGCGTAGATGTCGAGGGAGAGAAAGTGCATATTTATTTCCGTCCAAAATCATCCTCATACCGCCTGATATCATCTTCTCCAGTATAGTCACCACACTGAACCTCGACGACCACGAGAGGCTCGGTTCCTGTATTTCCGAGACGATGGAGGTGTCATTTTGGAATATGACATGACTCATTTTGCTCGAGGACACGGATTTGCTCGATGGTTGCGAATTTCGGATCACGGATATCGACTGTCGCGATGCCTGAGATGACTGTCCAGTGCTCACTCCGACGCTCATGCGACTGGAGAGAGAGGCGCTGTCCTGGGTTCACGATGATTTTTTTCACTTTATAGAGAGGATTATCTTCGAGGACATAGTAGACACCCCATGGACGGTTCCCGACCTCGAGATAGCGCCCTTCAGTAAGTTTTTTGGGAAGCTCAGCGAGCTTGGTATCGAGGGATTTCTCATCGGCTTTGTCTTGAACTTTTTTGACGAAGTCAGAGGAGTTATGTGTCTTCGCCCCGAGTCCATCACGGATCTCGACTCAGTGTGCAGAGAGGATCTGGGCCTCTGGGATCTCACGAGCAAATCGGTCTCCTCACTTCGTGAAGATGATCTTGTCATATTTTCCTGTGGATTTCGCGGTCGCGATGACGAACTCGAGTGATCGACACACACTCCCATCTTCATCGATCGAGAGAAAGACGCGATCCACTCCCTTCACTTTCGAGACGATATCCATGCGAAATTTTTCATCTTGAAAACTTTTTACTCATCGTTTGAGTTCCGCTTGTTTGTCATTATTGACGATTACCCAGACCTCATCGGCACCTACCTCAGAGCGAGAAAGCTCGAAACACTCTATGTGTCCTGGGTGGATGGGGTTAAAATATCCTGATGTGATAGCAAGAGTAGACATAAATCTTATTTAGCAGTACAAATTCCATGGAAATAATCACCGACTGGGAGCTCATTTCATTCTTTATTGTATGCTTTTTCTGTCGTATCACTGAGTTCACACTCGAGAGAGATAGGACGAGAAAATGCTTTTAGTGAAAGACTCGTATCAAAGTTTGGATCTGGGTTATCTATGGAATATGGTGGTTTGTGAGGACTTTTATCTTGGATTTTTCCATTTTGATCCACATATTTCCAGATCTGAAGTTCTCCATTCGTATCGTAGTTTCTTTTTGTCCCTCGAAAAAGAATATACTCATTTCCATCATGACGAAGAGTGATGGATTGGTCGATAAATGGCTCATGTGGAAGCCACCCGAAAAGTCGTGACATGCCAAGTGATGGCGTCCTCTCATCGAAGTGAAATTTCCCATCTGCATCTGTCGTAGTCGTCTCTGTGAAAAATCGTGGAGTTCACTCTTTTGTACTGGTTGCACCATCAGTGCCATCATACCAGTGTGAGTGTGAAGTACGAGTGACCGTAAGTCCTGTTATTGGTTTGTTCTCGAGGAACACTTGTCCATCGACAGGTGAAAAGAGTGATATTTTTCCCATAGAAAAAGAGAGAGCAAATAAACCACCAACCAATACGAGACAGAGCCCACTGAAGATAAGAAAAACTTTCATGTCTCCAAGTATAGCGAACTCGCTCTAGAGTGCAAGTATGGGGCTAGATTTTTGAGTTCCGTATATTGGATTTTTATTTGACTTTATGTATAAAAGAATATTATGAAATGCATTATAATTTACGCAAATTTTATGCCGACAGTTCGAATAGAAAATGCTCTCATAAGAGCTGCTGTGCAAATAGTCCAGTCATGAGAAGCTAGCGATCTCTTATGAAGGATAAAGGCAGCAATACATTCTCGTATGGAAAAAGCTCATCCTGATACAGTAACAGGGATGCATCAGCTTGCGAAAGTACTGCTTGATATAAAAGCACCCGATAGAACTGTGGAAAAAACCTCGCCAAAAAATGCGACCCTCCTTGATTGGAAATCTGGACCTACACAAGAGTTTCTCAGAGAAAAAATGCCCGACGGTACGTACGACGATCAGAAAGATCTTTTGAATTGGGCAAAAGAATGGAATGGAATAGAGGTGAATGGAAGAACTCGTGCCGTGACTCACTGATATTTTCTACAGAAAAACTTGTGGACACTAAAACCCGTCTTCTCGACAACCTCTCTCAAAAATATGCTCTGACAGCTCGGGTATAAAAAAAAGCTTCGCAAAGAATCGAGTACGAAAAATTACGCTGGTTCATCGCGGATATTCAAAAAAGGGGGGAATATACCATGAGGAGAGGATTACAGAGAAACAAAACCCAATCTTCCTCCAGGGATCACCAAGATATGTCAAAAGATGGGTGGTGAAAAAGCTGAACTCAGATTACCTATAGGAACACGCGAAGCAATCATTGCATTTTTTCGTCGAGATGTCACAAAAAATGGGGGCACCCTTCCTACATGGCAGGCATTTCTCGCTCCAATTCTGGATGAAGAATCAGACGTAACGGCACTTCAAAATGTAAGTAGAAGATTGAATGAATGATACGAAGCATCGGAAGAAAGATGATTTTTCTTGCCTTCTACACTCGAAAGTTACTCGATGATCTTGTTTCCACAGAAAACTAATGGAAGTGCTACTCTCAAAGATATTATCGAGACTATTGCCTGAAGAAAAATCCCAAAAAAACCAACAGCAAAAAAAACGTCTGCTCTCCAATCATGAGCATCACATGTAGTAGGAGATATTCTCGTAGGGATGAAACTCACAGAATCCGATAAAAAAGCTCGCATCGCCACAGCAAAAACATTGTTTCGAAGAGATATAGGATTGCTCTCAGGTATCGATACATCGACGATGCTCGAAGATGCTACTTATGAGATAGATGGGAGTGAACGTAAAATAGCACTCGCCTATTCATCACAGGAAGCAAACTCCAAAGATATACAAGAAATCTGGAGAAAAGTACTCACTCCAGGTAACATAGGCGTACTCAAACTAAAATGATATATCTACCATGAAAAATATAAATTTCTCATGATCAGTACAGGCGGATGGAGTTATGGCCTTCTCATACCACAGATAAGTACTCCCCCTCAAAGATGATCGTATAAGCCTGGAGATCCTACTCGGCCTCATGCAGACAATAGCAATAGGGCGTATAATGAATCTATTCGAGCACGAAGAGAGTTCTCAGATATCATCAATAATGCCCTATGAATCTACTACACTCGGCTTCTACAAAATAATATTGCTAACATAAAAAGAGATTGCCTACGGATAAACTTCGAGGAATGATTCACGACAGATGTCGATATAAATAAAAAGGTGCTCGTCATACACTATAATCGTGGACACTCAGCAGATCTCAATATAGCAAAAGAGGTTCTCCAAACTCTTGATGCATCTGCATTTCGAGGATGCGAAGTGAACTCAGAGCGGGGAGATAAGAGAGTGATACGTTACCCTGCACAAAATGATTGGACTGTCGAACTCCGCCTTAGTAATTAATTATCACCATGTCTTGATCTGAAAAACTGTCTCTTCCTTCATGAGGACAGTCTCCACAAACCATAATTCGTGGAAGTTTAAGTACAAATCCTGCTGGTCAAGTAGAGAATCTCATGAATTTTTCACTTCCGACTAGAAAACAACTCGTTGCTTTTTTTCTAGAGATGGAAGGGAGTCAAACGAGATATGCTAAGCATCTTTCTCCACTTTGAGGTGAGGATGAGCTGGATATAAAACTTCGAAATCTCGCGAAGAGGCTCTCAAATAAAAAACTCGGGGTCCGACTCCCAGAAAGTATGGCAGAGTATGTAAGTGTGCTCGGTATAACTGATGCGAGCATATTTGGTATTATTATAGCACTACGATGAGAAGGTACAACCTCTAAACCAAGTGAAACCGCTCGACTCATGCCTTCTATTGCAAGACTACCTAGAAGAAAACAACACACACAGGAATCGATGTGAGTTGAAAATGACTGAAAGGAACACTTTATATCAACACTCTCAAACATTGCCTGAGTACAGGGCCAAATTATACATACTATCACTTCTAGGAGAAATATTAGAAACAAGATTGTAGATCATTCATATCAGAAGAGATGACTTCAAAGAAATTTACTGACAGATTTTTGGTCGACACTTCTCACTGATACAAATATAGAAACCCTAAAAAAAGAATGATATAGCCTAGATACGTGAACTCATTTTACTCTGACACGAGAAAGTTCCGGTTGGACTCATGTATTTCACCTTCCAGTCGGAGTGAACATAGGTGAATCTCGAGAAGCTAAAAATTCTGATACAAAAAATAACAAACCAGTCTTTGAATCTACAGAGAAATTGCAAGATCATCTTAAAAATATCGCGCAAGCAAAAAAAGAATTTCGTGAAATTCTCGAATGAAAAATGAAAACAATACCTCAAGAAGAAAGACAAAAAAACAGAGGCGTAAGAAAACCACGAGATTTTCACCTGATCTTGGATTGGGATGTATGATTTGATCAAAAAATCGATCTTGAAAAGAAAACAATATCTCTCAGTTATCGTGCGTGATACCCGAGAGACCTCAACTATGCCAAAGATCTCTTGGGCATTATGAATCCTCTCTATCTTGATCCTGTATGAGTAACTGGCGAGGGCGAAAAAAGAGTACTCACTTACACAGTGAGTACTGGATGGAATATCTCTCTCATTCTTGCCTAGATGACTTTCTGGAGTTTCTCGACGAATTTCTCGAGAGAAAAGTCTCTTGCTCTCGACTGACACCTCTCTCAAAATAACTCCGAAACTTCTGGAGTCATTTTTTGTACTGCTTTTTCGATATTTTCGACGCTCGTCTCGATGAGAAATCCTGTCTCCCCGTCGATGATCGTCTCACGGAGTCCTCACTCATCAGCTCCGATCACAGGCGTCCCACATGCCATACTCTCAACTGGCGACATACCGAAATCCTCCTCGACTGGTATATAGATAGTGGCTCGGGCTCACTCTATGAGAGAAATGAGTTCGTCATCAGTCGGAGACTCGATAGCTGTTATATTTTTATAGTTGCGAACTTTCGCGATAATCTGTTCTCGAAGAGGATCGTTTTGACCGTAGGTGAAGATGAGATTTTGCTCTGGCATACCTATGAAGGCATCGACGATGAGATCGACACGCTTCGGGGGCGAGAGACGAGCGAAAGAGAGGAAATAATTTTTAGGATTTTTACTAGCAAGACTATGCGGAGCAAATCGACTCGTATCTGTCGGAGGATAGATCACTTCGCTCTCATATCCAGTAAAGTGAGCGAGTCTTTTTTCTACAGTTTTTGAATTGGTAATGATCACATCCATCTGAGCAAGGAGTTTTTTGTATCTCTCTGCCTGACGATCGAGTATGATATTGGCGAGAGGATGGAGAAATTTTGGGATTTTTTTGAGATATTCACTCCTCAGATCAAATATATACCTCGGTGGCGTATGGCAGTAGTATATTTTTTTTATATCTTTCGGGAGCTTCTCGACCGCATCGAGACAATTTCCAGAAAATATCACGCTATCATACTGAGCGAGAAAGTGTGTAGAGTGTCGAAATCTCCATCTGAGGACCTCATGTCTCACTCACTTGGTAAAAACTGGTGCTCCGAGCGGGATCATACGACCAGTGAACCCGAGTTCTCTCGGATCGAAACTCCCCCCTGAGAAAAATCCTGAGACGAGGTCCGCTCCGAGTGCCTCTGCCATGAGTGTCACGAGTCGCTCCCCTCCTCCGCGGTAGAGAAAGGCATCGTGAAGTATGGCGATTTTTTTATTGTTTCCTATCATGGAAACGATTATATCGACACTAGAAGGAAAAGAAAGTGAATTTTCTCTTGCATTTTACAAAAAATCTCTATATAGTGTTAGTCTTATTTCTTATCCTATATCACATATGTCAGGACTTACTAATGCTCCAACAGATACGGAAGTAGCCAAAAGTGAAGCAGAAAAAGCTGCTAAGGTTGATACAGAAAACATTACTGCTCATGTAAAAGCAGAAGCCTATCTCATAGGATCGACTCATCCTCACGGACATAACAACTCTCATTAAGAGAGTTTTTTATTGAAAAATGAGATGAAAATGGTAGAATTTCGATATATGGAACTCCAAAACTTTTCAAATAACGAAATCATCCAACTCTATGGAAAAATTATCAAAGAACTCAAGAGACGATGAATAGTCAGGACAAAAAACTTACTCGGCGATCTCGGGGAATACCTTACGGTGGAATATTATAATACCATTCCCTGATTGCCAAATCTCCAACTTGCCCCCGCATGAACCCAGAATGTAGATGCAATCAGTAGAAAATGAGAACGCTATAGTATAAAGTCCATATCATGAAGAGTCACATGAGTGTTTTATGGACTCAATGATCCTGATACTACCTGGCCTGAGAAACAAATTTGTGAGTATGTGGTAATTGTCATATTTTGAGACAATTTCATTTTGGATCAAATCATCGAAATAGACTGGGAAACATTTCTGCGTTTCAAAAAATGGCATAGTACGATGAGATGATGGAATGTAAGCATTACGAAAAATCTCCTCAAAGAAGGGAAAATAATCTATAAGAACAATGAAGTCAGAAACTAATAACATCGCCATCATCGCCGACTGGCTCATCGACTTCTGATGAGCTGAGCTCGTTATCTCTCACCTCCTCGAGATGTATCCCGAGGCGGATATCTATACGAGTGTGTGCTACATGGATCACCCGATGCTTGAGCGACGAAGAGTATATATGAGTTGGTTACAGAAAATTCCATTTTTTAACCGCAGGCACAAACTCGCAGGACTCCTCCGTCCATGGGCATTTCGAAGCTTGGATCTCTCAGGATACGATCTCGTGATCTGTTCGAGTAGTGCAGAGTCGAAGCAGGTTGCATTAGGAAAGTGGAGGAAAAAATACCAAAAGTGACTCACCTACATGATCCCCGCATGAGATATCGATGCGCTCATTTCTGGCGATCAAACTACTTCCCTTTCACAATTTCGCAAAAGTACCCCCAAAATCATCGTCTACTGTCACACACCAACTCGATACTACTGGAGCCATGCGAAGGAGTACGAAGATATGATGGAGTTCGGGATGCTGAACCCGATAGTGAAGTGGGTATTTCGCCTCGTGAAGTGATGGATGCAAAGAGTGGATCTCGAAGCCGCGAAAAAAGTCGATCACTTCATCGCGAACTCAGAGACAACCGCCGAACGTATAAAGAAATACTATGGGAGAGAAAGTACGGTGATCTATCCATGAGTCGAGCAAAGCTCGACAGTGAAAAGTGAAAAGTGAAAAGTGAAAAATAGAGAAACAGCTACGTCTCATAGTTATTATCTCTGACTTGGGCGTTGTATCCCGTATAAGCGATTTGATATCCTCGTCGATGCGTTCAATGCAAATGGAAAGAAACTCATCCTCGCAACCGCGACAGACACTCCCCTATTTCGTGAACTCAGAGCAAAGTCAAAACCAAATATCGAGTGGAGATTTCGCATCTCTGATGAAGAGAAGAAGGAGCTCATGACTCATGCAAAAGCCTTTCTCTTCCCTCCGGAGGAAGATTTCGGACTCGTCCCTGTCGAGGCGATGATGTGTGGAACGCCCGTAATCGCCTATGGGAAATGAGGTGCGACGGAAAGTGTCGTCGATGGAGAGACAGGAGTATTTTTCTCACCACAGACGAGTGAAGTACTGAATGAAGCAATAGAAAGATTTGAGCAGATGGATTTTGATCGAGAAACGATACAAAAACATACAGAGAAATTTTCGAAAGAACGTTTCCAGAGAGAAATAGTTGACTTTATCAAGACCAAGATAGAATAGTGACATGAAAAAAATCGATATCATACAATTCCTGCCATACTTCCCCCCGCATAAGTGAGGGCTGGAAACACATGCCGAAGAGTGGGCAACCTGGTGGATCAAAAAATGATACTGAAATGTCTATAACATAACAAATGATCTCGGTCATGACTATACAAGTTCTCTCGACTGGATCGAGTGTGATGGTGAAAAAATAGGATACAAAAAAGATTGATATATAACCTATCTTCTCCCCTCTTTCGACCTCATTCATAACTTCCCTGTACCAAAATTTTGGACGAGAAAATATAGACGTATCATGCGCGAAATTGCCTCACTCGACACGATGGTCGTAGTGACACGCACACGGTTTTTTCTCTCATCAGTCTTTGGAGGATGGTTTGCAAGGAGAAAGAGAAAAAACTGGATCCATATCGAGCACGGGAGTGATAGTGTCCTCCTCGAGTCAGGATGGAAAAACTTCCTCGCTCGCATCTATGATAGTATTTTTGGTCGGATGATTTTTCACTTCGCAGATCTCGTCGTATGAGTAAGTGAGGGATCGAGAGAGTTCGTACGAAAACGCTGGTGATATGAGAAAAATATACCCATCATCTATCGCGGTATCGAGGTACATGTATGAGAAAGAAAAGAGAAAAATGACACTACGATTTCCATAGGATTCGTTGGTCGTGTTGTGCCTCTCAAGTGAGTCAATCTGCTCATAGATGCATTTCGCTCTATACACGAGAGATATCCAAATACAACACTCACCATCATCGGTGAGGGCGATCAGAGAGAGTGGCTCGAGTCAGATCTATCGGTCGATGAGCGTTCTTTTATACACTTTCTCTGAGAAAAGCCAAGGACAGAAATCGCTATGAAATATCTCCCATCTTGGGATATCCTCGTCAACCCGAGTTACCAAGAGTGACTCCCAACAACTGTACTCGAGTGACTCTCTGCCTCGTGTATCGTAGTTGCGACTGACGTCGGTGGGACTCGGGAGATATCTAGACAAGATGATCTCATCCTCGTAGAAAAATGAAATATTGATGCCCTCTCGGACTGACTTGAAAGAGCTATTTCTCTCCCATGAGATATACATGGTCTCTCCAAAAGATCATGAGAGCTCGATAAATTTCGCTGGGAAAAAAATATTGAAACCTACTATGAAACTATTTTTTCACGTTTTTATGGCAACTAGAAATAAATACTACTTTCTCGTAAACTCTCTCGAAGCCTGATGAGCTGAGCGAGTCATCACTCGAGTAGCAACAGAACTCTCAGCACGTCACGATATCACAATTATTACTCTGAAAAATACTCGTTTTTATGATCTACCCGAGTGAGTACGCTGGCATGCTCTCTCGAATATAAAAAATAATTTTCTTATGTTTCTCATGATTCCATACTTTGTATGGAAATTTAGAAAATACCGAAAAAATGAGGGTTTTATCTCTGGGATAAGCTTTCTTGAGATATCAAATTTTGTCCATATCCTCGCAGTGAAAAATGCGAAAATATCATTTCGTATCAGTCTTGATTTTTTCCAGGGTATTATCGGTCACGCATACCTAGCACTTATCAAACTTCTCTATCCGAAAGCGGATCGTATCATCACCAATAGTAGTGAAAATAGTGAAGGCCTCGCGAATACCCTCAAACTCCAAACATGAAAGGTGACTACCATACATAACCCCATCGACTTCGGTGCGATCGAGACAGCGCTCAAAGAAGATATCATCCTCCCTGGATATGATGAAAAAAAGAAAAAATATATCACTGTCGGTCGACTCGTCTGGCAAAAACATCATGCTGACATTATCCGAGCGCTCGCAGAAAAAAAGAAAAAAGGAACAAGTGATTTTCTCTACTATATTATCGGTGATGGACCAGAGAGGACACATCTCGAAAACCTCGTGAAATCAACAGGACTCGAAACAGAAGTATTTTTCCTCGGGACACAAAAAAATGTCTTTGCCCATCTCAAAGCCTGTGATGTATTTCTCTATGCATCTGAGGCTGAGTGATTTCCAAATGTCCTCCTCGAAGCAGTTGCCATCGGACTCCCGATCGTGACGACCGATTTCAAGACAGGAGCACGCGAGGTCATCTACGGGGAATACAAAAAAAATATCACACCCCCCGTGATCGGACCAAATGGACTTCTCATGCGACCGAAGAAATTTCTCGAAGACTTCCTTGCTCTCGAGACAAAAATCGATACACTGACGCAGTCACAAAGGTGACTCGATAGCTACAGTCAAGACAGGGTAGCAAAACTTTTTGAAACCGAACTTCTCCGATAACTTTTTTTCCATGAAATTCCTCAGTATCAGTCTCGGACATAACGCTACTGTTGCCTACTACGAAAACGGTAAATTTCTCTACCTCCTTCATGAAGAGAAATTTAACAATGTAAAAAACTCTGCGAACTTTCCTCATCTCGCAATCAAATATATCTGACAAAGAGTAGACCTCTCGACACTCGATGGAGTCTATTTTACATCTCTCACGATCCCACCAAGCATCCTCTCACGAAATGTAGACAAACCTAAGACCGAGCGTACTGGGATATTTCGGATTTCCCTCTATGACCGATTCATGTATCTTCTAACGAAATACGGAGAACCCTTCATGAACCTCGCAAATGATCTCAAGATCAAGTATTATCAAAAATGTTATAGACCAAAACTCGAGTCTCTCCTCTCTGAGGCTCTCGGATATACGATCCCGAGCACAAAAGTCCACTTCGTCGAACACCACGTCGGGCATGCACTCTCTCCAGTGATTTTTTATGGACTCCATAAGCGCCCTGAACCATATCTCATCTTTACTCTCGATGGAAGTGGAGATAAATACTGTGCGACGGTGCGACTCTGGAAAGATGGAAAACTGGAAACCCTCGCTACCACTCGCTACTGGCACTCGATCGGATACCTCTGGTCGATTTCGACGGATGGATTTGGTATGCGACCACTCGAACACGAATACAAAGTGATGTGACTCGCAGCCTATACAAGTGAGAAATACTTCAAGTGAGTCTACGATACCGTCTACAAAGATCTCATCACAATCGATGGACTCGAGTGGAAATCTCGTATTCCGATGAATCGCGCCTATATACACCTTCATGACAAACTCTATGGATACCGATTTGATAATATCGCCTGAGCTCTCCAACACCTCACAGAAACTCGTGTTACAGAGTGGATACGAAATGCGATGGAAAAAACAGGAGTTCATCGTATCGCGTGTAGCGGTGGGGTATTTATGAATGTAAAACTCAATCAGAAAATCCAGGAAATGCCCGAGATCGAAAAAGCTCTCTTTATGCCATCATGTGGAGATGAGTCACTCGTCACAGGTGCCATCATGCAAGGTCTTATCGATCATGGAAAAATGGACGAAGCAGAAGCTATGAAAACGATGTATCTCTCTGTCGATATAGAAAAGTCAGATATCGACAAACTCAAAGAAGAAAATACCAAGACAGGGAAATATACGATCGAAGATCTCGGAAATGATGAAGCAAGCAGTAAAAAAGTCGCAGAACTCCTCTCGAAATTCGAGATCGTCGGTGTCGCCCGTGGACAGGGAGAGTGGTGAGCGAGGTCTCTCTGTAATCGGGCAATACTTTCGAATGCTTCTGATCTCAGAAGTTTTCATACGGTCAATGATATGATCAAGATGCGAGATTTCTGGATGCCATTTGCACCGACCATACTTCGCAGTTTCGCTGAGAAATACCTGGTCTCATGGAAAGAACTCGAAACAAAAGTCGATGAAACATCGTACTATATGATCACGACATTTCAAAGCACACCTCTCGGACAACAAGATCTCCGTGCTGCTATGCACCAAAAAGATAAAACCCTCAGACCCCAGCTTGTCGATGAGACATCCAACCCATGGATGCATGAAACACTCAGGGAATTCGAAAATCTCACTGGTATGGGAGGTGTCATGAATACGAGTCTAAATATCCATGGATATCCTCTCGTGGGAGGAGTTGATCAAGCACTTTTTACTCTCGAAAATTCAGGACTCAAACATATCCTCCTAGGAAATACTCTTATATCGAAGAAATAATGTCTCGAGTATATTTTCATCAAAAACCAAGTCACCGAGAACGACAGCGCGACACCTATAGTGTGTGAAAAACTCTCGTGGAGGGTTTTTCATGCTTATCAGAGAACAGAGAAACTTCCCATAACCTCACTCTCGAAAAAAAGACAAATACACTCCTGTCGAAAACTATCACCAAGATTATTAAGTGGATGCCGATCATTAACCTGAGACACATGGTTCCATCTGAGAAGGGTATCGACTTTATCTATACTTGGGGAGATATACCTTTTGGAACCAATATCCCCTATATCATCGAACTCGATAATCCGAGCATCCTCACTCTTTATAATAACTTTGCACTAAAGATCTATCGACCGATCATCTCATGGCTCCTTTCACGGAATAACTGTCATAAGATTGTCTGTATTTCTGAGGCATGTCAGAGTGTTTTTCTTTCGATTTTCGGAGAAAAATTCCGAAATAAGACTATAGTTCTCCCTCCATACACAGAAAAAATCAAAAGAAAAGAAAAAGCAGATGATAAAATCCGTTATGTCTGGATAGGGCTCCGTAACCAGGGAAAGTGAGGCAGAGAAACGATTGAGGCATTCCGCAAACTGGAGGCAGAAAATATCGAACTCCACATTATCGGATGGTGAGACCACCTACTCCGATCAGAACTCAAAGATGATACGAGAATTGTCTTTCATGGCCCACTCGATAGGAAGAAAATCCTCTCCGAACTCCTCCCGAACTATGATGTATTTGTCTTTCCGACGCTCTACGAATCACTCGGCATGGTCGCACTTGAGGCACTTTCTGCATGACTTGGTATCATCACGACGGATACATTTGCGCTCTCTGAGATCTGTCATGATGGAGAAAATGGCCGACTCATCGCACATCCTCTCATGGCAAAAGAAGATATCGCATGAAAAAAAATCGTAAATGTCACGAGGATGACGGCACTCGATTTTTATGAAAAATTTCATATCACCGAAAATTCAGTAAACTCTAGGCTCGTCGATGAGCTCGAAGATGCACTCGAAGAATCTCTCGACAAATATAACGAATGGAAACAAGGATCAGAAAAGATTTATAACAAGAGCTTTGCTCCGGAAATCTGGAAAACCCGTTTTCTCTCACTTTTTTCATAATCTATGTGTGGCATACTCTGATCAGTAGGATCCTCGACATCTCGCGAAAGATTTCAAACGGCTCTCGATCTCATGACTTCGCGTGGGCCTGATGCATGAGCGATCTGGAATGAATGAAAGCTCAATTTCGGACACAGGCGACTCTCTATCATCGATACCTCAAGCGACGCCAATCAGCCATTTCAAAGTGGTGACTATACTATCGTTTTCAATGGTGAAATCTATAACTATAAAAGTGTTCGAGAAAAACTTATCGCGCTCGGATACACATTTCGCACGACATCAGATACGGAAGTCCTCATAAAATCCTATGAAGCATGGGGCAAAGACTGTACTGTCGAACTCGATGGAATGTGGGCTTTTGTCATCTATGACAAAAAAAGGAATCTTCTCTTTTTTTCTCGTGACCGTATCGGAGAAAAACCCTTACTCTATAGTGTTACAAAAGATGGAATAATTTTCGGCTCTGAGATGCGAAGCATGCTCGCACTCTTGGATACATCCCCGAAACCAGCGCTCTCCGCTCTCTCACAGTTTGGGGTATATAACTTTCGACATATCCCCTCTCCTCTCACTCCGTTTGAAGATATATACAAACTCGAACCCGGATATTCGCTTACGTATTCTCTCGAAACAGGAGAGATCGAGAAGGAAAAATATTTTATACTCGAAAGGCAACCAGTAGCCGGAGATCCTGTCGAACTCTGCGACAAACTCATGAGAGAATCAGTTGCTCAGGCATGTTATGCAGAAGTTCCTGTGGGCGTGCTGCTCTCATGAGGCGTAGACTCATCTCTCATCGCCTCTCTCATGCAGGATCGTGAAATTATGACGTATTCTCTCTGATGGGATGAGCATGATGAAGAAATAATCCGAGCCAAGGACATCGCAGAGCACCTCGGACTCAAAAATACAACGATATACTATAAAGAGTATATGGAGAATGTAAATCTTATCGATATTATAAAGAAAAATATTCATCACTACGGGGAACCGATCAACCTTTTTCAGATCATCTATACCGATATCCTTCTCACACGTATGAGACAGGATGGGATCAAGGTCGTCGTGGGAGGCAATGGAGCAGATGAGTTATTCTATGGATACGACGGGATGAATACTCTCTCATTTCTCTCTCGTGTGAAATCGATCACAGATATACTTCGGCTTTCGTGGATATTTCGCCTATTTCCGAAGATCTCATTTCTCTCTCAAAGAGGAGAAAACACGAAAGTATCTCTCTATGAGAAAATCCTTCGGGAGACTCCCTATCTCAAAGAGGAGTATCGAGTATTTCACTATACAGATATCCTCAGAGAATATGCTCTGGAACTCCCGAGAAAAAGTCTGCTCGAGATATTTTCATGGCTCGGCCTGCGTGTAGAAAATGAACACTCGATCACTCTCGTCTGAGATATCGCAGGGAGTATGACTGGGATGGAGGTACGTACACCTTTTCTCTCGAAGGAAATCCTCTCATTTTCTACCAATCTCGATACAAAATATAAAGTCAGATCCTATTTCTCAAAACGCGAAAATAAATATGTCCTCAAAAAAGTTCTCGAAAAATACCTCCCTACTTCCCTCGTATATCGAAAAAAGATGGGATTCGGATATGGGATACGTTATGATGATTTTGTAGTGAAATATAAGACAGAATTTGACTACTACTTCGAACATATCCTTCCACAGATTCCGATCTATGAGACAGAGAAAGTGCAAGAAATGCTTGCATGAAACGAAAAAAAAGATACAAATACGCTCATAAACATCCTCATCATGTGTATTTGGTGGGAAAAATTTATCATATAAGTCACTAAAATCTATGTTCGAATACAGCGGTCAAACACGCGCGAGTCTCAAAAATATCCCTAAGCTTTCCTCGAAAATACAATCACTTGTGACTGGGAAAAAACACGTTCTCGATATCGGATGTGCAAGTGGATGGTTCACGCACTATATCGATAGTGATGCATCCTATACTGGGATATCCTACAGTCAGTCAGATATAGATGTGATAGAGAAGATGGGGCATACGGCACATCTGGTCAATCTCGATACAGAGCCACTTCCCCTCCCTGATATGAGTGTTGATCTTGTCTTTATTAGCCATGTCGTAGAGCATTTCGAAAAAGCTGAACTCATCGCCCTCATGAACGAGTGTCGACGTGTTATGAAAGATGGTGGTGTGATTATCCTGATGACTCCAACAGACTATCATCCATTTTTTTATGCAGAATGGACCCATGTTCGACCGTATAACCACGGGAGTCTCCCTGGGCTTCTTCGTGATTTTGATTTCCGAGATGTCGACTGGACTTATCCAGCACTTTCATGGCTCCCTCAGAAATGGCAGGCACTCCTCAGATTTCCATTTTTCTTTTTGAAACCATTTCTCTGGAAAGAGGTCGCAAGTTGGGGAACAAAATAATCTATGTTCATCACATTTATCCTCCCGACATACAATAGAAAAACCCTCGTCCAAAAAGCGATCGCCTCTGTGGAGAATCAAAAGTGACAGGAACACTACGACTGGGAACTCATCGTGATCGATGATGGATCAACAGATGGGACCAGTGAAGTCCTCAGGGAAATCGCATCAAAAAATCCTCGCATCAAGCTCATCTCACAAAAAAACTCATGAGTATGAAGCGCGAGAAATAGATGACTTGAAATTATGAGTTCTGAGAGTGACTATATAGTACTCGTCGATAGTGATGATGAGCTTCTTCCTGATTGCATCGATTTTTTTCTCAGCAAAATCCAGACCGAAGATCCTCAAGTCATGTGATGGTACTACCTCTGTGAAGATCAGGATGGTGGGATCATCGGCGATAAGAAAATCCTTCTCGGAAAGAAACAGAGAGACTTTACCTACGAAGAATTCCTCAAGTGAGAGATCAATGTCGAGATGGGCATCATGGTACGATCAAGCATCTTTCGAGATGAGCCAAAACTCAGATTCCCAGAAGATATCATCACAGAGACCGTCATGTGGTCGAAAATGTGGCAATATTTTGAGAAACACTGATATATGATACGGCTCTATGATTATGTCGGACGGCTCTATAGAACTGAACATACTGAAGCAAGTCGTATCACCAAGACGATCTCGCCTGATCGCTTCAGAAAAAATGCCATCGGAAATGAGCGTGTTATCGAGACTATAGGAGATGATCTCGAGAAACGCGGATATCATGCGAGCTATGCTGATCTTTTTTTTCGTGCTGGGATCAACTATATTCTCTCCTGAGATATCAAAAAATGAAGAAATCTCATAAAAAAGAGTCTCAAAAAACATTGGGGATTCTTACATTTTCTTATTCTCGGATGTTCATATATATCAACTCGTTTTATTCTCAGTCTTTATAGACTCTATATCTAAGACTTTCTGGTGATGACCATGAGTGTCGGGGAAGTATATCGGTTAGAAAAATCTATCCCGAGTTTAGCACAGATGATAAAAATAGGATCCAAGATAAGTCGCTGAAATCCAAATGCCATCATACGAAGTTTTTCAAGAATTGGGTTTTTGTAAGCAAAGGCTCATGCGTTCGCAAGTCCACCGATCGGACGGATTTCAAGAGTTTTTCCAAATGGAGCAAAAAGTTCACGGAGTTTTTCGATATTCATGATCGAGGTATTATGAATATCAATGATATCCTGTGTGACGAAGTATTTATTCCATCTTGAGAGATTGGGTATCGTAATCACGAGAAGTCATCCTGATTTTAGGAGAGAAAAATGTCGAGAGATCACATCGCTTGTATTATCAAAGTGCTCGATAAAACCGACAGAATAAACAATATCATACGATTCTTTCTTTGACGAGAGGACTTTGTCATCAAAAAAATCGCCAAAAATAATCTCTGGTGTCACACCTGTTCAGGCAAAATTCTTTTTGGTCGCCTCGACTCCATCTCCACTATACTCAATCCCTGCAGGATCGAGATCAAAACGAGAGGCAAACTGGAGGAGGTAGTTTCCCGGAGCACACCCAACTTCGAAAATATTTTTATACCCTTTTTTCAAGTATTTTCTGACATATCTATAGAACTGCCAATTATGAAATCCTACGAGAAACCAATCAATAAATGGCATCTTGATAAGACTTTTAATAATGATACTTTTATCCCTATGAACACCATCCCAATATGATTTTTCTGAAAGTTCTTTCATGATTAGTTCTTTGTAAATAAAAACTCATTGCACCCAATACTTCGTACCTCTATACCCTTTTCAAAAGTATAGCCCTGACTCGTATAGTACTCTCGTATTTGTTTATATGAAGCGTGCTCGTAGGGATAACCTCCGAGCCAATCCTCGACGTCGACAAAGAAATCCATCCCACGAAGCGCATGTTTTCTATAGTCTCTGATATAGGTATACGGATTTTTACCACTTGCTCCAAGTCCAGCTATGAGATAGAGAGTATACCATCATTTCATAAATGGACGGATCCATTTTTTGCCAGCGTAGAGAGCTTTTGCCTTTTCCCAAAATGTACTCGTCCCTTCGACTATACGAGTATTCGTATTGTAGAGAGCAATATAGAGCTTACTTTCTGGGTGACAGAGATTTATAATGTTTTCTAATCATCTCCACATATCACCACTGTGATGGATCACTCCCCAGCTATAGACGATGTCATATCTTCCGAGAGAGATGATATAGTCATGATCGAGTACTGATCACTTTTCGATCTTCCAGTCCGCTTCAGAGATTTGGTACTTTTGGCGGAGAAATCGTGTACACTCGAGACTATTGTCATCGATATCGACACTCATCACTCGGGCTCAGAGGAGAGCAAAACAGAGGGACATGAGTCCACTTCCACTTCAGAAATCTATCACCGTTTTTCAACGTATGGCTTCTTCTCATCCGAGAAATGTGATCAGGTGATTTTTTGCACAGTCGATTTTCTCGTCATCGAGTTTTTCGAGAAAATCTTTCCAGTTTTTTCCGAAACTAAATTGTTCTTGGTAAATATTTTCGTAGAGAGGCATCTGAGGTAAGGTTAAGAAATCCATCTTTTCTTCCATCTATTCAGGAGAAAAAGTTTTATTTTGAATACATTGTAGACTTGATTATCAGAGACGAGTGCGTGATCTCGGTAGAATTCATACCACTCTGTACTTATGATTCCCAGAGAATAGAGCTCTTCGAGTCCAGTATTGAGTTCGCTTGTGTATTTTTCAGAGAGGATCCACTGTGTAATCGGTGGTTCAAATCATTTTTTCCCTCGAGATACGATCGCTCTCGGTACGAGTGGTGCGATGATATCTCGCATGAGGATCTTCGTTTTTCTCGTGTTCACTTTCCACTTAGTAGGAATAGTCCGAGCATATTTGATAAATCGGTAATCGAGAAATGGACTCCTCACTTCGAGAGATTGGCTCATACTTGCCCGATCGACTTTCACGAGGAAGTTATCTGGGATAGTATTGTAGAGGAGATCAAAGTTGATAATCGTCTCTACGAAATTCCCTCTATTTTTCGCGAGGAGATATCGGAGTTTTTCTCTGGTCCACGCCTTGTAAGACTCAGGTCGATAGAGTGTCGATCCACCGAGCTCAGCATAGAAATCCTCCTTCGGGAATGTCGATACACGAAATGCTTCTCTCAGTTTGGAAAGAAGAGAAAGGTTATTGCTCGTTGCGGGAATAATTTTTGCAAAGAATTTGCGAACAAAGAGTGGTAAGCGGTAGAGAATCTCCATCTGTGCCGCAATTTGGTGCATCATATATCAACCGAAGACTTCATCTCCGCCATCTCAGGAGAGAGATACAGTGACATGTTCTCGAGCGAGACGACTCACGAATGTGGTCGGAAAACTCGAATAATCTCAGAAAGGCTCATCATAGTGGTAAGCGATCGTATCAATCATTTTCTCGAAATCTCCTTCTCGAAAATACTCATGATGATGGAGTGTTCCAAATGCATCTTTCACGATATCGACATATGGAGTCTCATCATATTTTCCATCGAATCCGATGGAAAACGTATGAAGTTTTTCCTTCTCGACATGATGCGTCATGAGTGCCACGACCGTCGAACTATCGAGTCATCATGAGAGAAATGCTCATACAGGAACATCGGCGGAAAACATACGAATCTTGACTGCATCTTCGAGAAGATTTCGTCCATCTTCTATGAGTTTCATGCGGTCGTCACTCGGAGTGAAATCTGGGATCTCATAATACATGCTATCAGTCATGACAATCTTACCATCCATAAACTGAAGGAGCATATTGTGTCATGCTTCAAGTTTTTTTACATTTTTATAGATCGTATGGGGCGCTGGTATGTATCCCGTCGTGAAGAAAAAATCAATTGCCTCTGGATTAATATTTTCTTTTTTTGCGAGAGTGAGATCTTCATGAGAAAGTATTCCCTTGAGTTCGCTCGAAAAAACAAACCGTTCTCCATCGAGGTAATAATAAAGCGGCTTTTTCCCGAGACGATCTCGTGATACAAAGACACTCCCATCTCGCATATCGAGGAGAACGAGTGCCCACATACCGTTCCACTTTTCGACACATTTATCTCACCAGTAGTGATATGATGCGAGGATAACTTCTGTATCTGATCCAGTAGTAAATGCATAGCCTGCTTCAGTAAGCTCTTTTTTTACATCGAGATAGTTATATATTTCTCCGTTAAATGTGATCGCGAGATCGTAGTGTTCCTGTTTTTCGAATCGATCGTTCGAAGCTCAGTGACCGTGAGTATAGTACATCGGTTGATGTCCTCTCGGAGAAAGGTCTATGATCGAAAGGCGAGCTTGTCCGAGTGCTGCCTGAAATCCATCCCTGAGGGAAAAAATATCAGCACCAGTATCATCAGGACCACGGTGATGAAGAGCCTGATTCATCTTATTGATACGCTCAAACATCTCTCCAGAAGAAAGTGTTTTCGAGATGAATCCATTTATACCACACATAATTAGAGACTCTTATAGCGAGGAAAGTTTTTGTCACGAAAGCGTCACTTGAGATCATAAATAATTCCAGTTTCATCGATAAAATTCGCGAGTTCAATATCAGCAAATTCGCGATGATTTTGTGCAAATATGACTCCGTCATATCGACCAGCGAGTTCAGTGATAACCTCATCACGAGACATATGAAGCTCATGAAAATCGTAATCAGTAGCATATGGATAGTATGGATCATATCCGATAATTTCGATACCAAAATCTTTGAGCTCCTTGATCGTAAGAGAAATTTTTGAATTACGAAAATCTGGAACATTTTCCTTAAATGTGAGTCCAAGGATAAGAATACGGGCTCACTCGACTTTTTTCCCACTCTTGATGAGGAGTTTCACAACTTGATTTGCTACCCAGAGTGGCATATCATCATTGATACGACGACCTGCGAGGATTACTTCAGGTTGCATACCGAGCTTCTGAGCACGTTTAGCGAGATAGTATGGATCTACTCAGATACAGTGTCCTCCCACGAGACCAGGAGTAAACTTGAGAAAATTCCACTTCGTCCCCGCTGCCGCGAGAACATCATAAGTGTTGATCCCGAGCTTATCACAGATTTTGGAGAGTTCGTTCATAAATGCGATATTGATATCGCGCTGGGTATTTTCGATGATTTTTGCTGCTTCTGCGACCTTGATCGATGATGCACGGTGAATACCAGCCGTCACGATCGAACCATAGACATCTGCTATCACTTCGAGTGCCTGAGCATCAGACCCTGAGACAACTTTTACGATCTTGTCGACCGTGTGTTCTTTATCACCTGGGTTGATACGCTCTGGTGAGTATCCGAGTTTAAAATCAGTACCGAGCTTGAGTCCACTTTCTTTTTCGAGGATAGGGAGACAGACCTCCTCTGTTGCACCAGGATCAACCGTAGATTCATAGACGACGATTTGTCATTTTTGGAGGATTCTCCCGATTGTTTGTGAGGACTTGATAAGTGGAGTATAGTCAGGATCATTGTTTTCGTTGACAGGCGTGGGTACTGCTACAATGATAACCTCAGCTCGCTTCATATCGAGAGGATTATCCGTGTAGAGGATGTTCACTTCCTTGATTTTTTCACCGACTTCATGGGTCACATCGATCCCAGCACGGAGCTCGGAAAGTTTTTTTTGTGAGATTTCGAAACCGATCACATCGTGACCAGCACGAGCAAAGTGGTAAGCGAGAGGAAGTCAGACATAACCAAGTCCGACGATGGCAAGTGTGCGTGGCATATTATATTTTGAGAGTATGATTTTGTGTATAAGAAAGGAACCACTGTATCGTTTTTTCTACTCATTCATCGATCGAAGTTTGTGGAGTCCATGAGAGAACATCCCGAGTATGATCGATATCAGCCCAGGTTGCTGGCACGTCTCCTGTTTGGATAGGGAGGTAGTTTTTGATCGCTTTTTTTCCGAGAGCATTCTCTATACGAGTTATCACACTCTCGAGTTCGACTGGCGTATCGGATCAGAGATTGAAAACTTCGCATGGAGAAATAGTATCTATAGATCTCACAACACCATCGACAATATCATCAATGTACGTAAAATCTCGCTTCATTTTTCCATAATTAAAAACATCTATAGGTTCTCACTTCATGATCTTATCAGCAAAGATCAGCATCATCATATCCGGTCGGCCAAATGGTCCATAGACAGTAAAAAAACGGAGTCCTGTCGTCGGAAGTCCAAATGGGTGCGAGTATGCATGAGCAATGAGCTCATTGGCTTTCTTGGTTGCTGCATACATCGCCATAGGGTGATCAGTCTTATCATCCACAGAAAATGGTTGCTTTGTATTCGTTCCATAGACACTCGAACTCGACGCATAGACAAAATTTTGCACTTGGTATTCTTTGGAGAGATCGATGATATTGAAGAATCCTATGAGGTTCGAATCGACATAGGCTCGTGGATTTTTGAGAGAGTATCGTACGCCTGCCTGTGCTGCGAGATTACATACCCGATCTGGTTTTTCTGTCGAAAATACCTTCTCCATAGCCTCTCGATCTTCGAGGGCAACTTTATAAAATCGAAAATTTGGGTATTTTTCTAGATTATGTCGACGATATTCCTTTATCGAGACATCGTAGTAAGGGTTTTCGTTATCCAAACCGATGACAGTATCACCACGCTCGAGGAGATGTTTTGCTGTGTGGTATCAGATAAAACCACTGGTTCATGTGAGGAGAATTTTCATAGGAAGAGATTAGCAACCGATACCAAAGTAAGAATATCCGAGAGACATGAGTGCTTCTTTTGGGAGAATATTTCGACCATCGAAGATGGTTTTATCTCTGAGAGTGAGACGAGAGAAATCTTCTTTTTGTATACGAGTATCTTCAAGAGTAACGATAAGACAGTCTGCTCATAGAAAAAGATCTTCAAAGTTTTCACAGACAGTTACTTTCGAGGCAAGTGAATGTCTCATAAAATTTACTCTTGCTTTTTCTGTATAGTCATGTACTCGGATATTTGCTCCATGGGAAAGGAGGAGACTGATGACTTCGATACCCTTTGATTCTCTGAGATCATCAGTATCTGGCTTGAATGCGAGACCCGAGAGGGCAAAAGTTTTCCCATCGAGATTATCATGATAGTATGCGAGGATTTTCGATACAAAATATACTGCCTGCTCACTATTGACTCGATCTACTTGGTCGATGATTTCTCCATGAAGTCCATGAGATGCAAACTGGTGCATAAGTGATCGTACATCTTTCGGGAAGCAGCTCCCTCCATATCAGAGACCCGGTGAGAGATGCTTTGATCCGATACGAGGATCGGTTCACAGAGCATGAGTGATCGTTCGTATATCAGCCCCTGCCTTATCAGAAAGACGTGCAACTTCATTCATAAAACTCAATTTTGTAGCAAGAAAAGCGTTGGCAGCATACTTGATAAGTTCTACTGTCTGCCAATTCCCTTCTATAATCTCAACTCATTCTTTTTTAAAATAGTCGTAAACTGATCGTACTTTTTGTTTTATTCCTTCAGATTCACCTTCTCTATATCCCAGGATTACGCGAGATGGATGAAAAAAATCATAAATTGCGACCCCTTCGCGTAGGAACTCTGGATTGCTTACGACAGAGTTTTTCTCACCGAGAAATTCGTACACCATAGCGTTGGTTCCCATAGGAACGGTAGATTTTACGATAACAATCTCGTTGCCAGTAAGGATAGATTTGAGTCACTCACACGCAGATCTCAGATATGAGAGATCTGTTTTCCCTTCACTGTCCTGGGGTGTCGGTACACAGAGGAATATAATATCAGCTCCCGATGCAACATTTTTATCGAGAGTAAATTCGATATTTCCATGCACTTCTTGGAGAAGCTCAGGGAGATCATTTTCATATATGGGAGGAATACCTTGTTTGAGAAGGGCAATTTTTTCCTCGACAACATCGACAGCAGTGACTTGGTAGCCGATTTTCGCCAGCCCAACTGCTTGGATGAGTCCCACATATCATGTACCGATAACAACAATTTTCATGAGAAGTATATTGCTCTATTTTGGCTTGAGTAAAAAGAAAATACCAAAAGAGTATATGAAGACTTCTCTCTTTTACAAGCTTTTGAGAAGGAGCAATTAGGACAAACTCAAAATAGTAAGTATAAATATAACTATCCCCGATGAAAGTATCCAAAAATCTCCGAGAAGAATATCCTCGATACTCCGTGATCGATCATGTTCTCAAAATATCACTGAGAGATACCTTACGACGAGAAATGTAAAAAACGGAACGCTATACACCATAAGACTTTCTTTGTGTTCGCTATAAATATAAAATATATAGATTACGATCATGATCGTCGTCATCATCGAGAGTGCGATGATGAGAAAATTTTCACTATACTGTGAGAGCACTTTTCTCGTCGGAGCTCAGAAAGTCAGTTCCTGGTAACGCTTGGAAAACCCGAACCAAAGTGACACAAAAAAAGTCATCGAGAGAAGCCAGAGTGATGGCGATAGTCATAGCACCTCACTTCCGATCATGATACGTAGGAGAAAGCCGATCGAGAGGGAAAAAACATCGATAAGAAATTGTTCTTTTAAGATAAATGAGTAGAGAAGTGTATAGATAAGGTAGACGAAAAAAAGACTCAGCATCCGTTCACCAAAAAATGTGGCGACAAGACTCAATGAGGTAAGCATGAGGAACATGCTCCATACTCAGGCTGATCTCTCGCTGATAAGCCCACTCGCGATAGGACGATATCGTTTTTTTGGGTGGAGTACATCTTTTTCTTTATCATGGAGATCGTTGATGATATAGGTTGCTCAGGAAAACACGGAAAAAAGAAATGCAATACTCACGACCGAGAGAAAAACACTCTCATCTCCTGAAAGTCACGAAAAAATCATCGGAAAAAAGATGAAACTATTTTTTATCCATTGTTTCGGTCTGAGAACTTTTATATAGTTCGAGATGGAATTTAGAAATTTTTTCATACAAAAAAGAGGCGAAGAAAAAAGAAAAAGGCAGCAAATAATTTTTTGATTTTTATGAGGAGTATTTGCATTCTGCTCACGTTCTCGACGAGAAGAAAATTCGGATGTCTCGAGAGAACCTGTTTTTCGAATACATCGGAAATAAGTACATCGTCATGTCTCATAAGTCGTATCTTATCCTCACTCGTAAATCGGAAAAGAGAACATGATCAGACGATACCAATCAATTCTATCCCAAAATGCCCAAGAAGATGTGCGAGATAGGGCGAGAGTTCTTCGAGAAAGTGAAAGTTACTGCGCGAGAGGATGATGACTTTTTTGAACTGATATCGACGCATAAGCTCTACAAAATGGCGAGAGATCGAAACATAGCGAAAAAGTTTTTGGCGCGCGAATATATCAGCAAAAAGTTTCGGAAAAAATCGACGCATAATATAAATCCTCGAAAAAAGCATCGCATCATATGGCGTAATCGTATCATCAAGGTCACTAAATACAACATCATGATGTGTATGAAAAAGGGAGCGAAGACTCTTGATCTTTTCTTGTTTTGAAGTTTCGTGAGTGATTATGGCATGGATAGCTTCCTGCATAGACTATGATCTCGCGATAAAAAATATACCCAAAAGGATAAAAAGTGCTCCGATAGCACGACTCGGGGTGATAGCCTCTCCGAGCATATATCCACCGATCATCACCACAATATATGAAAGAGAGAGGAGCGGGTAAGCATAGGATACTTCGACTTTCGAAATGACGATAATCCAGAGTATGATCGATACTCCGTAGAGAAAAAATCCTCAGAGAAATGACAGATTTGTGAGAAGTGCGAAAAGTTTCTCAGTGAGACTCGTCACGTTTTTTGATCCAGAAAGTCCTGTCTTCCAGAGTATCTGAGCAAGTCCATTAAGAACAGCTGATGTAATGAGGAGTGCATAGGTCATATTATTTTTTTGTCGCGATAAACATATAGTGTGGATATGGAAAGATTGACCATATCTTTTTTTCCGTTACGAGAAATCCATTTTTCTCGAGTTCGGTTCGGATACGATCACTTCAGAGAAAACAGAGGATCTCGTTACCCATAACATACCGATCGTGAAAGTAGTTCCAGTAGTATTTGTAGCGTGGCGTGGTATCGATATCTTTCAAAATAATTTTCGAACAGTGGTTTCAGAGAAAACTCAGAAGTTTTACCTGTGTTAGCTCATCGAGGTGATGGAGTATGTCGACCATTACGGCGGTATCGTAGCCATCGAGATCGTGAAATCCATCACGGATAAGGTCGCGCTCGAGAAAACTGATAGAGTCTGGGAGTTCTAGAGACACGAGGTCTGTGATACGTGTATTATCAATATCGACTCACTTAATCTTGCCCTTGTGTCCTATATATGAGAGAAAAAGTGTGACAAGACCATAACCACATCCGACATCGAGTATAGACTCATTGCTTTTGAGCTCGTTCGCGAGTACACGGAGAAAACCATGCGGCAAGAGGAGGAGTCTCACGGACAAGTAAGCCCTGGCAGACAAAGAGTGGTGACGAAATGTAGAGAGGATTTTTCCTATGTAGGTAAGCTTACCGATCATGCGTAAGAAGGTGGTCAAGAGAAATAAACATCATCACGACAAATACTGGGAGAATTTGGATCATGCTCCGGTTTATCCCCGTACCATCGAGGACGTACTGGTAAGTAAATGTCGTCAAATAGATGAAGATGATAAAACCAAAGGCGAGAAATCAAGAGAAAATATAAAGCATTTTTGGATCGTGGAAAAGCTGTTTTGTCTTCTTGGTAAATGGAGTAATGAAGAGAAGGAGTGCGAGAAAAAAGAAAAAGAGTCCATAGTTCCCCATATGAAACATATGGACGTAGAGAGGTGAAAATATCTCCGTATGAAGTGTGAGTGCTGTCGAAGTGACACTTGCATCTCCGTTTCCAAACCCGAGTCAAAAAACAAGCTTAAACACAATAAATGGAAGTGATACAAATATCGAAATGAGTGTAACCTTTGCAAGTGAAAGGAGGTCTTTTTTCGTACGAGAGATAAAAAACATATAACAAAAAAGTCACGCGAGTATACTCACGAGGTAGATAATAAGTCCTTCACTTTTTGTATAGGTAAGGAGTCCTATCGCGACACCTACTGGAAGGATAGAGAGTTTTTTTTCGAGAAAGAGAAATGCAAACGAGAGTCCCATGAGAAAGTAGACTGCCTGAAAAATATCAAAATACGGATTGGTTCCATGGATATAGTAAAGCGGCAACGCGAGGAGTGTGTAGCTCGCGAGAAATCCGAGGAACTGACTTTTGGTGATGCGAAATACTATAAAAAATATAATCCCCAGAGAAGCGAGAAAAAAGAGAAGTGATGGAAAGTTTATGTAGCTATCATCCCAGTTCGGTGCAAAGAGTGAAAGGTAAGTCTTAAAAAGTGATGGAGTCAGTGGATATTGTTTGTATCCCGTTCAGAGATACTCAGGATCAGTCGTATCGAGGACAAGGCTCTGCCGTTCGGCAAAAATCTTTCCTCGCATATTCCAGTTAGCAAAGGTGTCATCCTGGTATGTCGGAGACATGATGATCATAGTCGCTCCGATCACGAGTTTTGCAAGGATGATACTACCGAGGATGAGAGTAATCAGTCGCTTCTTTCCGACAATATCAGAGACTCCGAGAGAAGTATAGTGTGGTGTGGCTCTGAGGCGATGGAAAAAATACCCAAGTATCCCGACTGTGACTAAAAGGACAATAAGAGTCTCCATGAGAGCGAGTCTTATACCGAGTAATCCCATGAGAAACATGAGAAATGGGACAATTACTATACCAAAGAGAAAACTATAAAGCCAAAATTCTCATCGGAAAAATACTCAGTTCGTCCCACGTATAAGCAGAGATAAGGAAAGATATCCTATAATGAATACGAAACTATATGCGATAATCTGAGAGAGGAGTGTGAACATAAAAATTATTTTGAAAAGATGAACGCATGTGGAGAAAATGAATCGATCATACCACTTCAGAGAGATGCACCACTGAGGACTAATCCGCTTTGAGAAAAATTCATATTACTATATCGGTAGACGATCACAGTATCCTTTGGGGATCATTTTACGATATGATATGGGTAAAGAAAGTATCTCGCACTATCTCCAAAAGGCCATGTGTAATCTGTATAAAAAGCAATCTCGTCTCATGGTTTCTTCTGAGCTTTTTCGAGTGATGTACGAGCATGTTCGATAAATCGATAAAAATCTCCTCGATCACGGAAATCTCACTCAGAGCGAATTAAGGCAATATCTCGAGTGTAGTTCGAGAGAAACTCACTACTCATACGTATGTCGTAGACGAAAAAGAGAGTCGCTGCGAGAATAATAATATTCATCATCTTTTTTCATCTTTTCACAACCACTCCTCCCATGAGAGCCCCTATGGCAAAAATCCAGTAAAACCATCCATTCACTGATTGTCATGAAATCATTGGGCCAGGTAAGAGATTGATCGTAGCAGGACCAACTGGTCGCATATTCCAAAACTCAGCCCACTTGTATCCGATAGATTCAGAAAATGATAGATTTCTCACAGCAAGCTTCGAGAGTGACCCAGAAATCTCTCACTGAAATACGAGGATAAGTGGAAGTTTGGAAAGGATATCATACTGTGGATGTGCTCATATGTCACGACCAAATTGATATGAACCACTCACACTGAGCGGGAGTGTCTCGATCGGCTGTATTTTCCCTTCTATAAGGTATCCGTAGGCAAGTATACCCTGTCATGTGATATCTCCAGAAAGTTCGAGAAACTTCCCTTTCGATGGATCCATCACGACGAAACAACTTTCCTTACACACAAAATCTGTCTTTCTATCTCATTCGTTCCATGAGACAAAACCTTGTGTTTGGTAATATGCAAAAAGAGAGAACGGGAGAAAAAAAGCAAAAAATGAAAAAATCAGTCTGTACATAATATTTAGAAAAATTTCTTATAAATCATACGAAACGCTATACGCAGAGCTCAACCATAGCGTTGTCATTTTGAGAGTGTATAACTATCGTAGTGGATATTTACTGGAACTTCGTGAATCCGATATCATGCCTTCCCTATCTCTTCGATGAGCTCGCTCGCATATTCCATCCCATCCATCGTGATACGGATATCATCGATGACTGATTTTTCGAACATACGGTATCCATTGTGTGCATCCGTCAGATCGACATGTGATATCATGCGAGTAAAAAGACGGCCTCCGATCAGGATAAGTTTCCGAAAAAATGGAACATTTGATTTGGTTTTCTCGATAAATCTCGATCCATAGACGACCCGAACTTTCTCATCGCTTTCAAATTTTTCTATAAATTTTTCCATATCAGTGACATCATGCTGACCATCAGCATCAAATGTCACAACATGAGTGAAGTCAGGATAGCTCGCGCGAATCCATGCGAATCCTGTCTCGAGTGCTGCTCAGGCTCCTCGATTGATCGGATGACGGATGAGGATGATACGATCGGCAAATGCACGAGAGAGGAGTTCGCTCGTACCGTCGAGTGATCCATCATCGACGACGAGTATACGCGAGTATCCAGCCGAAAAAATCTTCTCAATCACACTAACGATACGAGTTGCTTCATTGTAGGCACGGATGAGGAAGAGGATATTATTTTTTTGCATGTTCAGGATCACGCAGAGAGAGTTCTCGTACAAGTCGTGTGAGTTCTTCACGTTGGCGCTCGATCTTCTCGAGGAGGAGGAGGACAAAGTAGAATAAAAAGACGATACTGCCATATACGAGTGCATCGGCTCATCGAGCAACTCATACAACTCGTGCTATCTTATCGATCATTGCTGGGAAAAATCAGAACAGAAAAAGTCCGATACCCACGAGAAGAAAGACGAGAAAATGGAGAGCATTGAACCGCTCACGTCTCGCGACATGAAAGGCAATGAGTGAAATAATCACTCAAGAGATGATAAAAAATATTTGCAGGAGAGTCATAGAGAATTTTCTTGTCTTTTATCAAAAGGAAGTATAATCAGCCCTATGCTAAAGTCAAAGATACAGAAAACCAGAGATGGACAAAGCATTCATATGATGTACGAAAGGAGTAATGAGAGTATTTTTGAAGTGATGAAAAAAAATCGTCTTGTCGACGATGAATCGAGCTATTTTTCACCCACTCTTTCTGATCTCCATAATCCATTTCTCCTCCCAGATATCGACCGAGCCGTCGATCGTATACTCAGAGCGAGAGAAAAAAAAGAACGCATCGTCGTCTTCGGAGACTACGATGTCGACGGAGTATCATCGACAGCCCTCCTTGTCCGATTTCTCTCTGAGGTCGGATGTGAGGTATCATTTCGTTTGCCTCATCGCATCCACGACGGATATGGGATCAAGGCGTATCATTTCGATGAACTCGCGACCAAGGAAGTAAAACTTGTCATCACCGTGGACTGTGGGACTCGCGATGTCGAGCCAATCGCCCACGCCAGAACACTCGGTATCGATGTGATCGTTACTGATCACCATGCCGTGCCTGAGATCATCCCTGAAGGCATCACAGCACTCATCAATCCAAAGAGAAAAGATTCAAAGTATCCATTCCCTCATCTTGCCGGGGCTGGTGTCGCATTTAAACTCGTACATGCTATCGCTCTCACTCTCGATAGACATACTGTAGATACAGTACTCTCTCGATATATCGACTTCGCTTCTCTCGGTACCGTCGCAGACTGCATGTCTCTCATCGGAGAAAATAGAACTATCACGACACTTGGACTGAGGCAAATCAAAAAATCAGAGTCTGCGTGACTCAGACGATTCGTCGAAGGCCGTGATGATATCGAAGGAAATAGTGATCTCATAGGATTTGAGATTGGACCACGGATCAATGCCTCTGGTCGTATCGAGACTCCACTCACTGCACTGCGCTGGCTCCTCGCCTCCGAGGAAAAATGTGATGAGTTTCTCTCTGAGATCGAAGACCTCAACACAAAAAGAAAAGAAGTCGTAAAACTCTACACCGAGAAAGCACTCTCATCGATCGACACGAGTCTCCCAATACTTTTTTTTACCGATACTGGACTCGAGCATGGCATCATCGGACTCATCGCTGGGAAACTCACTGAGACCTATGGGAAGCCGTCTATCGTTCTCTGTGAGTGACATGACGAAAAACGAGGAGAACTCGTCGCCTCATGCAGGTCGCCTGAGTGGTGTAACTTGATCGAGATCCTCGATAGCTCGAGAGAGTATTTTATACGATACGGATGACACAGACAGGCAGCAGGATTTTCGATCGAGAGTGATCGGTACAGAGATTTCCAAGAAACAATCTGTCAAAAAATGACAGAAATCTATGGGAGCACTGAGTACTTCCCGAAGAAAAAACTCTCTCTCGAGTCCACGATACTCCCGGGCGATATCACAGTCGAGACGGTAGGAACGATCGAGCGATTTCGACCTTTTGGCATCGGCAACCCTCGTCCTCTCTGGCTCCTCGAGTGAGTGACTGTGAGTGTATCAAGCATCATCGGCAAGGATCACAACCATATGAAGTTCTCTCTCATGGAACTCCCATGAGTATCTTGCCTTCTCTGGAATTTCGAAAAACATGACATGACCTCTCTAGAACCTGGAGATATCGTTTCCCTTGTCGTAAGTCTCGAGAAAAATGAATGGAATGGGAAAACGCGAGTACAACTCATTATACGAAATATCGTAGCAGACAGTGAAGAGAGCGAAAAACAAGAGTGAAGATAGAGTGAAACTATTGCGGATAAGAGGGCAAAAAATATACTAGACCTATCTTCGTATGAAGAAATTTATATTTTTACTGTTTTCTTATGAAAAAGTCTCTTTTTCTCGGAACGCTTCTCCTCATGAGTCTGCCTCTACTTTCTCATGCCGATGAGTGACGTGGTCAGAGTACCATGAGTCAGGCTCAGATGGAGTACATCATGAAAGTGAACTGTGATGACTTCACTGGTGATGCGAAAAACTACTGTCTCGAAAAAAAGCGCCAAGCAACACTCATGCAGAGTATGCTCGCTGGAACGAGTAATGGAACTGGGGTCGCTCTCCCTCCACCTCCTCGTGAGGACCGTGAGTGACGAGATATGCCTCGCCCTCCTCGTGACGGTTCTGGTACTATGATGCCAAAACCTCCGAAAGATGGATCAGGCATGATGATGCCTCGTCCTCCTCGTGATGGTTCTGGAACAAATCTCGAAAAAGATACCAAGGGACTCATGCTCGCTATCGGAGCTCTCTCTCCTGCTGATCGTGAAACACTCGTCAAAATGATCAAGGACTATCTCGTATCGAAAGGCATCGATCCAGCAAAGTATGCTGAGAAGCGCGATGAGATCAAGGAAGTAAGAAAGGATACTCGAGAAGCAGTAAAAGAAATGCGCGATGCTAATCGCGATGAGATCAAGCAGAAACGCGATGAGATGAAAGCAAAGATTCGTGACCTCAGATCAAATGGTTCTGGATCATGAAGTACTCGCTAAACGAAAGTTCCAATAATGGTCTAAAAATAGCTTTAATAAAAAAATCCACTCGGTCAGGGGTGGATTTTTTATTGTGATAATCGAAGAAACTATGCGAGGTATGTTTTGAGTTTTTCTGCCTTGTCAGTTTTCTCCCAAGTGAAGAGTTCCTCTTCTCGACCAAAGTGTCCATAGGAAGCAGACTGACGGTATCGAGGACTGAGGAGATCAAGCATTGCTACTATTCCTTTTGGCCTGAGATCGAACTCCGCCTGTATGATTTCTGCGATTTTCTCATCGGGGAGTTTCCCTGTGCCAAATGTATCTACCATCAGAGAAACTGGTTTTGCCACTCCGATAGCGTAAGCAACTTGCACAAGACACTCATCAGCGAGTCAGGCTGCGACGATATTTTTGGCAACATAACGACCAGCATAGGCAGCACTACGATCGACTTTCGATGGATCTTTTCCAGAAAATGCACCACCTCCATGCGGTGCTGCTCCACCATATGTATCGACGATGATCTTGCGCCCGGTGAGACCACAGTCACCCATAGGACCACCGATGACGAATCGTCCTGTCGGATTTACGAGGTATTTTGTCGTTGGTGTGAGATACTCTGCTGGGAGAACCGGCTTGATAATATTTTCTATCACAGCACTCGAGAGCTCTGCATGAGAAATATCTGGATGGTGCTGTGTGGAAACGACGACAGTATCGATATCGACAGGCTTCCCATCGACATATCGGAATGTCACTTGAGACTTCGCATCTGGACGAAGCCAAGGAAGTGTACCATTTTTTCGTACGAGTGACTGTCGCTCCATGATACGATGAGCATAGTAGATCGGTGCTGGCATGAGAGTATCTGTCTCTCGACAAGCATATCCGAACATGAGCCCCTGATCTCATGCACCCTGGTCGAGATCGAGTCACTTTCCCTCGTCGACTCACTGAGCAATATCAGGAGACTGCTTATCATAGCAGACCATGACCGCGAGAGTGTGTCCATCGTAGCAGAGATCTGATGAGTTGTACCCGATATCTGTGATCGTCTTACGAGCGATACTGATATAGTCGATGTTTGCTGTCGTTGTGATTTCTCCTGCGAGGACACAGAGTCCAGTATTGACGAGAGTCTCAGCAGCCACTCGCGCTCTCGGATCTTGTTCGAGGATAGCGTCGAGGATAGCATCTGAGATCTGGTCTGCGACTTTATCTGGATGACCTTCCGAGACTGACTCCGAGGTAAAAAGGTATTCTGACATAAAAAAAATATAAAAAAATAAACCCTCCACGAAAGAAGAGGGAATAATATCATCAAAAGCTATTACATCTCTCCCCCTATCGGGGTAGGAAGTGGCACCGATTTTCCAATGAAAGAAAAACTCTTTCACTTATAGTTGGCTGCCGGAGTACTCATAGCGGGCCTAATCCCTCGTACTCACTCTGAATGTGGAAGGCAGTATAGAGAGAAAGTATTTTTCTGCAAATTTCTTTTTTTCAGAGAAAAAATAGATACAATCCAGCTATGCAATCTATCACATTCGTCACGGGAAACCAGAAAAAGGCAGAACACCTCATGAAGTACCTCGGACTCGAAGTCCTCCATGAGAAGGTCGACCTTGATGAACTCCAGTCACTAGACTTACGAGAGATCGTGGAACATAAGGTGCGCCAGGCATATGAAAAAATAAAAAAAACCTGTCATTGTTGAAGATGCTTCTCTTGAATTTTCAGCCCTTGGGAGACTTCCTGGGACATTTATCCGATTTTTCGTCGATGAGATGCCACTCGAAACTCTCTGCTCACTCGTCGATGGAAAAGACCGATGAGCAACAGCACGATGCTGATACGGATACTATGACGGCGACCAATTTGCATACTTCGAATGAGCACTCTCTGGACAGATAGCCCAGAACCCACGAGGGGAAAATTGATTTGGTTGGGATAAGATATTTATCCCTACTGGATACGATATAACCCGAGCAGAAATGGAGGGAAAAGATTATGAAAACACATACCTCCAGATAAAACCTATAGAAAAAGTCAGAGAATTCCTCATCACAAAATAACCCTCTATGTTCACTCTCACAGACATATCGACAGCACACTCCCGAGTAAAATCTGGTGCCGACTTCCCACAGTATGCTCGCGATCTCATCGCCCTCTGAGTCACGGCATATGACGTCTATGTTTCTGATGGACACGCTGTCTATCTCGGAAATCCCGAGCCTCTTTTTTCTCCTCCGAAATACGATCCACTCTCTCTCGAAAAAAATGTAAACAGTGAAAAATTTCTCACTCAACTCAAACTGCACCAGTCAGGTGGAACTGACTATATGACATTTTGTCAGGACTGTGCCGATACAGGTGTAGAGAGATGGACACTTGATATGCAGGCAGGGACTTGTACATACTACGACGAGACTGGGAAGACTATACACACAGAATATTTTCCGAAATAACTACAACCACCATGTCTCCTCTCGCCATCATCTGAGATCCGAAAACTTTCGAAGGAAAGAAATACTCGACCCGTCATACTGCTCGGGCAGTACTGGTGGATAATGATAACAAAATACCCCTCCTCTATGTCGGAAAGTACGACTATCACAAACTTCCTGGAGGATGAGTAGAAAAAGATGAAAATATCGAGGAAGCTCTTCGAAGAGAGTGTCTAGAGGAAGTTTGATGTGAGATAGAAATCTGAAAGTACCTCTGAGAAGTCGTAGAATACCGTGCAAATATATGACGAGATGGTTAGTATACACTACAGATATCGCAGTGTTTCGAAGGAAAAATAACAAGCAAGTGACAGGCAAGTTTTACTGAGTCAGAAAAAGAAAATAACTTCTCTTGTCGATGGGTGGGCTTTGAGGAGGCTATAAAAATACTCGAAACTGACAAACCAAAAAATCTCGAATGAGAATACATCGTCGAACGGGAACTCGCATTTTTAAAAAATCTTTAATTCTCTCACTTTCTCTCTATGAAAAATACTGCCTGTGCGACATCCTGTGAAGCCTGTATGATGCCTTTCTCGAAAGATCCTGGAAAACGAGAAAATCCGAAATATTGTTCGTATTGTTTCTCATGAGGCAAACTCCATGCTGATGAAGTAAAAGACATGAAAACATTCCAAGATATGTGCTATCAGTCCATGCGAAAAAACGGCACTCCTTGGCTGCTCGCAAAAGTATTCGCTTGGACGATACGATTTGCGCCGTACTGGAAAGAGAGAAATAAGAAATAAGCCTCTATATTTTTAAAATACACTATGTCACGAGCCCTCATACTTATAGACTTCATCAACGAATTTCTCCATCCTGATGGAAAAATCACACCACAAGGAATGGGAGAGTTTTGCAAAAAACAACATACGATAGAAAACGTTATCCAGCTCATTGCTTACTTTCGCAAACAAAAGGAAGAAATCATTTGGATACATCTCGGGTTTCATGAAGACTATAGTAACTGCTCGAAGACGTCACCTCGCTTTCGATGAGCTCCTCAGCTTGGAATACTCAAAGAGAATACTTGGTCTACAGAGTTTCTTGAGGAGCTCGGGTACGACTCCAGGGAAAAAACGATCACCAAGACTCGCATAAGTCCATTTTACCAGACAGAGCTCGAAGGGTACCTGGAGAAAAAAGGTATCGACCAAATTATTGTCGCCTGAGTTGCGACA
This sequence comes from uncultured Candidatus Peribacteria bacterium, assembly GCA_964644075.1. GTDB lineage: Bacteria > Patescibacteriota > Gracilibacteria > BD1-5 > UBA2023 > JAGOMW01. The sequence goes on from CAZXUQ010000002.1 coordinate 187,877, forward strand.
GACCTCGCCATCTCAAGCATCTCACGTGATGCTCACGATAGAGATATATCAGTGACGGTTGTGGCTGACGCCTCTGGAACAGTATCCATAGAACATCACGAAGCTGCTCTGATCGCTATTTCGAAAATCGCGGATGTGAAAAATGTCTGAGAAATTATAAATCTATAACCCCTTGCATATGACTACTAATCCCCTCACTCCCGCTCTCTGGTTCCATACTGACGATGGAACAATCCAGACAGTTCTCGACTATTATCAGGATATTTTTACTGAGAATTTTCGAGTGAACTACACTATGCCTCTCGGAGAAACCCCGAGTGGAAACTCTGAACTCGCGGAAGTCACACTCTTCGGTCAGAAATACTCTCTGATGGCAACAGCCGAAAAACATCATGAATTTAATGATGCTTTTGCTCTCATTATCAATTGTCAGGACCAAGGTGAAATCGACAAATATTGGAATTACTTTACGAAGGAATGAATGGAAGTGCAGTGTGGATGGTGCAATGATAAATTCGGTCTGCGGTGGCAGATCATCCCCACCAATCTCGGTGAACTCATGCAAAAGCCGAATGCCTGGGAGGTGATGATGAAACAAAAAAAGATAGTGATCGCAGAATACTAGATTATAATTTATGTTAAGCTCAAGCCAAATAGCATCCATACGCTCTTCATGGTCAAGAGAAACTTGTTATCCTAAAAATAGTCAATCTTGGTCAGATCAAAATCCTGCATACTGACAATGTGCGGTTACTGCACTATTAGTGCAGGAACTGCTGTGAGGAAGTATTTTATTTAGTCAAAAGAATAATCACTACTGGAATAAAATTGGCGATACAGAGGTGGATTTGACTCGTGAACAATTCAAGGAAGAAATCGATACATCAGACCATGAAGTCGTAACAAGAGAATATGTACTAACATCAATAAGTGGTCAAACAGAGATGAGATATGAACTATTAAAAACTCGATTTAATAACAGAAATTAATAATCTTTACTGTCCTCTTCCATGCCAAACACTCTCACTACATCTCGCTCGCTCCCCTACTCTGCCGAGAAAATTTTCTCGAAATACTCTGATCAGGGGGCACTCGCTCGCTGGTGGTGACCACACGGATTTACAAATACTTTTCATGAATTTGATTTCGTAGAGTGAGGACACTGGGTCTTCACGATGCATGGAGATGGACGCGACTATGCCAATGAGCAAATATTTCACAAAATAGAAAAAAATCATATCATCATGGAGCATATCGTCGAACCAATCTTTACCCTCGAAGTGATCCTCGAAAAGATGAGTGAGAATGAAACCAAGATGACATTGATAGCGACGTTCGAAGATGCGAACTTCTTGGAAAATGCACGAGACTTTCTCCGAGAAAAAAACGAAGAAAACTTCGATCGACTCGAAGAAGAACTCAAAAATTTTTAACTTTTTTCCTCTATAACTATGACCAAACTCACCGTCTCTACGACGATAAACGCCCCTCTCAAAACTGTCTGGAACGCGATGTGGAACCCTGAACATATCATCCACTGGGGATTTGCTGATGAGGCAACGTGGCACTGTCCATGGGCTCGGGGCGAAGAACCAAAAGTATGAGGAGTATTTACGACTCGTATGGAGGCTCGCGATGGATCATTTGGATTTGATCTCACAGCGAAATATACAGAAGTCACACCGATGAAATCGATGAGTTACACGCTTGGCGAGATGAAGGAATACTTTCTCGATGCTGGACGTGTTGTCGATGTGACATTCGAAGAAACTCCAGAGTGAGTCAAGGTCACAGAGGTATTTGATGCGGAAGATATCCATCCAGCCGAGATGCAGATCGCAGGATGGACTGCGATCCTCGAAAATCTGAAAAAACACGTCGAGTCTCTCTAACCAACAATTTCTATGAATACGATCCTCGGACTCCGTACAACAATCTACAAGGTAAGTGATATAGCCGAAGCGAAAATATGGTACTCGAAAGCATTCGGAGTGACTCCCTACTTTGATGAGCCATACTATGTCGGATTTTCTGTCGGTGGGTATGAACTCGGTATACAAGCTGAGGATGTCACCAAGTGAGAAAATGTGGCGACATTTTGGTGAGTCGATGATATCGAGAGTACCTATGCATACTTCCTCGCATGCGGAGCAAGAGAACAAGAAAAACCGATGAACGTATGAGGAGATATCATGGTCGCGACAGTGAAGGATCCCTGGGACAATCTCATCTGACTCATCTATAATCCAGAATTCAAAGCTACTGAAAATCAATAACTATGAAACACGTCGCTCTCCTGCGTGGCATCAATGTCGGATGAAATAAAAAAGTCGACATGAAAGAGTTAAAAAAAGTTTTTGAAATGCTTGGTTTCGAAAATGTTTCGACATACATCAACAGTGGAAATGTGATTTTTCGAGGAGAAAATCCCGATGAGACTATAATCGAAAAGGCAATAGAAAAACATTTTTGATTTTTTGTACCGACTATCACGAGAAACAAAGAGCAGATACAGAAAATCTCTCAAGTAATACCCGATGAATGGGAAAATAATGAGACTATGAAGACTGATATTCTCTTTCTCTGGGAGGCAGTGAATACTCCTGAAGTGCTCTCTGAAATCAAGCAAAATCCTGAAGTGGACAGACTGATCTATACTCCATGAGCTATCATCTGGCATCTCGATAAAGCCTACTATACCAAGAGCAAAATGCACGACTTCATAGGAACAAAAATCTATAAGCATATGACTGCGCGAAATGTAAATACTCTGAGGAAGCTCCATGAACTCATGTGTACTTCATAACCTTTAAGCGTATGTCTTTCTCTGATACATACATCTCCTGAGCTCCCGATGAACAAAGGGACGCCCTCGCAAAAATACGTGACATACTCCGAGATACTCTCATACCTCTCGGGTACGAAGAGCGTGAAAGCTACGGCATGATCGGCTATATTGTGCCATTTTCGACATACCCAGATGGGTACCACTGTGATACTACGCTCCCTCTTCCATATATCAACCTCGGGAGTCGGAAATCTGGGATATCGATCTATCATATGGGGATATCCTGTGACGCCGACCTCCGGAGATGGTGGATAACAGAGTATAGTAAAATCTCTGGAAAACCCGATCTCGGAAAATGATGTATCAAATTTAAAAACAGAGAGAAAATCCCCTATGATCTCATCCGCGAACTCATGCAAAAAATGGACGCGAAGCGCTGGATAGAACTCTATGAAAAGGTCTATAAGAAATAAAATACCGAAAAAAAGATGGGTAAAAGGAGTGTTTTACTTTTTAAATAACTCAGGGTACTCATTTTTTATAGACTGATGTATACTTTGATTAGCGAATGTTTGCATATTTTTCCTCTGGAGGAGTCCAGCCTGCAGTAACTCGTTAAACCAAGATGAAAATACTTTTGCTCACTCTACATTAAGGTGTTCGACATCGCCATAAGAAGACGGGATAAGTGGAAAATCAGCGAAGTCAATGTACTCAACATCACTAAAACGTTCGCGGAGAATTTTCTTATAGAAATCTTCATTGGCATACTCTGGGTATGTAGGACTCTGGGGACTTCTTATGAGTATTATACGTTTACCATGAGAGTGCACCAGATCAATAATTTTTCTTAGATACAATAGCTCAATATCAGATACTCGCTGAGAAACAATAGTAGGTGGAGTGACTTTTCTATGGTCAATTATTCCTGTTCACACTGCTCCAGGAATCTTATATAGTCATCGCATAAGCGGCAAATAACCTCAGACTTTCTTTTGGTAGGAAAAGTTACCATAAAAAACATCATCCATTTTTTCTCTACTCGTTACTCATAACATATTTATATGTCCTCACAAGTTATTTTTGAGAAGAAAGGTATATCATTCGAGATCAAGAAACGGAGCATATCGTGGAAAAAAAGAAAATAATCCACCATTACCCCAAGTTCACTCATCTCGCGCAAACGCCACCTGGTTATTTGTAAACTCTACAAATACCGTCGAAATAGATGGATTATCCTCGAGAACTTTCTGTATTTTCCAATAGGTATAAAAATATCGCTCTCCCGATTCTGCAATATTTTTCATACCAATAATGCGTTGGTCATCAAAAGCGCACTCTGGATGAGAATGTCATGCGACAAGAAATATGGGGTGAGTCTCGAATGAAAAATCAGCATTTTCTCGGACTATAAAAAACACGATATAACTCAGAGAAAAGGCCAGACAAAGAAATATTATGAAGAAAATACTAATATGAGCCAGAAATCGCTTCATAGCTAAAATTGAAAGTAAATAAACTCTTGTTTTCTTCAACCAAAAAGAAAAATAGCCATAAAGATGAGCATAAAAAATACGAGCCTAATTGCCTTACTCTTACTTAGAATTCCATCGAGTGGATGTTCCTTTTCTCTTCATGCCCACTCGATACTCATAAAAAAAGTTATAAGAACTATGATATAGAGGGGACAGGCATCAGCAAGGGGAATAATTTTTCATGAAAACATACGTTCTATATATATCCATGCTTCGGAAATACTCTTCGATCGAAAAAATATCCAAGCAAATGTGACAAGAAGAAATGTTCATACTATACTTAGCCCCTCTCGAATAGTTGGGAAGATTTTTCCTGTAGCTACGATATCCATATTTTTTCGTTGCACTCAGGAATAAATTAGAGGTACCATATATAAGGCATGAAGTCATCACCACGCAAGAAATGTCCAGTTTGCTCCATGCCAAAATCCACTTATAAGGAATATGATGAAAGTATTTCGAATACGCAACATAAGTGATCCTCTACTACCACCAAGTGGAATATAAACATAGTCACGAAACCATGAAGATAAAGAGATATGCCAGCGCCTCCAGAATTCTGCAATATCACGGGAAAAGTATGGAAATGCAAAATTTCGAAGTAACGTTATTCAAAAAAGTTTGGATGTGCCAAGAGCGATATGAGAGTATCATGCAAAATCACCATAAATCTGGAAAGAGAACAAAATAGCCCCGAGCATGAGAGTACCTCCAGAGTACATATAAGAGTGATTAAAAATTGTCGTCACATATGTGGCTATGTTGTCTGCTACTACCATTTTCATAAAGAATCACCAAAGCATCTGTTTTGCACCATCCATGGCCATTTCATAAGAAAAACTCCTGGGCTTCGTAATCTGAGGAAGTAGATGTGCTGCTCTCTCTATAGGTCCAGCAACTAGTAGAGGAAAATATGTCACAAAAAGTGCATAATGAATAAAATTTCTTTCTGGGGAAATTCTTCTGTAGTAAATATCAATAATGTAGGATAGCCCATGAAAAGTATAAAATGAAATACCGAGCGGAAGAACAATATCAAGTATTATCGGATTAACTTGCCATCAAAATCAGTCAAGAAAGTCAGCAAATGACTGTGCAAAAAAATCATAGTATTTACAAACTCAGAGTATAGAAAGGTTTATAATAATACTCAGAGTAAGCCAGAATTTTCTTGAATTTTGTTGCGTTGTATTTTCAATTTGTATTCCAGAAAAAAAATCAAGAAATGTGGAAAAAATAAGTATTCCTAAAAATCTCGGATCCCAGAAGGCATAAAAAAAATAACTAGAAATAAGGAGCAATAAGTTTTGAAGTCTATAGTTATTTTTCGCTAGAAACCAATAAAAGAAAAAAACAATGGGCAAAAATATAACAAAAGGAAACGAGTTAAATAACATAAAGTAAAATGTGAACCTTACAATCTAGAAAACCGTAAACTATTTTGGAGTATACAGAAATACTTAGTATTGTACATATGATCTTCTTGCGTGAGCCTTTACAAAAAATATAATACTCATGTTTATTTTTTATCTTTCTCATATGGACTCTCTCAACTGGCTCGCGATCGGTGTGGTAAGCGTCGGGAATTTTATTCTCGGAGCTCTGTGGTTCTCTGTATTTTTCGGAAAACAATGGATGTGGATCCATCATGGAGACAAGACTCCAACCGAAAAAGAAATGAAAGAAATGAGCAAAGGTATGGGAGTATTGATGGTTAGTGAATTCGTCGCGACTACACTCATCATCATCGGTCTCACTTGTATTATCCGTGCGATACCAGGATACTCTGGTGTACAGACAGCATTTATGGTATGGCTTGCTTTTATCATGCCGATGATAGTCAGTACGACTCTCTGGGGGAATGATCGGAGAGAAGCTCGCCTCCTGAAGGTAGTACTCTCATCGAGCTACCGCCTCGTAGCACTCCTCGCAGCAGGATACATCCTTAGCATGTGGAAATAATCATGACTGAGATCGACTCCTACATAGCCGACATCAAAGACACTCACGAGAAAAAAGCACTCGAAGATCTCAGAAAAACCCTTCATGAATTTCTCCCAGATGCTCTCGAGTGCATATCATATGGCATGCCTGCATTTCGGGTGAAGGGTACGTGTGTCGCAGGATTTGCGAGATTTAAAAATCACCTCACGTTCTTCCCGTTTTCTGGGACTACACTTTCCTCTTTTACGAGGGAGCTCGGTGCTCTCGGTTTCACCTATACGAAGTCATGAGTTCACTTCACACCCGAGAAACCTATCCCAAAAGAACTCATACAAAATATTATCCAATCACGACTTCGTGAATCATCTTATTAATTTCTTATGGCAAAACTCTATATCAATCTCCCTGTCGCAAACCTCCCGAAAGCAACTACTTTTTACGAAGCACTCGGGTTCAAGAAAAATACCGACTTCTCGAATGATGAAGCATCTGCAATGGTCTGGGATGAGACACTTTCAGTCATGCTTCTCACGCATGATTTCGCGAAGAATTTTCTCGGGAACAAGAAAGTCTCTGACGCACATACTACCACTGAGGTCCTCAATGCCCTCGAACTCGACTCACGTGAGGCAGTCGATACATTTTTCGAAAAAGCTATCTCTGCAGGTGGAAAGAAAACGATCGAAGCATACGATCATGGATTTATGTATGGTCGTGATTTCGAAGATCTCGATGGGCATATATGGGAAGCGTTCTGGATGGATATATCACAGATGCCGAAAGTATAAACATGCAAAATACTCGAGTATTTCATATGTCTTTCGGGAAGGTATATCCTGCATATATCGCAAAAGTCGAGAAAAAATGACGAACCAAACAAGAACTCGACACTATTATCGAGTGGCTTACTGGATATACTCAAGAGTGACTTTCTCGGGTAATCACGACTGGGATCGATTTCGAGACTTTTTTTCATGAAGCGCCGAAACTCAACCCTCTCCGAGAGAAAATCACAGGAACGATCTGCTGATACAAAATAGAAGACATGGAAAACTGACTCATGAAGGAAATCCGCTATCTCGATAAACTCGTCGATGAGCTCGCGAAGGGAAAAAACATTGAGAAGGTACTCATTAAATAAGTTTAATTTTATTTTAAGATTGACAATATGGAAAAACTAGATTACTCAGATATTAATAAATTTCTTGCTTCATTATGAGTTGTGCTCGTTTGAGTATCTTTGTTAATACCATATTTCTATCTTAAAGAAGATTTCTGATTTCTTATAAACACGAATGATTACAAATGACTACTTCCTTGAGTTCAGAATATCATACTAAATAAGTATTACTACCTGGAAAAGCTTCAAATTATAATTCCAGTATTATCTCTATTGACCTTCTTGAGTTGAATAACTTCATTTTATATTTGAATTAAGCGCTGGAATAAAAATCAACAACAACTAGATAAAAAGTTGGCTATAGACATAGAAAAAGGTGATCTTGAAGTGATAGCCCTAAGGCCACAGACAAAGAAAGAAACTGAAGAAGACAAAAAGAATGAAGTTATAGACGATCTCGGTGTTAAAGATGAGCCTGATCCGGCAAACAAACCCTCAAAAAATATAAATTATCCTGAGAGAATTAACAACTACATAAGAATTGAAAATATGATTGCAGGACTATTTAAATCCTTTAAGAGTGATGATTATACTATTTTTTCGCAGCAAAGAATCGATAACCGTATTAATGTAGATGTACTCCTTCAATCAAGCAAAAAATCTCTTTCTGATGCAATAGTTGAGATTAAATATCTTTCCACATTAAATATCTTTCACGCAAAAAGAATTTTAGATAGCCTAAACTCTATAATAGCTTACTATAAAAATAAATCTGGTAAATTTTGTATACCTATACTAATAATCGCATGAAATGACGATATAAAAGAAGAAGATATTATAAGACTCGAATCGTACATAAATGAATATAAGAAAGGACTACCTGATATTGCCTCTCTCATAACTAAAATAATTCCTGAAAGCAAAATTCAGGAATTAGATGTGAGTGATATAATAAGTGAAGTATACGATAAGTCCCAGCTAGATATAATCCATAAGAAAATGGCTAAAATTGCTGGAAGACTTTTTAGAGACAATAAAAACTAAAGTGAATTATAATGACTACTAAAAATCTTTTCTCCCACATCCTCACCAACACCGCGATAGCAGGATTTACCAATATGCTCCTCTGGTTCGCGATTACCTTCTGGGTATTTCTCTCGACGAGATCCGTCATGGCGACTGGAATACTCGGTGGGATATATCTCGTATTCAACCTTTTTTCTGGGATTTATTTTGGTTCACTCGTCGATCACAATAGAAAGAAATCGATCATGCTCGCCTCATCGACAGCATCTCTCATCCTCTATGCGATAGCGACGATAGTATACTTCTCACTTCCTCTCTCGACTTGGCAGAACATCAGTAATATATGACTCTGGGTATTTATCGTGATCGCGATGGCATGAATTCTCATGGGCAATATCCGCATGATCGCACTCTCGACGATAGTCACGATACTGATCCCCGAGTGAGACCGAGACAAGGCAAATGGCAAAGTATGAGCAGTGAACGGTCTCGTTTTTACCGTGGTATCTGTATTTTCTGGACTCATCATCGGACAACTCGGGATGGAGTGGGCACTCATGATCGTAGTAGGGGTGACGCTCATAGTGATCCTCCATCTCATGACGCTCTCGTTCCCTCGAGAAGATCATCTCGAAGACCGTCATGAAGATGATAAAAAAATAGATATAACAGGTACGATAAAAATTATCGCATGAATATCTGGTCTTTTTGCGATGATATTTTTCGCTATGTGGAACAATTTTCTCGGCTGAGTATTTATGGCACTTATGGATGCCTACGGACTCTCGATCGTCTCAGTGGAGGTGTGGGGTATGACTCTCGCCATCACTTCGATGGGCTTCATCCTCTGAGGAACTCTCGTGGCACGCTATGGTCTCGGGGGTAATCCTGTGAAAACACTCCTCGTGATGAACCTCATCACCTGGTCAGTGTGTATCTGGTTTCCTCTTATTTCATCGATCTATCTGGTGGGGATAGGATTTTTTCTCTGGATGGTATTCGGACCGATGATCGAAGCAAGTGAGCAAACTATCCTTCAAAAAGTTGTCCCCCTTGAGAGACAGTGAAGAGTATTCGGGTTTGGACAGTCTATGGAAAATATCGCAAGTCCGCTTACCGCATTTCTCGTTGGGCCACTCACAGAACTCCTCGTCATGCCATGGGTGAGAGCCTGAGGGATGAATGCACTCGTCTGAGACTGGTGGGGAACAAGTGATGAAAGAGCTATGGCAGTTGTCTTTGTCCTGGCAGGACTCCTTTGAGTTACGATAACACTCCTCGCATTTTGGTCGAAAAGTTATAGAAATCTCTCGAAAAACTATACAGCATAACTATCTCCTCGAGAGAGCGAGCATGACGATATACCAGACACCCACACCTCACATCACCGAGAAAAACTGTGAGAACGAGAACTCGAGAAATGCTCAAGAAGAAAGCATCATATATGAGATCACTCCTCCTCCAAAGAGAGCAAAAACATACGATACAGTATAGATGAGAGCTCGTGAGAAAGAGAGGCTCCTCCCGAGCTCTGATGGCACCATCCCAAAGAGTGGATAGAGTCGTCTCTTGATATCCTCGATCCCTCGCATCTCCCCAAAAAGTGCGATGATAGCAAATATCGCAAAGAGTGTGATCCAGGCGAGAAAGAGTGATATTACCGAGAGGACTTTCGATGATATACCTCTCACGATCGTGAGGATATTTTCTATATCGATAAAAGTGACATGTGGTCAGCTACTGGCAAGGATTCATTTTTTCCAGAGATCGACATCACTCGCATACGTTGCCGCGAAGTAGGTCTTGGGGGCACGAGCGAATGCCTCAGGATCGAGAGAAAAATAGAAGAACGGTCGAAATCCCTCTCTTTCACTCTTGCGAATATTTGCAACAGTGAGAGTGATATCACGCCCAGAAAGGAGAAATGTCACTCGATCTCAGATACTGAGTCCGATACGCTCAGCAAAATCCTGATCGAGAGAGACTTCATCAGCAGATATCACCTCTTTTCACTTGATGACAGGATTGTCGACTTTACTCGTCGTCATATTGAACTCTCGGGTAAACTCTCCACTTGGTTTCTCGACTCCGAGGTGTTCGGGAAGAGTTTTCTCGTTGATACGGGTGATACGAGCACGGATGACACTATAGAGCTCGCCACTTCATGCCATATATTTCTCGATTTTTTCTCGGTCTTGTTCGAGGATGTTGATCGCATAGACATTGGCAGTAGAGCTCATATCGAGGGTGAGCTTGGACCTGAAGGCAAAAGAAAACACGAGAAATACGATCAATGCAATCGAGAGGAGAGTGAGTGAAAGTGTGATAGGGAGAGTCGGTGCAAGTGGGCGTACATGCGTACGGATAGCATCATAGAGAGGAAATCGAGATGAGCGAAATCCCCTCGAAATAGAAAAAAGGAATACATACACACCTCGGATGATAAAAAATAGTACGATCAGAGCCAGTATCGCCACTCCTCATATGAAAAGGGATTTGCTGATATCGAGAAATATATAAAAGAGTGTCACTATAGCAGTTGAGAGACTCAGTGTGATGATGCTCATATCTCGAGATATCCACTCTTTCGAGCGAGGAAATATGCGATAGATGGTTTCCCTGAAAAAAAGTGGTACGATGAGCTGCCATCCAAATCGAGCTCTCCAGGCAGGATAGAGTGCTGAAGCCGTGAGGATCATGATGAGTCAGATACTCCAGAAGACACTCTTCGGAAGGAATACAAATCCCTCCGCTCCAGGAAGTCTCGATACTCCCTCGATGATGAGGATTGAGACTCATATCGCAGTGATGAGAGAGAGTGGTATGATGATCGTATAGACGATGAGAAAGAGGACGAGTTGTCTTCTCCGAGTGAGTCAGAGTATCTCTGTGATCGAGAGTGTTTTCGAAAGGGTGGCAAAGAGTCGATCATGAGCCGAGCGTATGATGATGAGGGCAAATATAGAAACCACAGCGAGGATCAGGAGGATATACTCAGTGAGCTCTTCTACGATATCGAGGGACTGTTCTGAACGGTCGAGATAGGTCCTGATACGGTAGTCAGGATATGCTTCACTCGGTATACGTCCCTTCACAGTGAGAGCGTCACTCTCTCTCGAAAATGATACAAAAAGCTCACTATCGAGTCTCGAACCCGATGATATCAGGAGTGAACCTGAGAGGAGATCGATCGGGAGGATGATGAGTGCATTCTCACCACCAAAAGAAAATCATAGATCACTCGAACGGACGATACGATCGGTGATGGCGATATCGCGACCATCGATACGAATAGTCTCTCAGGAACTATATTTCGAGAGGAGATCATCGGAAACGCTCACTCGATTTTTTTCTTCACGAGGAGAGAGGATATCTGTTTCGAGTATTCATTTTTGTGGATAGGATCCACTGTAGGCGATGACATTGATAAGTCAGGGTTTCCCTTCTCGGTCAAAAAGTGTAGTCGAAAACTCTCGCACCTCTGCGATACGTGTCTCAGTTCCACTCAAGTATAGAGCAAATGTCTGGGTGAGGGGCTTTTCTGGAAGTCACTCATGTGAGATCTTGAGATCTGCGCCAAAAAGTGGACGCGTCTCCCGAGAGACACTCTCACTGACATTGTCCGTGAGGAGTCGCATCGTGATAAATCCTGTCCCAGTGAGAAAAAACGTAAAAAAGAGGATAAAGATCGATCTCCAGTTCCTCCCAATAATAAGTCGAAAGAGTCTATACATGAGATATATTATTTATGGATGAGTTCGAGAGCTCCGCCATGAAGACGGTAGGTCGTATCAGCGAAATCGGCGATATCAGGATCATGGGTGATCATGATGATGGTATTGTTTGTTTCTCTATGGAGATCAGTGATGAGGTGCATGATTTTTTTGGCATTGGCTTCGTCGAGATTTCCTGTCGGCTCATCAGCAAAAAGATATGGAACTCTCGAAACAAATGCTCGTGCGATCGCTACTCTCTGTGCCTCACCTCCTGAGAGCTCAGTCGGATAGCGATCTCATTTTCACATGAGTCCTACTTTTTCGAGTATCTCATGCGTATCATAGCGCCTTGGTGCATGAGAGATATCGAGAACGAGGTCGATATTTTCACTCACCGTCAGACTCGGTATGAGTTCAAATGACTGAAAAATAAATGCAATATGCTGTCCTCTATAGGCGATCATCGCGTCGGGCGAGAGTGTCGTTATATCTATGGTTTTGTCATTTCGAGCGAGCTCTGTTTCTGTGAGCGACGAGAAATCTTGCTCAGCCTCTGTCAATCCAAGATAGATCGAGCCCCTATCAGGACGGATAATCCCAGCGATGAGAGAGAGAAGTGATGATTTCCCTGCTCCACTTGCTCCCATCAGAGCAACGAATTTCCCACTCTCGATCGTCCAGTCAAGATCAGTAAAAAGTGTGACCTTTTCTCCGTGAGAAGTATAGGATTTTGTGATGTTTTTGAGTAAGATCATATTATTTTGTTATGAGTTTTTCTTTTTCTAGCACTTTCACGAGATTTTCCACAACGACAGCATATCACTCTTTATTTGGATGGATACGGTCATCTTGGTTCAGGGTTCACTTCAGTGCGACTCACTGGAGAAAAAACGGCATAAATGGGAGTTTATATTCCTTTGCAATACGAGGAAATATGGCTTCATAAGCAGACCCATAGTCTCACCCAAGATTGAGAGGAGCACGCATCCCAGCAAAAAGGATAGCGATATTTTTAGATTGTATTTTCTCGATGATCGAGCGGAGATTGGACTCGATATCGGCGACAGACTTTCCCTGGAAAGCGTCGTTGGCACCGATACAAAGGATCACGAGAGATGGAGTATCTCACTCGAGAACCCAGTCAAGGCGAGAGAGAAGTCATGCAGTCGTATCTCATGATATTCAGGCATTGATGAGCCTGTAGTCATATCCAACTTCTCTGAGTTTTTTCTCGAGTTGACTCGGATATGAGTCACTCTCAGGGAGTCCATATCCAGCAGTCAGAGAGTCTCCGAGTGCGAGTATAGTTTTTGGTGTTTCTGGTACTGTCGTACTGAGTTTTGCTGGTTCGGAGGCTCCACATGATGTGAGAAGAAAAACGGAAAAAAGGAAGAAGTATTTTTTCATAAAAAATGTAGAGAGAGCCTCTGCAGTATAGAGAGGATTTCGAAAATATCGAGAAAAAATGTGAGTAAAAAATTTTGTCGTATTACCTGATAATAGAAGTGCTTTTGTTTACTTTGACAAAAAAGTATGATATCACAGGGTATATGTCGGTCTGTGAAGCAAGCGTAGAGAGTTCGTGAAGAGTGAGTAGAGAAGTTTGGTATATGACGAGAAGCGAGTAAACTACCATCGCTTTATTTCCTTATTTTTTCATATGAACAAATTTCTATTGCTCGGGATGCTTTCCCTCGTAGCCATCATCCTCTCCCCTCTTGCTGATGCAAGCCGTGGATACCATAACGGATGGTCACACTGGAACGGGACAGGGACGGTCACAGGATCAGGGACAACTGGAAGCGGTATGCTCGAAAGTCTCGCATGCGTACGGAGTGCTGTAGCAACTCGCGAAGCGGGTGCGCGTGCTGCTTATGTTAGTTTCAATACAGCTATACTTGCTGCTCTCGATGCTCGCACGAAAGCCCTCGATACTGCATGGACTCTCACAGAGAAGAATGCGAGAAAAACTGCTCGAGATGCTGCATGGCAGACATGGAAAGACTCTACGAAAACTGCACGTAAAACATATAAGGATGCTACAAAAACGGCATGGAATACCTTTTATACTGCAACTCGAAGCTGTAAAGTAAATGATGTAGAGTCTCGCGATGCTCGTGAGATGAACTTCGAATAATATTTTCTCCCCCGAAGTTTCGGGGGATTTTTTTCTTATGCGCTATACTACCCTTATTTTCGTGTGTTGGCTCTCGTTGTCATCACATGTATTTGGAGCGAGTTTTCCTGATACGACATACTCTTTTTACCGTGATGCGATCGATACACTCTCGAGTGAAAAAGTGATCTCTGGATTTGGAGATGGGACATTTCGTCCATATGCGACGATCACTCGAGCTGAGTTTCTCAAGATCCTCATGAAAGCAGAGGGGATCGATACGAATAGTGGACATACGAGTGCGTGTTTCACTGATGTAAAAACATCTATGTGGTACCATACCTACATATGTGAAGCTGCGAAAAGAGGTATAGTAAAAGGTTTTTCGGATGGTACATTTGGACCAAATAATCCTGTAACAACTCTCGAGGCTCTCGCTATCGGGATGCGACTCTATAAACTCGTCCCGAGTGACGGAACTCCATGGTATCTTCCCTATCAGGATCTCGCCAATCGAGAAAATATCCTCAGGACGAGTGACTATACTCTCTCTACCCCTCTTTCTCGTGGGAAGGCAAGCGAGTATATCATGAAGCTCAGAGCGTATGCGAAAACAAAAACCCTACAAACTTCTCGATCACTCGGCTGTAGTCAGGGGTCATGACTCGGGGAAAATCCAACTATAGAAATCGCCTGAAAAACAAGATCCTATATCCTCTCTCTACCAGCAGGATATACGAGTGGAAATGCCTATAAACTCATCATCGCAAATCATGGCCGTACCAATAGTAATACCATGGTGAGAGACTATATGGGGCTCGAATCAAGGTGATGGGGATGAGGTGGAGCGAGTGATTTTATCGTCGCATATCCGAGCGCCCTCACTGCCAATGGGTGATGATATACTTGGTCAAGTGATGAAAATATAACTTTCGTCGATGCGATTATCAGAGAGATCGGTGATAACTACTGTATCGATCGAGATCAGGTATACGTCGTAGGACATTCTCTCGGGGCATGGTTCTCATCGAAACTTGCCTGTATGCGTGGAGATATATGGCGTGGTATGGCGATCGTATGATGAGGTGGCTTCACGACTCCGTGCAATAACTCACCGACAGCAACACTTATATACCAAAACGCTGATGATACCCTCTCATCGCCTGCATCTGCACGGAGTGTCGAGAAGACGATGAAGACACTCAATAGTTGTGGAAATACTCTAGAAACTGTCGCTATAGGAAATCTCTCATGTCAAAAATGGCGAGACTGCTCAAGTGGCAATCCCGTCATCTGGTGTGAGTGATATCCTACACTCGGTGGCAATCCACATAGCTGGCCGACGGGTGGATGAGGTGCTATACGAGATTTTTTTCAGGCACTACCGTAGTTCCTATTTTGCCTCCATTCCCCATACATCGATCTTGGCATCCTTCCACTCAAGATCGAGAGTAGATTTTCCTCATCGTGGATCATCGATGGTTCCCGTGATTTTTCCGCTAATCGTCGCAGTGTTTCCATTCTCAGCATATGCAGTCACTTCGACTTTTATGTTAGAGTTTCCATCATCGGTCTCGTGAACATGTGCAAATCCCTTTCCAGCATGATTGATATAGAGTGTGTTCTTGGTATATACACCTGTCTTTAGGGTACCGAGGAGATCAAAATTGACAGAAGAATTGTCACTCTCTCGAACGAAACTCATCTTAAAAATAGGCATATCAGGTGACATCATTGCTCGACTTCCATACTTATAGTACGGGGGAGGATTGATCTGACTTTTTCCTTCCCAGTCCTCTCCATTTACCCTTCACTTGAGTACGAGCTCAGATACCTGAGTAGCAACAGTTGGAGTATCTGCAGTCGGATATTTCCCTCATTTTTCTACGAGGTAGGCATCCATAGAGACAGTATCATAGAGACTCTTATCTCCATCGAAATAGATACTGACTCGCTGTCACTTTACTGCTTTTTGGTATTCTCATGCCGAGTCAGAGAGGGATTTTACTGTTATACTGATACTTCTTCCTCATTTTTCAGTGATATCGATCGTATCACCGACACTCACCTCACCATCCTCGATATCTCATCGGATAAAGAAATCTCCACTATCCCCTGGAGTGGGCGTATGTGCGGTCATGACGAGGTGTGTCGTCGATGTATGTGCACTCGGAGAGGCTTCTCGAGCTGGAGTAGATGAACTCCCACAAGAGGAGAGAATGAGTACGCTCGAAAGAGCGATGAGGAGAGAGCGAATCATAGGAGAAAATAAGAAACAAAAAGATTGTACAAGGATGATATAAAAAATCAACTCGATCTCCTATTTCCATATGCCCTGCCAGACTCAGACATAGTGGACGACGACATAGAGGAAAAATATATACCCTACGACTCACGAGAATAAAGCAATGAGGAGAGTATTGATGATCTTCTTCTGTTCGCGCTTGACTCGATCGAGTGTACATATACCCTCAGAGCGAAAATACCATATAAGACCTATAGCAAGACACACGAGTCCAAATACTCGAAAGTACCACTTGTACTCTCCATAGAAAGTATCAGCAAGCGATGCTGCAAAAGAGACACTCCCAAGTCCAAGTGCGACGATGACAACTGATGAGAGACAGCAGAGTGAAGCAAGTGCGACACTCGATGAAATGATGGCGATAAGTTTTTTCATAGGAGAAATGATAAAAGTTATAGAAATTTCGTTTTTTGTCATTCCGCAGCGTAGCGAAGGAATCACTTTAGAAAGCACTTATGAGAGGAGAGTACTCGATAAATCATTCCATTCAGGATTGAGTCATTTTATAAGTTCTTCTTTCTTTGCTCTATTCCAATCTTTGAGTTCTTTTTCGCGTTCGATAGCATTATAGACATATTTTGTTTCTTCAAAGTACACAAGCTTATGGCACTTGTATTTCTTAGAAAATCATTCTATCTTTCATCCCTTATGTTCACTTATTCTTCGAATAAGATTGTTCGTCATACCGATATAGAGAGTTCCCGAATCACTTGCCATGATGTAAATAAAAAATTGATATTCTGACATTGTAAGATAATTTTGAAAGGGATGCCTACGGCATGACAAAAAGAAACTTCAGAAACGCCAGAAAAGTATCAAAACTATTTCTTCTCGAATAAGCTCCTCCACTCCCCATATCCTTCTTTCTCGAGATCTTCTACTGGGATAAATCGCATACTCGCAGAGTTCATGCAGTATCTCTTCCCTCCCTTATCCGCTGGACCGTCATCGAAGACATGTCAGAGATGAGACTGTGCATATTTCGAGTGGACCTCGGTGCGCGTCGACCAGAGTTTTTTATCCTCTTTGAACTCGACGTTATTCGGATCGATTGGTTTTACGAAGCTCGGCCATCCTGTCCCAGAGTCGTACTTATCGATCGAGGAGAAGAGTGGCTTCCCGTCGACGATATCTACGTAGATGCCAGCGCGCTTGTTATCCCAGTACTCATTGGAAAATGGACGTTCAGTGCCTTCCTCTTGAGTGACTTCATACTGGATTGGAGTCAATTTTTCTTTGAGTTGTTCTTTTGTCATAGGTGTATTGTGATAAGAAGTTCCCGACTGTGTATTCTCTTTTGTATATTGGTAATCTGCTCACCAGATTTTTTCTTGGTACTCTCGGCGTCATGATCCATTTGTATAGAGCTTGTAGTGGAACGGATTCGTTTTATAGTAATTTTGGTGATAGTCCTCTGCTGGATAGAAGGTCGTAAAGGCAAGGATAGGAACACTGAGTTTCCCACTTCCAAATCTTCATGAAGCCTCAAGGCGAGATTTTGAAGCCTCGGCGAGAGATTTTTCTGTTTCATCCTGATACCAGATGGCTGGGGTGTACTGAGGTCCTCGGTCGACATACTGTCCTCCTGTATCCGTCGGATCAGCAGTACGCCAAAATATCTCAAGTAAGTCATTGTATCCGATAATCTTGGGATCATAGACGACCTCGATCGCCTCACGATGATGCGTTTGTCAGTGGCTTACCTGTTCATATGTCGGAGAGGTCTCTGTCCCTCAGGCATAGCCACTCACAGCATCGATCACTCCATTATAGTGTTCAAAACTTGATTCCGAGCACCAAAAACATCCAGCTGCAAAGTAAGCTTTACGGTAACTCCCAGTCTCTGTAGTCGTCTCTGTATAGTCGGTTTTTGGTGGCTCAGCAAATGCCGCACGGATGTGTGGCCACTTCCACCAGAGGAGCGATATGAGAAGGAGAGTGATGAGAAAAAAGTATTTCATAAGAGAGAGTTAGCGCATATAGGATGAGAGAAAGAGAAGCAGTTTCTCGACAAATGGACTCTCACGACAGAGAGAGTATTCTACTTCTCGCCAGTTTCGACGTTTCTCGACGATACCTGCCTGGTGCATCTTCGCGAGATACTGAGAGACCTGAGATGGGGTACAGTTCGTGAGACGACCGATCTCTCAGGATGGGAGCGCATCGACACGGAGGAGGAGGTAGATGATCTCGAGTCGACAATCAGAAGAAAGCGCACCAAATACCTCTGCCATCTCAAGCATGCGGTCTTCTTGTGCAAACATTTCTTTCTGGATGGTAGCAAGTGAAGTCATAGTTTCTTTCTATTATTTTATCATTTTATGAAATGTTGAAATGAAAGCAAATGATTTTTGGAAAACCTATGAAAAAAGTGATGGATTTCTATGAAAATATTATAAATTGTAAAAAAGACTGAAATAGTGTACAATTGTAACATGCTGAATTATTCAAGTGCCACAAATCATCGCGAGTCTCGCTCGGACAATAAAAAACTCTATCTGATATGAGACCTAGATGGAGAATTTGCTACATTTCGCAGACATATGGCAGAGTTATGAGTTATAAGTAGCATTGGCTGAGGGTGGCTCGGATGATCATCTACATTGATTCTGAGTGGTGATATTCTCGCGGATCGTGGGAGTGAAGGTTTTCAGATCCTCCGGGAAATTGAAAGACTCAGAAAGGAAGCAGAAGGAGTATGATGAAATATAGTTGTACTTGCGGGTAATCACGAGGAGGTGATGATATGATATTTTATGGGACATTCTTTTAATTGTCATACGGATGTCCAAAATCCTCTACAGTTATCACGTGATTATCCTGCATTTGAAGGAATATGTGAAGCTCTTGCATATGGGGAAAACTACCATGAAGTGCTCCAAAATATGAACAGTACTCCGGAAGGAAGAGCTGTACTCAGAGAAATATGTAAAATGAGTTTGCTGTATAAGGTAGGCAATACTTTACACTTTCATACTCCACCAGGGCTGAAAATGCTTGATATGATAAATGATGAATATAGAAATAGTTTATTAAAGTGAGCAGAGCCGATGAAAGCACTCGAAATATCTATAGAAAACATCAATCACTCATGGCAGACTCTATTAGAAAAAATATTACTTCAGCCTGAGAATTTTACAGAACAAGATAAAAAAGCTTACTTATATTACGCAAGTGCATTTCTCAATACTGCCAATGGAACAGCGGAAGCTATAAAGGCTCGATGATATAATCCTGATGACTATCCAGATGCTATCGTTCCAAGTACACATAGTCTCTATACCATACTAAAGAGCTCATGAGTAGAGAAAATATTTCATGGACATACCGATACCGAGGTGCGCATAGACTGATTTCAAGTCATATGAATCAATAGAGTTCACCATACGGAAAATCTCATAGAAGTGAGTACTCTCATGAGAAATTCAATAAACAGATTACAAGACTTGCCTGATAGAGAAAAGATGGCATTTTTGATATTAGAAAGTATGAAGGAAATTCCTGAAAGTTTTCGTATGAGAAAGGTGCGAATTCCTTGGTGAAGTATATCATACCTTCGAGAAACAGGAGTCTCACGAGATGAATTTATTAGACATGTAGAAAGTTTGTTTCCAACAAAAGATGCTCATTGAAATAGGGAAATGCAGTTTAGCGACACGGGAAGAGAGTTTAGATTCGAGTATTGCAAAATCAGCAATGAAACAAGAACTCCAATATATACAGAGAACCCTACAGCATATGATCAGCTTATGGAGGCTCTCGAAAAAGAGCAAGCACCTAACTAGACAAACACCTCACTCCTGCTCCCTTCTTTCTGATAGAGTACTCAATCATGCCTGACGATGACTCAGGAGATTTCTCTCGTACTCATGAGAGTCTCGACTGCGAGATCCCACGGCATCACACAGAGCGCTGTCGCATAGGCATCTGTAGTCATCCCAGAGTCTCACTCGATATAGGAGGCGATGACTTCCCTCGCACTTTCTCAGGTTTTCGGATCTATGAGGTGATGATGAGTTCACCATTTTCTCTTGGTGCCTGCACTACACGCGAGAAAGTGATCTTCGAGTGTGATAGTCCCTATGACTTCATCAGAAGCGAAAGGACTCTCAAGTCCCACTTTCCACCCTCACTTTCCATAGAGATCTCATCCGAAATTGATGAGGTATCGTTTCGTATCAGGCAGAGCTGCCTCTATCATGGTATAAATGATATCGATAAGGTACCCCTTCCCTACACCTCAGAACTCGAGGAGTATGTCTCAGTGGAGAATGACTTCATCTCATACGATTTCTATATCACGGTAATCTCATTTTCCGTCATTTCGAATATATGAGAAATCTTGCTTATTTCCTCAGGGCAAGATATCTCCTCACGTCGATATGACAGAAAAGTTGGACTCCCTCAAGGTCTTCCCATACCCGAGCTCAGTAAGCCTCTTCCCGACTGTCGGATCGAAATATCCATCTGTTTTCCGTGCGACCTCGAGCATATAGGTGAGCATAGTCTTTGCATCGGTGTCGAGTATTGCGCTGCGTTTTTCGTTCAGTTCGTAGAGCCAGTTTCACTCGAGAAATCGGGAAAATCGAGCCTCAAAAAGAGCCAGTCTCTCCCCGAGAGCACGAGAAATCTCTCTGGTATCCACATCCGTGTCAAACAATATATCCAAGTGCGTCCCGATGATATCAAAGCCATACTTCTGCATAAAGAAACTCTAGTAAAAATCGTAAAGAATGCAATAAAAAAATCCCTCTTTCGAGAGATTTTAGGATCAAGGACTAGAATGAGTGAACAAACATCTCGAATGCACCTGTCGTGAGCGATGCTCATCCGATAGCATCGACATCGAGATCTTTTGCCTTCTTTCCGACGACAGCAGCCGAGAGAGACTTCACGAAGTTATCCTGATTATAGCGTGATCCTTGTTTATCAGTTTTTGGCGTCGCACTGGCAGCCGTGATAACTCCATCTGTCACTGTCACAGAAAATTCGACTTGTACCATACCTTCAGGAGTCCTCGAATCATAGGATACAGTCTCTGTACGAGTGAGAACTTGTGGAGCACTGGTTGTCGTAGCAGTACCTGTGGTCGCTGGAGTTGGTGTGGTCGCTGGAGTCGGAGTGACTGTCTCGACTTCTACCTGTGGAGTCTGCGTCGGAGTGACAACTGTCTCAGAAACTGGCTTAGTACAGCTTGCGAGAGTCGAGAGAGAAGCGAGGAGGACGAGAGGTGCGACGATACGAGTATTCATGAGGGGAAAATGAGTGATAAATAACGTTTGTTAGTATAGGTGCTTTAAAAAAGAAATCAAATTTTTCTCGAAAAAGAAATCCCCCACTCTTTTGAATGGGGGATTTAGAATACAAATATGGTAGCGCTACGGAGAATCGAACTCCGGTTTGAGGAATGAGAATCCTCCGTCCTAGCCACTAGACGATAGCGCCAGAGTAGTAAATTAGCTACTAGTTATTAGTGGTTGGAAGGATTTTACTAATAACCAATTACTATCCTACTAATATACTAAAAACGAATGGTCGGAGACGTGAGACTCGAACTCACAACCCCGTGCTCCCAAAGCACGTGCGCTAGCCAATTGCGCCAGTCTCCGAAAAAAATGGTGGGCGTACCTGGAGTTGAACCAGGGACCTCGACATTATCAGTGTCGCGCTCTAACCAACTGAGCTATACGCCCTTAATAAAGAAAAAATTCCTTGTACGGCAGGAATTCTCAAAAACGAGAAGTTCGAGGAAGAAAAATTTTTTCGGAGTGAGCTTACGAGAACGTAAGTGATCGAGAAATAAATTTTTCTGACAAAGAAATTCGAAGTTTTTCAGAATTTCTGGAAAAAATGGAGCGGGCGATGGGACTCGAACCCACAACAGTCTGCTTGGAAGGCAGAGACTCTAGCCATTGAGCTACACCCGCATATGCTTATAAAGCTTTGGCATTGTATAAAAAGTCCACCCCTTGTCAAAAGATTTTATAAAAAATCTCCCCCTGACCAAGGGAGAGATTTTAGAATGATTTTTAAAGCTTTATTTTGTTTGAGCCTGAGGCGCATTTTGTACACCTGCCTGTGGCTGCTGGAGACATCCGACATTGACTATGCCCATAGTCTGCCCACTTGCTACGCTCACAGGGAGAGCCTGTTTACATCCTTCTTTGACTTGAGCTTCGAGAGCCTGTCCGAGAAGAGAAAATGCAGTATTGTATCCACTCACCTGCCCTTCCTGGTATTTTCCCTGAAGTGCGACCTGCTGAGTCTGAGTGTAGATCACAGGGAGAAACATAGAAACGAGGAAATAAAGACTCGTAAAAAGGATCCACGCCCACCAAATAGCTTTCTCAACTGGGAGGTTGAAATTGCGAACTTTTTCCATCATAGAGAGAAAATAAAGAAATAATACACTCCTGAGTATATAGAGAATGCTCTCTATTTCCAGTTTTTAGGTCTTCCTATTGGGGAAAAATAGTGAAAAATAAAATCCCTCCAAATGGGGAGGGATTTTACCACGCTCAAAAATAATGAGGAGCGTGTATACTGGAACCTGGTCCACCGAGAGAGAGTCTTTCGAGACGATCTAGAGAAGATCTTGGTGTCTCGATCGAGTTCTCCTCGTCAAAACTTAAGCTTTTGGTACTGCCATATACGAAAAGCGTGGCAGTGTCCTGTGCCCAGCCCGACCGAGAGAGTCATCATGCTCTGTACTTTGGAGGTGATGACTTTCTCTTCCTGACACCTGAGCCCAGCCCATACCTGGAACCTGACAACTGGTTCCTGAATCCTGAAACCTGAGTCCTGGCCGCCTGAAACCTGACACCTGGAACCTGGAACCTCCGACCTGGAACCTGACACCTGATACCTGGATCCTGAACTCCTGAAACCTGCTCCCTCGAACCTGATACCTGAGACCTCCTTCCTGAAGCCTGGTCACCTGGAACCTCTGACCTGCAACCTGATACCTGACGCCTGACACCTGGAACCAGTGAGGAGAAAAGACTCATTATATTTTCTACCTAACCGAATGAGATTTTTGCGACCAACCAAATCGAGAGATGATCTTCTCTTGATTTATGAGAATTTTCAAAGCCCAAACCTGGAATATACGTACCTGGAACCTGGGACAAATTTTTCTATCAAGTAGTTGTACTACTTTCTGTTGGAGTTACGAGAGGAGGTCCAGTCGGTGGATCAGATCATGAAGTTATCGGATCTTGTCCGGTTCATGAAGGATTACTGTTTGGAGGTGGTTCCTCTGTGAGAGGAGGAGACGGAGGATCGAGCTGACCTGGAGGAGTACCAGTATCAGGAGATATGTTGTCTGTTTCCTCATGTACTGATCACGAAGGAGGAGCTGAGATTGCGCCACTTGCGATCGGGATAGAGCTGATACCATCAGGTGGTGGCTCTGGTCCGATATCTATAGGAGGAGTACCTGGAGGAGGATCCACTGACCCTGACTCCGTGGTGTTTCCTGTAGATGTATCTGCTCTGTCTGGAGGAGGATCACTCGGCGGAGGATCTTCTCCTGAGACGGTAGAGCCAGTTCATCCTGGATCTGTCTGAGGTGGAGGATCACCTGGAGGAGGATCATCATGAGATACTGTCGATGATGCTCACTTTACATAGAGTGCGATCCAGTCAAATGATACTTCGCGTGTCGCAGGACTTTCGAGTTCTATGGTAAATCCATTTCCACTCTTGCTCGTCACACGGTAGCTCACGAAGTCATCGGCTGAGGCAGTGATTTTAGGAGTAATCGCATATGGAGATGAGAAGTCGACTCGTACACTATGAGCTCAGGTCGGGATAGTAGCAGTGCCTGCCATATCACGGTCATAGAACGTGACACGTCCATGGAACTCGACTGAACTATTGAATATTGCTTTTTTGCTAAATGTAACAGCCTCAGTGAATACAGTTTCTGCCTGAACCGAGAGCTTCCCTGCGCTCGAGATGATCGAGTCGAGGACTCATTGATCTTCAGTCGAGATCGTCGCACTGTGTCGATCGGCGATCGCACCTGAGAGAGCGAGGAGATCAGCCTGGAGTCAAGCGATGATATCTGCCTGAGAGCGGACAGTCGCCCGAGTCTCATCGAGGGATGTCGAGACTCATGATACGGCTGATGCGATCGTCGTCATCGTATTACCGATCGTCGAGACATCGAGGGATCCTGAGAGAGACGCTTGAGGCGAGAGGTAGCTTGGATCAATCTTGAGGAGTGACTTCTTTACCATGTAAGAGAAGCGATCGAGTGTTCTATTTTCTACCTGGAGGGATCCTGAGTTTCCGAGAGTGTTCGAGTATTCTGTTTCATCGATACCATCGAAATACGTATTCTGGATAAATACCATGACTGTCCCTTGTTCTGTTCCTGAGAAAGCGGTGAGTGCTTTACCGATAACTCTTCCTGGTTCTGTAGCCTTCATACCGACACCTGGGATGTCTGAAGTCGTGATAAAGTCTCATGGTTTGATTTCTCCGTTAGCTCATGTAACCTTCACAGGAACACGACCAGAGAGACCTACTACAACTGGTTTCCCGCTACCGTCAGCTTCACCGATGACGATGCCTGGTTTCGTAGAGATCACACCTATGGCTCTTGGGTCATATGCTTTTGTTGTTTTCGTAACTTGTGATACTCCATCTCATGCGAGAGAGACGATATCGCCAGGACCAATAGCTCCATCGATAGCATAGTATACTTCGGCAAGGTCTGCACCAGAGAGCTTACTATAGTTCATAGTAGAGTCCTTCATGAATGTGAGTGCTGTAGCATTTGCTGTATTTTGGGCCCACTGGAACTGAGCAGTTCCATTTGCACCAGCCTTAAACACTGCTATATACGTAAACTGGTCAGAGTTTCCTGTAGTTGCATAGTTGTTCAGATTTGGTACTGTCAGTGCTGTGGCACATCCCGTGTTGGTAGCCCAAGCACCGTTATAGTTGGTAAGAACAGTGTTACTACAATTGGTAGATCCTGCTGGGAGACTGAGGGCAACCTTAGCACCACCAGCACTTCAGCCGTTCTTTGTGAATACTGAGAATTCTACCATCCAAGTCTCCCCTGATCATACGCTGAATGAGAAATGATCATCATTTTGGAGTGCAGCACTACTCACAACCGACTCATCTGCGAGTTTTCGTGCAATACCAGGAGTTCTATCGTCAGCATTTCCTGTGAGTACCCATGCAGAGCCATTCCATATCACGGCACGAGAAGAACTTGGGATTACCTGAGTACCATAGAGAAAGAATGACTTCGTTCCTACATTATTGACATATGCAATACGTCACGCTGTAGTGTCTGTTGGTGTAGGAAGCGTGAACGTGAGGTTTGCTCATGTCTGATTAATGTTAAATGTCGTTGCAATATCGACGGTCGCTGCTGCTGTTCCAATATTTCCACTTGCAGTGAGACTTGCTACAGTGATGGCACCAAATATCGTAGATCATGAGTTATGAAGAGTTGCTTTTGGTGCATTCGTTCCGAGACCAAGACGCTTATTTGATCCATTGTAATAAATACCAGCATTGTCCTGAGCAATCGTCCCGCCTGTGCCTGCGAAGAGGACAGATCCCTGAGTAAATCCAGAAAGCGTCGGTGCTACTGTAAAGGTTTTTGCTCCTGTAAATGTTTGAGCTCCTGTAGAAACGACTCAGCGAGCTGTAGTACTTGCATCTGGAAGATTGAAAGTATGAATACTTCCTGAAGAGACGATATTGAAGTCGTTCCCTGCTGTACCGATGGCAAATGTCTGACCTGTAGCTGTGAGACCGTTGAGAGAGGTGAGTTTCGAATTAAATGAGACCCAGTCAGCGACAGAGAGGGCACCTGTTGTCGTCGAGGAAGCAAGAGCAAGAGAGAGCCCCGTCCCTACGAGAGAGAGTCCGTTTGCAGGAGAAAGGATAGTAAGAGCACCTTGTTTATTATTGAAAGTATTCCAATCAGCTGCCGAGAGATACCCTCCCGTACTGCTCGTGGCTTGGAAGATAGAGAATATACCTGTAGAATTATCATAGGAAAGCGGGCCATTTGCAGAAAGTGCAGCACGAGCACGAGTATTGGTAAAGTAGAGACTGCCAGACTCAGTGACGAGAGAAGTGTTATAGTCCCCTGCTACTCCGAGGATGGCACCAGTACGACCGAAGACTGATGTCACAAGCGCTGATGGAATTGTTGACCATACTGGAGCACCACCACTCATCGAGAGGTACTGACCATTTGATCCAAGTGTGAGTCCGATAGTATTTCCTGTACGTGTAAGTCCGTTATTGAAGGTAAGAGTACTTTCTTTTGTATTGAATATATTCCAGTCTGTAGCAGAGAGGGCACCAGTTGTTGTACTATTTGCTATATTGATACCAAATACTCATGAACCTGAGTTATAAGTGAGCGGTCCGGTTACAGAGAGAGAAGTGAGTCCGATTTTTGTAGCAACAACACCTGAGAGTGAGGTGAGATTACCAGAGAGAGTATTGAGGTTTCCTGAGAGAGTAGCAATATTTCCTGTTGCTGTGGCAAGATTAGTTTGAAGTGTTGCTATGGAACCAGTAGCAACTGCGAGGTTAGACTGGAGTGAGAGGATATTTCCTGTTGCGGAGGCAATATTGCTATTGATCGTGACAAGTTGACCAGTGATGCTTGAGATGTTTCCATTGATGGTGAGGATCTGACCTGAGAGAGAGGCGATCTGACCCGTTGCGGTAGCGAGGTTAGTTTGGAGAGAGAGGATATTTCCTGTCGCAGTGGCGAGATTAGCGTTTGTGGTAGCGAGGGATCCTGAGAGGCTATTTACTGTTGATGTGAGAGATGAGAGGGATCCTGAGAGAGATGCTAGTTGTCCTGAGAGGGTAAGGATATTTCCAGAGAGTGTATTTACTGTTGATGTCAGAGCAGAGAGAGATCCTGAGAGTGATGTGAGATTACCAGAAAGAGTGGCAATATTTCCTGTAGCAGTGGCGAGATTAGACTGGAGAGAGAGGATATTTCCTGTTGCCGTTGCGATGTTGGTATCCTGGAGTGTATTTGTCCCTTGAAGTTTCTGGATTGCTTGGAGGACGGAGTCAGCAGATGTCACTGTGCCAGCTCCAGGAGTAAATCCTGTGAGAGAAGCTGCGATAGCACGAGCATTGGTAAAGTAGAGATTTGTTCCTTCTGAGATATTTGTCGTTGTTCCTGTCCATCAGATAACACCAGTGGTATTATTGTAGGTGATGAGACCCGTTGCGGAGAGAGAAGTAAGAGAGATTTTTCCAGAGAATGCGAGATAGTCAGCTGATGAGAGGATACCAGTAGCACTCGATGATGCTATAGGAAGATTGAATGTATGGACTGTACCTGTTGACGAAATATTAAATGTCGAACCAGCAGTACCTATAGCAAATGTCTGTACTGATGAAGAGAGTCCATTGAGTGACGAGATACCACCTCCAGCAAGAGTAATCCATGTCGGTGTACTACCACTCATAGAGAGGACTTGTCCGTTTGATCAGAGAGAAAGACCTACGGTATTTCCTGTTCGAGTGAGTCCATTGTTGAACGTGAAGAGATCACCGATGACACCTGTTGTATTATTGTATGAGACACCTCCTGTAGCAGAGAGAGAAGTGAGGTTGATCTTGCTATTGAAGTTGATCCAGTCAGCGACAGAGAGAGCACCAGTGGATCCTGAGGATGCGAGTGCAAGAGAGATTTGTTGACCTGAGAGGGAGAGACCATTTGGAGTTCAGAGGGTGACTGGAGAGTGAGAGGATGCGAGGAGGGTTGCGACTGTTCCTGAGAGTGAGGTGAGATTACCAGAGAGAGTATTGAGGTTTCCTGAGAGAGTAGCAATATTTCCTGTTGCTGTGGCAAGATTAGTTTGAAGTGTTGCTATGGAACCAGTAGCAACTGCGAGGTTAGACTGGAGTGAGAGGATATTTCCTGTTGCGGAGGCAATATTGCTATTGATTGTTACAAGCTGTCATGTGATGCTTGAGATATTTCCATTGATGGTGAGGATCTGACCTGAGAGAGAGGCGATCTGTCCAGTTGCGGTAGCAAGGTTAGTCTGAAGAGAAAGGATGTTTCCTGTGGCAGTGGCGAGATTAGCGTTTGTGGTTGCGAGAGAGGTGATGATAGCTGAAACTGTACCAGAAAGCGTCGAAAGGTTTCCAGAAAGTGTTGCGATCTGACCTGTAGCGGTAGCAAGATTCGCCTGAAGATTTGCAATACTCCCTGTCGCGCTTGCTATATTACTATTAATTGTGATAAGTTGTCCTGTGATAGTTGCAACATTTGTATTGAGGGTAGCGATCTGACCTGTAGCGGTAGCAAGGTTGGCATTTGTCGTCGCGAGTGACGTGAGGATATTCCCTACTGTACCAGAGAGTGCTGCTACTGATCCGGAGATAGTACTGACGGTCGTAGAGAGAGTAGAGAGGGCTCCAGAAAGAGTTGCAATATTAGCAATATTTGTCGCTGTCTGACCTGAGAGTGAATTGACAGTAGTCGAGAGAGTAGAGAGAGATCCTGAGAGCGTACTGATCTGAGTACTGAGGGAAGAGACAACTCCTGAGAGACTCGAAAGTGTAGAGTTCGTACTCGCGAGTGAACCTGAGAGTGCTGAGATATTTGCAGTATTGGTTGCTACGACTCCTGAGAGACTATTTACTGTAGCAGTGAGAGTAGAAAGTGATCCTGAGAGGGTACTGATCTGAGTACTGAGAGAGGAGACGACTCACGAGAGAGAACTTATCTGACCTGTAGCAGTTGCGAGATTGTTTAGGAGTGAGAGGATGTTTCCTGTTGCAGATGCAATATTGCTATTGATCGTGACGAGCTGACCAGTGATGCTTGAGATATTTCCATTGATCGTGAGAATAGTTCCAGACAGAGCACTCTGTGCACGACTATCTGTGAAGTAGAGGTTTGTACCTTCTGTGAGGTTTGTAGTAGATTTGAGTCCAAATGCTGTATCAAATCGAGACTGAGTCCAATAGAGATTTGATCATTCTATGACATCAGTGGTAGAACCTGACCATCCGAATACTCCTGTAGCGTTATTATAGGTGATAGGACCCAGAGCAGAGAGAGAAGTGAGGTTGATCTTATTATTGAATGTGATCCAATCAGCGACAGAGAGAGCTCATGTAGTGGTAGAGTTTGCTATGTTTATACCAAATACTCATGAACCTGAGTTATAGGTAAGAGGTCAGTTTGCAGAGAGGGACGTGAGTCCGATTTTTGTAGCGACGACACCGGAGAGTGATGTGAGATTACCAGAGAGAGTATTGAGGTTTCCTGAGAGAGTAGAAATGTTTCCTGTTGCTGTGGCGAGATTAGTTTGAAGTGTTGCTATGGAACCAGTAGCAGCTGCGAGGTTAGATTGGAGTGAGAGGATGTTTCCTGTAGCAGTGGCGAGGTTAGCGTTTGTGGTAGCAAGTGATCATGAAAGAGCAAGTATTTGACCTGTTGCGGTAGCGAGATTGTTTTGGAGTGAGAGGATGTTTCCTGTAGCACTTGCAAGATTAGCTTGAAGTGAAAGAATATTTCCTGTTGCAGAGGCAATATTGCTATTGATTGTGACAAGTTGACCAGTGATGCTTGAGATATTTCCATTGATCGTGAGGATCTGACCTGAGAGAGAGGCGATCTGACCTGTAGCAGTTGCGAGGTTTGTTTGGAGTGAGAGGATGTTTCCTGTTGCGGTGGCGAGGTTAGCGTTTGTGGTCGCGAGAGATCCTGAGAGGCTACTTACTGTTGATGAGAGAGATGAAAGGGATCCTGAGAGAGATGAGATATTTGCAGTGTTCCCTGCTACTGTCCCAGAGAGTGACGTGAGAGAAGTGATAACTGCAGAGAGGGACCCTGAGAGTGTAGATACATCAGATATGACTCATGCGAGAACACCTGAGAGAGAGTTCACTGTATTTGTGAGAGCAGAGAGGGACCCTGAGAGTGCTGAGATATTTGCAGTATTCCCTGCTACTGCCCCCGAGAGACTACTCACCGTAGACGAAAGAGTTATGAGAGATCCAGAGATCGTGCTCACAGTCGTGGAGAGAGCTGAGACAACTCCTGAGAGACTTGAAAGTGTAGAGTTCGTACTCGCGAGTGAACCTGAGAGTGCTGAGATATTTGCAGTGTTCCCTGCTACTGATCCAGAAAGAGTCGAAATATCGAGGCTGTTCTGTGATACGACTCCTGAGAGAGAGTTCACTGTATTTGTCAGAGCAGAGAGAGATCCTGAGAGTGTAGTGATCTGTGTCTGGAGTCCTGCCACAGTTCCAGAAAGAGCGCTCACCTGAGACTGAAGTGTCGTGACTGTTCCAGAAAGCGATACGATCTGCCCAGTTGCTGTAGCGAGATTTGTCTGAAGTGTGAGGATTGCTCCCGTCGCGATACCGAGATTGGTATCCTGGAGAGTGTTAGTTCCCTGGAGTTTTTCGAGTGCTTGGAAGAGTGTATCTGTCCCGACCACCGTCCCGACTGTCGGAGTAAATCCCGAAAGCACGGTAGCAAAAGATACTTTTCCATTAAACGCTATCCAGTCAGCCACAGAGAGGGCACCAGTGGATCCTGAAGATGCGAGTGCGAGAGAGATCTGCTGACCTGAGAGGGAGAGACCATTTGGAGTTCCGAGGGTGACAGCATCATGCGCCTGCCCAGAGAGTGCTGCGATCTGAGATGCGAGTGTCGAGACGACTCCTGAGAGAGACAACACTGACCCAGAAATACTTGCGATCTGACCAGTTGCAGTTGAGAGGTTAGATTGAAGAGAAAGGATATTTCCTGTCGCAGTGGCGAGGTTAGAGTTCGTACTCGCGAGGGATCCTGAGAGACTCGTGACTGTACTCGAAAGTGTCGAGACAACTCCTGAGAGACTCGAGAGGGTGAGAGAGATAGTCGCAACCGTCCCAGAAAGTGAACTAATATTTGCTGTATTCGTCACTGTTTGACCTGAGAGAGTATCTACTGTCGATGTAAGTGTCGCGAGCGATCCTGAGAGCGTCGAGACAGTCGTCGAGAGAGTAGAGAGAACTCCAGAGAGAGTGGCAATATTGGCAGTATTTGTAGCTGTCTGACCTGAGAGAGTGGCGATCTCTACTGTATGAGTAGCGACGACACCCGAGAGACTATTTACTGTCGATGTAAGGGTCGAAAGGGCTCAAGAAAGTGTTGAAATATTTCC
The DNA here is from genome assembly GCA_964644075.1 of uncultured Candidatus Peribacteria bacterium. Taxonomy (GTDB): domain Bacteria; phylum Patescibacteriota; class Gracilibacteria; order BD1-5; family UBA2023; genus JAGOMW01. The sequence continues at coordinate 219,609 of CAZXUQ010000002.1, forward strand.
ATTGATCGTCGCAACCTGACCTGAAAGGGATTCTATTTGACCTGTGGCTGTAGCGAGGTTAGCATTGGTTAGTATGAGGTTGCTATTTGTCGTCGAGAGGTTTCCTGAGAGAGTAGAAATATTTCCAGTAGCAGTGGCAAGGTTTGTCTGGAGTGTTGCTATGGAACCAGTAGCGGATGCAAGATCATTTCTGATACCGAGAATAGTCCCAGACAGAGCACTCTGTGCACGACTATCTGTGAAGTAGAGGTTTGTACCTTCTGTGAGGTTTGTAGTAGATTTGAGTCCAAATGCTGTATCAAATCGAGACTGAGTCCAATAGAGATTTGATCATTCTATGACATCAGTGGTAGAACCTGACCATCCGAATACTCCTGTAGCGTTATTATAGGTGATAGGACCCAGAGCAGAGAGAGAAGTGAGGTTGATCTTATTATTGAATGTGATCCAATCAGCGACAGAGAGGGCACCAGTGGATCCTGAAGATGCGAGTGCGAGAGAGATCTGCTGACCTGAGAGGGAGAGACCATTTGGAGTTCCGAGGGTGACAGCATCATGAGCGAGAGCCTGGAGTGAGGCAACATCTGACTGGATAGAGTTCACCGTTCCAGAGAGTGAGGCGAGTGCACCAGAGAGGTTGGCGATATTTGTACTATTGCTTGCTACTACTCCTGAGAGAGCAGTGAGGTTGCTCGTGATGGTACTCACAGTTCCAGAAAGGGTATTAAACGAGCTTGTGAGACTTGTGAGATTTCCTGAAAGAGAAGCAATATCTGCAGTATGTTGTGAAAGAGTTCCACTAAACGAATTTACAAGAGTAACAATCGGTCCAAGTGTAAATGCAAAAATAGTAACTTGATTGGAAAGAAGTGCTACCTGTCCAGAGAGTGTATCGATCTGCGGCTGAAAATCTGTTCCACTATAGTAACCTCCTGTCGAACTATGGACAATACCAGAGAGTGTATTGACGAGGCTTGTGAGATTTACGAGATTTCCTGAAAGAGAAGCAATCGTCCCTGTTGCAGATGCGAGAGATGTATTGGTTGTCGCAAGAGAACTCGAGAGTCATGAGATCTGACCACTAGCAGACGAAATATTGTTATTGATAGTGACGAGTTGTCATGTGATGCTTGAAATATTTCCATCTATACTCGCTATAGTTCCAGAGAGTGCATTTTGTGCACGAGTGTTGGTAAAGTAGAGATTACTTGCCTCTGTGACGAGATCGGTAGTGTAGTCTCATGACTGTGCTGTGACGACTCCAACACGTCCAAATACTGATGTTACTGGGATTGAGACAGATCCAGGATTTACCCATGTGACGACGCCTCCTGAGACAGAGAGGACTTCTCCATTTGCTCCTGGAGTGATCGAAAATATTCCTGTCGTATTATTATAGGAGAGTGGTCATGTCGCACCCAGAGATGCGAGGGAGATTTTATTGTTGAATGCGATCCAGTCAGCTGTCGAAAGTGCCCCTGTTGTCGATGCTGAGGCAAGACCGAGAGAGATCTGCTGACCTGAGAGGGAGAGTCCATTCGTTGTACCGAGTGTTGCAGGAGAGTGACCCGTATTTCCACTGAGTGTCGCGACCTGAGCTGAGAGTGCTGTGAGATCTGAGGCGAGAGCATATCCAGGATTGGATACGGTAGTGGATGAGCTCGGGAGATAGACGATCTGTGGACCTGCGAATCCTCCTGTAGGAACACTCGGATACTGTGTCTGAGATGAGTTAGTCGAAGATGTCGGTGCAGATGGAAACGTCTCTGTAGTCTCAGAGAGTCCTCACTTGATAGCACAGACTGCCATCTTCGCATACTCCCCTTCTGATGTATAATCAAAAGGTCGGAATGTTTGCGTAGCCTGGATACACTGGAGTTCACGAGCTTTCGCTATATACCCGACATAAGAAGGTGTGAGCTTTCCATCAACATCAGAAAAACCAGAAGATTTAGTAGATGGTGCTATATTTGCTGCCTTGAGTATGAGTCTGATGGCATTGGCCCTGATGACGCCACTTACGAGTGAATTTTCAGTACCAGAGAGGAGATTTCTCGAGCGAGCGATAGCATCTGTATCACATGATGGAGAAAGTGTCGGGCCACAACCAGACGGATAGCCACCGAGACCTATAGCGATCTGGAGAGCTTCGCGGTAGATGATAGGAGCATTTCCGACGAGTTCACGAGAGATGACTCAGGCATTTTTGAGTGTCGTCGAGTATGGTACAAATTCACCGAGAGCAAAGATTGTCGGAGTAAATACAGAAAAAAGGAACGTAAAAATCGTCGTAAGTGCTATTTTTCTTTGTTTTGCCGTATATATGTGTGTTTTTGCGAGGAACATTTTTGGTATTTGCTCTCATTAGACTACCATATCTCATTTTTTCTGTCACGAAATATTACTTGTCATATTTATAATAATATATGTAAAAACATAAAAATGACGTTTTTTCTCTTCTATAAAAGACTTAGAATAGTTACAGAGCATAAAAAAATCTCCCCAGATTTCTGGAGAGATTTTTTCGTATGTATTAGAACTGTACGAGTGATGCTGCTGATACAGCGTTTGTCGTGACTGCGAGGAGTCCGAGGAGGAGTGCTGTGTATGGGCGGATGTTGTGCTTTGCTTGGAAAGCTTCGATGTGCTGTTTCATATTTGTATTTGTTATGATGTAAACAGTAAATATATAATATCATATATTTTTATGATTTGCAAATATTTTATCTTATTTTGTAAAATATATTGCTCTTTGGCTTTCAGCAAAGAAAAACTACCGTCTCTCTATGACATAGATAACTCGTTCTTTCTCTGCGAGTGTATATGGGAGCTCTCCGACGAGGCGAAGTGAGAGTTTCTTCATGAGTTTTTCCATATCTTTTCTCTCTTCTTTCGATGGCATCTTATAGAGGAGGATTTTTCCAGATGGTGCGAGAAACGGAGTCGCCCACATGAGAATATCTGTAATATATGCTGTCGCGCGAGAGACGACGAAATCAAACTTTTCTCTGTATTCTTCTTTTTTTCCGAGAACTTCCGCACGTTCCTGGATAGCCCTGACGTCTGTGAGTCCGAGTTCCCGAGCAAAGTGCTCCATAGCTTTTACTTTTTTTCCGACACTATCGAGGAGAGTCACATCGAGCTCTGGGAAGACGATGCGAAGTGGAATACCTGGAAATCCTCATCCTGATCAGATGTCGAGGAGTTTTCTTTTTTTTCACCCAGTTTCTATGAGACTGGCTCCGTAGAGACTATCGACAAAATGTTTTAGGATAATTCCCTCCTCATCGCGGATAGCTGAGAGATTGGTATGAGCATTGTACTCGATAAAAAGTGAGAGAAATCTCTCGAACTGAGCGAGCTCTGGAGTGGAAAGCTCGAAACCGTGAGATGTGAAGACTTCATTCATACCGTGATCATATAAAATCGCCCCTCGAAAGCAAGAGAAAGTATTTGCAAATAGTCATAAATGTCTATAATACCCGCCAATGTCAAAGTACAAAACCCTCGCATATTGGCTCCCAAAAATTCCCCTTCTCTCCCTTATCGGGATTTTTCTCCTCCCGATCGTCCTCATGCAGATACACTATGAGACGGGATTATTTTTTATCGCACTCTATATATCCTACTGGACGGTGAAGGTATTTGAGTCATATTACTACGTACTCAAATCCTACATCAAGCTCCTCCGCTATGAGAAACGGGATTTTTCTCATGACCCTACTATAGAGCGTGGAGCCAAAGACCTCAAACATATCATCATACTCCCGATCTATACAGAACCATATGATGTGATCGAAGATGCTGTCCTCTCGATCATCGATACAGAGTACCGCTATAGAGAAAATATCACCCTCCTCCTCGCCACTGAGGCACGTGCCCCAGAGTGAGAAAAACACGCCAAAACTATCCTCGAAAAATATGGAAAAAGTGATATCACTATCATAAATATCGTCCATCCTGAGTGACTCGAGTGAGAGTGACGTGTGAAGTGAGCCAACATTAGCTATGCGATGAAAGAGTATGAAAAAATGATTACTCTTGATCCTGATCATACATTTGTCTCCACGATCGATACAGATACAAAGGTAGAGAAACGCTTTTTTTCGATTGCCTCACACGTCTTCCTCTCTACCGACGAGCGTCACCGTGCGATCTATCAGTATACACCGATCTACTCCAATAACTGGATTTCTGGGACATTTTTTGCTCGACTTATCGCTATCGGGACGACGATGTGGCAGTTATTCGAGAGCCAAAATCCAGAGTTCTATCGCAACTTCGCTGTCTATGGGCAGTCCCTGCGGTGTCTGCATCGAGCCAATTACTGGTCACTGACATCGATCGTAGAGGACGGATTTCAGTACTGGAGAAGTTATTTCTGATGGGGGGGGAAATTTCGCATCATCCATACCCCTGCGATCTGTGAGATGGACCTCGTCGATGAAGAAAATCTCTATAAAACCGTCAGATCCCAATACAAACAACTCCGTAGATGGAGCTGGGGGTGTACTGATCTCGAGTACGTCATCCCCGAGTTTCTGCGAAATAAACACATCCCAAAAACAGAAAAAGTCCGAAAAACCATCTACCTGATATACAACCATCTTTTTTGGGCAGGTGGACCGTTTATGCTCTTTTTTATCGGATATGTCCCGTGAGTATTTCGCTCGATCGATCACTCGATAGCTGCCTTCACCGTACCGATCGCGACTTCGATAGTATTTACGGTACTTTTTGCGACAGTCGTGATCCCGAGTATCCTCTCGATCCATATCATGCGTCGCTATACTCGATTTCGTCCGCGAGACTATTTTTATAACATCATACAGTGGATCACAGTACCAGTACTGACACTGACGCTCTTTTCTATCCCAGCGATAGAGAGTCAGGTACGTCTGTTTTTCGGGAAACGTATCGACGAATTTGATACCACAGTAAAAATGAAACGTAAATAACTATGGAAAGTTACTACCAAGAAATCCAACGCAAAAGACGGGCTGCTCGCTTATTTTGGTGAGTAGTGCTTCTTTTTGCATTTTTTCTTTATTTCTTTTTTCAGGGCTACTACCCTTCTCTCGATTTTTCTCTTCGTGAAGTATTCACAACTGGAGGGGTGAAGGCTCCAGAAGTCAGTGAACTGGTAAAGTCATTTGGCATTATCAATGTAAAAACGACCCCAAGAACTGCAAATCTCAGCCTCGGAAGTGGCTCATACGGTAACGATGAAAAACGCATGGTAAGTTATGGGGACTATAGTCTCCTTATCACGGAGGATACCTCACTCCCTGCTCGACTGGATTTTTCGATAGAAAAAGAAAAACCCTACTATATCGATGCCGTCAATCTGGTAAAAACCCCAGAGTACAGCAGAGAAAAAACAGAGCTCGATCATATCGCAAAAATTCGCGATAATGAGTGGATTGCAGAAACAAAGAGTGGTATGCTCCTCCTCGATACGAGTCTCTCAGGATGAGTGACTCTATCGTGAGATCGTTTTACTCATATTGGTGAGGGGTATTATCTCTCTGGGCGCACGCTCTTTCGCTACGATAGCACCAAGAACCTCTGGGAGAGAAAATCCTGGAGTGGATCGAGTGACTTCATCAGTCGATGTGATAGCCTCCCGAACATCACGCATGGATACCTCACATGTCCGAGTGAAAACACTCTCCTCGATGGGAAAGGAAAAACCTCGACTGGGATCACCCATATCTATGAAGGTGCATGGATAGCATGAGATCGACTCATACGAGAGGGCCGAGAACCAGTTGCCCTGACAGGCTCAGAGAAAACGAGTTCTCTCTTTTTCGAACGTGATGGTACATGGTACAGTCTCTCTGGAGGAGTATTTCGTGTCCTCGCACTCCAAAAAGACCGCAAACCTCCTCTCTCTCTCGAAACATGACTCGATGAAGTACGCTATGTGACATGGTCAGATGGAGAAATTCTCGTATTTGGAAAAAAATGATCCGATACTTTTCTCTCATTTCTCGATCCACTCTGAGAACGCAAATCTCGTACTATCGCCTTCCCAGATATCCCGATGGAAGCTGTACGCATCGAGATGATCGATGGCAACCGCTGGATCAAGACCAAGTGAGCACTCCTCATGATCTACCGAGGGAGTGATCGTATCCACTGGATCGTGGATGGAGAGATGCTCACATTTTCTGATACTGCAGCTCTCTATAGGAAAGATGGGAAACTCTGGAGAGCGAGTTGGGAAAGAGATGAGTAAAAAAATAGCTCCATAGAGCTATTTTTTTACTGGTAAGATTTGCTGTACACTCTGAGGAAGAGATGCAAGAAACATATTTCCAGAAATCTTTTTTACAGAACCATCTTTCGTTGGTACCTCTATGATTGTATTCGGAAGTTTTACTAATGCTTGCTCCAGCGAACCTCATAAAAGCGAATTAACTAGACTTATTTGGTCTTCTGAAGTCATGCGATGAAAGTTCTCAAAAAGCTTACTAAAGATAGATTGTTCTGATTTCATAGCTCGTTGCCCAGCCTCGATAAGTTCTTTTGGAACATACTGCTTATCAACTATAGCATCGATAACATCTCTAAGACGATCATCAAACTCAAGATTCTCAAGAAGAGAGAGAATACGCTCTTTTTCTTCGGTTGATTCCTCGGGAGTAAATGATCTCTTATTTACCTCAGCCATGAGCTTGCCAAGATCTGAGCGGGTGTCAGGAGAATTTGGACTCCTTTTGGGAGATACGACTTCTTCAGGAGGCTGTGATTCTTTGTCTCTATTAAAAAAGACACGTATATTTTTCATATAAAATAGAATTAAAAAAAACTACACAAAAAGTGTAGCATATGTATAATTCCCTGTCAAATTTTGGAATCAGATTATTTTACTCCACGATCTTCTTCGCACAGAACAACCACAGAGCAATATAAAATGAGATGAGCGAGAGGATCATGAGGATGATGACAGTACCGATCGGCGCCAGTTCACCATGCCCAGTATAACTGTAGCGATATGAGTCGATCATCCACGCGAGAGGATTGTAGTGAGAAAGCGTAGCAAATACCCCTGTCAGTGCAGAGAGTGGATAAAACACTCAGCCAAGGTATGTCAGTGGCGTGAGGAAAAATGTCGGGATAATATTTACCTGATCGAAATTTTTCGCATAGAGAGAGTTAATAAGTCCGAGAAGTGAGAAAAAGAGTGCAACGAGAAAAAGTATGAGGATCGAGAGGATTGGATGCTCGAATACACGTGGGAAGAAAAAAAGTGATACGCCATAGATAATCGCTGCGATGATAGTACCTCGGAGGACTCCCCCAAAAACAAACCCGATAATTATCGTCGCAGGATGTACTGGAGCCACGAGAAGTTCTTCGATCGAGCGTTGGAATTTCGCACCGAAAAATGATGATGAAACATTCGCATATGAGTTAGTAATAACCGCCATGAGAATAATTCCGGGGATCAAGAAAGCAATATATTCACCCCCTCAAACATTGCCAATGCGCGATCCGATAAATCCACCGAAGATGATAAAATAGAGCGTCTGTGTGATAACAGGAGGGAGGATCGTCTGTGGCCAGATACGAATGATGCGGATGAGCTCCTTGCGGATGATGGTAGTGAGTGCGGTGAGTTGCATAGATATTATTTTTTACTCATAAAAAAGGCTTCGAGACGATTTTCTTTCGGTCGTACAGAAAGAATCGAGATATTGTTTTTTTGCAGAGATTCAAATACATTTTGCAGAGTATTTTTCTTATCGACAGTGACTTCCAGTGCTCCATCTTTATAACTCTTGTACCCAGGAAGATCATGATCGACTGAAGTATTCGTCTCGATGAGATATGTCTCTTGTTCGAGTTTTGCGAGAGTGTTTTTTACCGTATCAGAGGTTACGACCGATCCATGATCGAGGATCGTCACATGATCACAGAGAGCCTCGACTTCCTCGAGATAGTGTGTCGTGAGGAGGATCGTCATGCCTGTTTCTTTTTGGAGTTTTCCGAGATATTCCCACATACCACGACGAAGTGCGACGTCGACCCCTGCTGTTGGCTCATCGAGTATGAGGAGTTTTGGCTCATGGATGAGGGCACGAGCGAGCATGAGACGACGCTTCATCCCTCAGGAGAGCGTACGTGCCATAGCATTTTTCTTGTCTCCGAGACCGAGATCTTCGAGGAGTTTCTCTGCACGTGGGCGTGCGACCGAAAGGGGAACACCATAGTATCCTCCGACAGTCGTGACGATATCGATACATTTTTCGAATATGTTGAGATTGATCTCCTGGGGCATGAGTCCGATCGAGAGTTTTGTTTTTTCACGATCTACATCGATATCATGACCAAATACTTTGATACTTCAGGAGCTCTTTGGGATGAGTCATGAGAGGATATTGATGAGAGTCGACTTCCCTGCTCAGTTCTCACCGAGGAGCGCGACAAATCCTCCATCTGGGATAGAGAAATCTACTCATTTGAGTGCTTCTGTGCCATTTGGATAGATTTTTTTCAGGTTTTTGATTTCGAGTGCGAGTTTTTTCATAAAAGAAAACTAGAGGAAAAGCTGGTATATTCTGGATTTTTCAAAAACAAGAAGTTCGAGGCAGAAAAAAATTTCTGAAGTGAGTTTACTTATCTCTAAATGATCGACGAAATTTTTTTATAACGATGAAATTCGACTTTTTTCAGAAATCTTACTCTACATCTGGAACAAGGGCTACCCCAGGACCCATATAGTCTCCTTTTCCGATATCGAATCCTGCATTTCTCAGGATATCGTAGGCAGTGACGATGTGGAAAAAGAAATTCGGGAGACCATATGTGAGCACATATCCTTCTCCGACCATCTTCATGCCCGCAAACCAAGGAAATCGAGCAGCAGCAGTTGCTGCATCAGCAAAATCCTCAGGAGAAAAAGTCTCTAAATAGGCGATTGTTTTTTCTATGCGTGCTCGTATCTCAGCAAGTGTTGCTTCATTGTCTTCGTATTTCGGAGCTTCTTTTCGTGCCATGCGAGACGCCATACCCTTCGCGTTATCCGTCGCGATCTGCACTTGTTTCACGAAAGTGAACATATCTGGAGCGAGGCGAAGCTCGAGAACATCGGTGTCGCTCATACCTTTTTCTTCAGCTTGTATCTCGATCTTATCGAGGAGAGAAAGAAGTCACTGGAGTCGTACGATTGGGAGAGTTATAGTTGTCTCAAAAAACATATGTATAGTTTATAAAGTAAAGTAAAAAGATACTACGGAAACTCGAGAGAAATGCAAAAAGAAAAAATAAATTCCCCTTCCTGACCGAAGGAGAATTTTTATTAAAGCTTATGGTATATTTTGTTATTTCAGAGCGAAAGAGAGATTCTTATTGTATTTCATATGAGACATTCACGACGATCGTATAGTCGAGCTGACCTGCAGCAATCTCAGTATTGGCACCACCGACACTATCCATCATCTTTGCATTTTGAAAGATTGGGGGGTATGGTGAAGATGCAGATTGTCCTTCTGAGATGGATTGAACTTTTGTGATTTTTACACCTGTTGTTTTTGCCATCTCTTCTGCCTTGGTACGAGCCTTCTCGAGAGCGAGTTTGCGAGCCTCTGCGTAGACGCCATCTTTTTTATCGAGATCATAGGAAATAGATCCGATCTGGACCCCAGTGATAGCACTTGCTTTATCGAGGATATCATTAGCAGAGTCAAGCTTGCGAACCTTTACAGAGAGATTTTCTGTCGCGAGAAACCCATTTGATTTTGGCGTACCATTTGAGTAATCATACTCTGGAGAGAGTGATATGCTTGTCGTCTGTATATCCTTCATTTCGACACCTGAGGATTTGAGGAGATCCTTGAGGCTCGTCATCTCGGTTGTCATCTTAGCATAGGCCTCACGCGAAGTCGATGCTCGAGCCTGAGTAGAGAGAGAAAGGACGACGATATCTGGAGTGACACTGACGCGACCCTCAGCAGATGTCGAGAGTGTCGGAGTCGTCGGTGCAAGCGAGAGTGTCGGTGCTGGGCGTGATGCCATGAGGTAGGCGCTCGCGACGAGTGCTGCACTGATCACCACTGCAGAGAGAACTGATGTGTTCATAGGGAAAAATTAAGAAGTAGAGTGAGTATATATATTTTTATCGTTTTTCTATATAACTCTGCTACACAAGACGGAAAAATATTTTTTTGGTGACAAAAATCTTACCATCTCTTGTAACTCGGACACGCCTGCGTGACATCGACGAGAGAAAATCCCTTGTGCTGGATCGCTGTTTTTATGGCTTCTTTTAGGTCAGCAAACTTGGTATCCTGAGCGTGCACTGCATGGCGACATCCTGCCTGCTTCGCGAGTTCGACGGCATCGATGGGAGCTATGAGATTGCCGAGAGGAGTCGTCTTGGTCTTCGCACCGACTGGAGTTGTCGGAGAGGCCTGTCAGGTCGTCAGAGCATAGTTTTCATTATTGAACACGATATAGGTGATATCCATATCTCGACGACACGAGTGGATGAAGTGTCACATCCCGATACCATAGCCATCACCATCACCTCAGACAGCGACGACTGTGAGAGATGGATCGACCATCTTGATCCCCGTGGCAAATGGAAGTGTACGACCATGAAGCGTCTCAGCAGCATATCCATCGATATACTGAGAGGCTTTCCCCGAGCACCCGACTCAGGATACGACCACACGCTTATGCGATGGGATACCGAGCTCTTTGAAGGCGTTTTTGATCGCCATGATGATGAGGAAGTCTCCGCAACCGGGACACCATTGGATGTTTGTCAGTCAGCTTCGCATAAGTAAAAATTATTTCTTAAATCGAGTATCGAGGTCCTCTCTGTAGAAAGGATAAAGTGTATATTTGCGAAAGTTCGCGATAGAGAGCCCTTCGATATGATCGAGATCAAGTGAGCGTACGAGATGCTCCTCGAGCTGCCCGCTATAGTTATTTTCCATGAAGATCACCTCACTCTTCCCGATGAGCTCATCACGGATACGAGTATCGACGGGGAGGAGAAACTTCAGGATCATAAGACCATATTCTGGATTATCTCGGACGAAGTCCTCAGCCACGATACGGTTGGCACTCATAGTGACGATGATCTTTCTCGCAGTTTCATTTACCATCTCATAGCCGCGAATTCCCTCTTTTTCATAGAAATTTTCGAGCTTTCGAGCACGTTTTTCTGTCATTTTTCCTTTCATATCTGGATCTTCACTCGTCGCGCCGTATTCGTCATGCTCATACGATGTCGCGATGAAGTCACCTTGCTCTGTCCCGACGCGGACATACGGAGAGATACCATCGTCAGTGAGCTCATAACGCTTGTAGTCAGCAGGGGGAGTTTCGAGGAGTTTTCCACGATCGACGGGAGTCGGAGCTGGGAGGGTATCATAGGATGAGTGCAGTTCTGAGAATTGCTTGTCAGTCAGGAGGATGACGATCGTCTGATATCGCTGTGCGATATTGAGCGCGAGACCAGCGAAAAGATACGCCTCATGGAATGTCGATGGAGAGAGGACAACATGTCCGAACTCACCGAACGTCGGTGTAAGTGCATAGCGAATCTCGCCCTGCTCGTGAAATGTCGGAGTTCCTGTACTTGGACCTGCTCGTTGTGAGAGGATCGCTGTGATCGGGAACTCTGCCTGAGCGGCAAATGAAAGAGCCTCCGTCATAAGAGCAAATCCTCCCCCGCTCGTCCCTACCATCGCACGAGCTCAGGTAAATGCAGCTCCGAGAGCGCTATTGATGACGGCGATCTCATCCTCTGCCTGGAGATACGGCACTTTCCCTGTCGCGATCACTTCTGTCAGGACTGAGCTCGCTGGTGTCATCGGGTAGGCGCTATAGTACTCGAGCTCTGAGTCGACCGCTCCGAGGGCAATGAGTTTGTTTCCATAGGTGAATTCTCGTTTTTTTCCCTGATCTCCGAGGATCCATGGAGAAGTCACTCCGAGCTCATAACTCGCATAGATCGTATCGACGATACCGATATTGTGAGCGATGATCTCTTCTCATTTCCTCCCAAATACATGTCGTACCTCATCATGCACACGAGCAACCTCGATGCCGAGGAGCTTCATGAGGATAGCGAGGAGGTAGATATTCTCATATTTATCGTTTATATCGATAGTGAGAAGCTGTATATGCTGGCTTTCCATGATGACATGGGTTCCAGGGCTTATCTTTGCGAGATGTTTGGCACTCATGATAACATATCCTCAGTCTACTAGGCTAGCGATACTTTTTTCGAGCCCTGCGATATCATAGGCAAGGAGGATATTGATCGTGGATCTGATCGTCGGACGGTCATCGGAAATATTTAGGTCAAACCAGTTCGTCCCTCACTTGATCCGAGATTCGTATTCGAGGTCTCAGGTGACATGGTAACCCATGTGTGAGAGGAGATTGCCGGTGATGTCAGCGAGCGAGTTGATCCCGAGTCAGGCAGCTCAAGTGATACGGAGAGTGAAGTGCATAGAGAGAAATTTGGACTCATTCTCGTCGAGAAGAGAGAAAAGTCAAAGAGAAAATGAATGAATATTTTTTAGAGAAACAGTCTCGCGAGTCGTATCTCATCGTAGTCGTAGACTTCATCATATTCCTCTTCGAGATACTCCTTCACAGGCGAGAGGCTCGTAGTATCGAGCTTTCGAAAAATAGCGAGGACAGTAGCGAGGCGATCTTCATCGAGTGGACGGAGATTTTCGAGATTGAGTGTTTTTCACTCTTCGAGGAGCTTTTCGATATGAGCGATGATCGTCGATGGTTTGAGTTCGCGAATATTCGCGATAGAATCAATGTCCATTCCCTGTTGGAGAAAAGTATAGGTCTCTTCATGGGTAGCAAGCTTCGGAGATTTTTTGGATTTCAATGAAAGATCCATCTTTTCGATCTTCCCACCCAGACGGATGATCGCAGCTTCAGTTTTTTCTTTTCGATCTTTGAGTGAGAGAATGGCAAGTCTCTCGGAGGCACGATCGGATGCCTGAGAGAGGAGTTCATCATATTCACGAACTCGCGGATCGATCTCGAGAGCTCTACGATTGAGTCACTTCAGTATCAGTCCTTCGAGAGATCTCACACGAGAGAGAGCAACATACCCCTGCCCTGCTACAAATGCATCCGAGAGATCCATGACAGCAGAGTCGAGCGTCATCCCCTGAGATTTATGAACCGTGATCGCCCATGCGAGACGCAGTGGGATTTGTGCGATTTCTGCCTTGATCTTCGCTCACTCCTCGACTCACCAGCTCGCATAGTCTACGATGATCTTCTCACCACTGGTGAGCTCGACGATCGGGAGTCACTCATGTCGGCCTATGATATGCCCGATTGAACCGTTGGCATATCAGGCTTCGAAATTATTTTTCACGAACATGACACGAGCTCAGACTTTCAGGACAAGTGTCTCAGGTGCGAGACATCATTTTTTCAGGGCGTCGACGAGGGGAAGTGATCCTTTTGAGTGCATCTCGAAGAGAAATATATCTCATGCGAGATTATCGAGTTTTTCTTTATTGTATGCATCGACAGCGACATTTCGTGTGAAGAGTTCTGTATGGTCTTCTGTCATCACAGGAATATTTCTCGACTCGAGAATCTCGAGGGATTTCTTCGTGACTCTTCCAGAACGTATCTCAGAGAGGATTGCGAGAAGAGAATCTTCTTTATTCTTTCAGTCATTTTGGCGAAACTGCGTCGTGAGGACGCACGGGATGAGACGAGCTTCTCGCCAGATCGGATGCTCGAAGGCGAACTCTACTTCACTCATCCCCCGAGAGACTGGAGGAAGCTGGAAGAAGTCCCCGACGAGTACAATCTGTATACCTCCGAATGGAAGTGGCGAGACACGCGCCGACCTGAGGAGTCTATCGAGGTTCGAGAGAAATACTCCCGAAAGCATAGATATCTCATCGATCACGAGAACCGAGGTCTTCGCGTAGCGCTTGACGAGATATTCCCGAGAGACAATGTCGTCGATATCATCATCACTGAGGGTATCACGCACTCAGAGACCCGACCAGGAGTGTATCGTCATCCCACCGATGTGAGTCGCAGCTATACCCGTCGAAGCGGTGATCGCGATACCGATCGCGTGCTCATGACAGTGTCGGATAAATCTATTCACGAGAAATGTTTTTCCGCTTCCAGCCGCTCCCGTGAGAAATACATTTTGCCCCATCGCCAGTATGTCGAAAGCTTCGTCTTGGGTCATGGAGGACAGTATCTGAAAAAAATGAAAAAACACAAAAAAGAAAAATCAATAACTTTTCTCTTGAAATATTTTTTAGCACGTATATAATGTAAGTGCTAATTCTCGATGGCGCGAGGTAATTTCCTCGGAGTATTTTCTCCTCAGTATAGGACATCCCCCGCCTCGAGAACACACGCACTCTTGATTTACTTTTTTACCCTTTCTCCTATGACATTCCGATGACGTATCGTCTCCCGCTCGAATATAAACGGGAAAGTTCACACATTCCAGAAAGATTTCGATGACTATGAGAGCTACCAGACATTTATGAGTGAGCATCCAGACTACGCTCCACGAGCGTATCTCGGAGACTGGTGGAGCCCATGGAGCCTCTGGGATCCCATGCTTCCTGACTACCAAACTCCCGCACTTCCTGCTGACACTCGTCACCTTCCCGAAGGCATTGACCTCGAAAAATATGAGAAACGCCGACTCGAGAAACGACAGACTGAAGCAGAGAAAATCGCAAAACGACACTCTCTCGAACGCACTATCGCCTATCTCAAAGACTACCTCGAAGAGAATGCTGACGATAGCGATGCAAAATCTGATCTCGAAAAAGTCGAGAAAGAACTCGAAGGACTCAAGTAAAGAAAATCCCTCCATATCGGAGGGATTTTTTGACATTTATCGTAAAATTATTATTTTATACAAATGCTCGTACCACTTACTTCATATATAACAAAGGAATTTCGATGACCACCGATATTTCGAATTTCTGCCAATAGCGATGTGGCAAGTGTTCTCGATAGACACATAAGAGGTACTTGAGGTACAGACTATTTCTCGGGTATAGAAAATATTCCCGATGAACAAACACTAGTAACTGCCTATTGTGATTATGAAAGAGAAAGAGCCATAGAACTACAAAAGGAAGAAAGAGAGAGAACGGAAAAGATGCAAGAGGAAGAAAAAGAGAGAGAACGGAAAAGATGCGAGTGAATTTTTTTCAAGTGATTTCAAAAATACTGTAGCAACATACATAAACTTCATGATTTCATAAAAAATAACTCTCATCTTCTCTATGCTGTGGAGACAAAGTGGTTTCATGCATATTTAGTATGATTATCTAGGGTACAGAGATTTGCAAAAAGAGGACTTACACCTTCTCGTGAAATTGGAGAAATATTTATCGCTGAACTAGAGAGGCGCGATGAATATAATGAGGTAGCAAGACAAATTTGGTCAAAATTTCTTCGGAAAAACTTTTGAGAAAAATAGAAAAATACTATACTTCGTCTATGGCACTCACTACCACTCTCATCCCCTCCCCTCTCTGAGACCTCATCGCTATAGCGAGTGATGCTCAGCTCATCATGCTCGAGTTCGCCGACTCGAAAGGACGAGAGAAAAAGATACAAAAAATCGGATCTGCCAATATCACTCAATGAGAGAATGCAATCCTCGAGCAGACACGATCGGAACTCAGAGAGTATTTCGAGTGAAGGAGAAAAACATTTGATATCCCCCTTGCTCCCGAGGGAACCGTGTTCCAAAAACAAGCATGGAACGCTCTCGAGCGTATCCCCTATGGTGAGACACGGAGCTACAAAGAAGAGGCAATCCTCGCATGAAATCCGAAAGCGGTACGGGCTATCGGTGGAGCGAATAACAAAAATCCTATCGTCATCATCATCCCCTGCCACCGTGTCATCTGAGCAGATGGATCTCTCGTCGGGTATGGATGAGGTATAGAACGGAAAATATGGCTCCTCGAGCACGAAAGAAAAATATCGTATAAGAATACAAAAATTACTCCAAGAATAGAGTAGTTTGAGTGAACTTAAATTGAAGTGATTTGAATACTAAGGGGCGTTTTTCTTGAGCCAAGCATCGAGGACCGCTATCTGCTTCGAGAGTGTGGTACGTTTCTCGAGCATAGTCGTTTTTCTATTTTTCGCGATGGAGAGCTCTCTCATGGCAGAAGTATACCGGGAGTCCCTCACGATTTGGAGTACAGAGATCTTTGTGTTTAGGGCCTGTATCTGAGCATCGAGAAGAGCGATATCGGATTCGATCTTCAGATAAGAGGCCATGAGTTCAGCACGTTGAGCCTTTACGTTTCTTATACGATCAGCGATAGACGGGGTACTAGTAGTGACGACCTGTATCTCGCCAGAGGTGACTTTTTTTGGAGGAGTAGTTGTTTTCGTCTTCGAAGTCTGGAGAGCAAGAGCTTCGTGCGAAGAGATAACAATTCCTGAAAGAACTACACCAAAAGCAACGAATGAGACCACTCTGGAGCAAATCGAAAAAATATATGACATAATGAAAAGATTAGACTACTCTTATAGTATATGGAAAAATGAAAAAAAGAAATAGTTTTTCTCGTCTCTCTATACGACGAACAGTCTAGAAAAAAATCTTATACAGAGATAGTGTTCTCTACCTTTGAGAGAATACAACTCAAATTTCTTAAACGAATGAAAAAGCGATTCTTCGGCTTAACTACGAAATCTCAAAGAAACAGCTTATGAACAATTACTGTTAGGAAATATACTCTTTCGGAAAATCCTCGAAGCGAAAAAATTTCTCAAGGGTTTTTGAGTGGCTCCAGAGAGGGTATTTTTTGTACTCCTCGATACTCACCCACTCATATGCTGTACACTCAGGACTCTCGTGGAAATCAAAATTCATCACCTTTACTGGATAGAAAAATAAACACACAGGATAGTAATCATCTCTTTCCTTATCGTCGTAGTAGCGATCATCGAGTGATGTGATGTTCACATAGAGTGGCTCTCTGGCTATCTCATATTCTGAAGCCTTGAGTCAGATTTCTTCTCTCATCTCCCGAGAGAGTCACTCGCGAAAGTCCTCTCACCAATCAAGTCCCCCGCCTGGTAAATCATACATTCATGCATCACTCCTATAGAAAGAGGATTTTTTGTCCGCAAACCGTCCTTCTCGAAGGATAAGGATTTTTCCCTCTGCATTTACTATGAGTGCCTTCATCGTCATACGATAAAATCCCTTCGGGATATTTTTTCCACGACGGTAGTATTTTTCATCGGGTTTCGGGAGTGTCAGAGGGAGAAAATATGTCATTATTTCTTACGAATTATCTGGATAAAAATGAGGAGAAAATTGACTACGATCACCGCAGCTGAAAAGACCATCGTCGTGAGCGAATACACCGAAAGTGCAGAAAGAGAAAGTCAGTGTTTCACATTCATAAGGAGATAATATCACGATGGTTCACTTTCTGGTTTTTTGTAGACTTTAGAAAGTGTCGGGATGTATCAGATAAGGTCAGCAAGCGTCGCGAAGATCGATCAGTAGAGAGGATTTCTCGTGTACATCCAGAGTACTATCGCTACGATCGAGAGCGAGAGAGAAAACCAATCTAGTCGAGTCAGAGTATTTTTTTGTCCGTATCGAAATGCGAGAAATGTGACGAAAATGCACACGAGAAATGTGACCCCATTTTGAGCCGTTCACCATCAGCCTCCACCACTTACTTGTGCGAAAAATGCTATACCCGTCGTGAGTGCCCATATGCCCCAAGAGAAAATATGTGGCTCTGTCTTTCACGAAAAAATACTCTTTATGTAGGTTACATACGAGTACAGTGCGATGATGACAGCAAGGGTAGAGAGGATTTCTCGCCAGTAAAATAGCATATGTTTTAGTGAGTATCTTTTCTCCAGTGTACCGGATCTTTATAGACCTTATTTGCTCGTACTTGCCACATCTCACGAGTCTCGAGACAGTAGGCAGTGAGATGTCCACCGAAGCAACAGCCCGTATCGAGACCGAGAGTATTGGGTCGGACTCGGAGTCACTCAGCTGCCCAGTGACCATAGATCACGAGTTTGTTTCCCGTATAGTACTCATACCACGGTCGACCATCATGAGTGCGGATGAGGGTGGCATCCTCTCGAGGTGTTTCTCGTCCATATTTTGGATGGAGTCCACCATGTACGAGGAGGAAGTCCTCTTTTTCTATCATCGTCGGGAGTGAGAGAAGCCACTCTGTGTGTCACTTTTCTCTGAGAGTATTTCGTAGGGTTTCAGATTTTTGCCACTGGATTTTGCTCCATGATGGCTCACTCGTCCTCGCATCATCGCTATAGTCGAGGAGAGAGAAGAGCTCATGGTTCCCCATCACACTCCAGGTATTGGGACGGGCTCGTACCCACTCGACGACTTCAAGCGATTTCGGTCATTTACTGATCAGGTCTCAGACGAAATAGAGATGGTCATCAGGCATGAGACCTATCTTCGCGACAAGGGCTATGAGCTCATCATAGCAACCATGAACATCACCGATGAAGAGAGTACGCGACATTGATTAGAGTATTTCTGGAGTGACCTGGAGAGAGGCGAGATCGATCTCTACGGTCGGCATCCCGATCGCGTGTGGTCCGACCTGGTAGTCCGCGAAGTAGACAGTGACTTTTGCTGGTTTACCGAGAGGAGAGAGTGTGACAGTATAGGTTCCATAGTTGCGTGGGAATTTCGGATTGGTCCCTGTAGCGAGCCACTGGGTATCGAGATCGTATCCAGCATCACTATAGTATTTGATGAGTGCGGTTCGGACCTTGGTCGCGACTTTCGAGAGATCATTTGGTGCGAGGAGCTTGGTAATCGGGAGGATCTTCCCTGTCTTGCGATCGTAGTTCCAAGTATATACAGTCGCAGATCCATGTGCTCCTCCAGTATACTGGTAGACGTCCATCTTCACACTCACGATCGAGCCTGTCGAGACGACAGTATAGCTCACATCGAGCATATATCGATCTGGATCGATGTCACCAGTACCAAATCCAGCCATATCCTCCTCTGCATCGTGACGAAATTTCTGGGTAAGTGAGTCAGCCTTCCGAGCGATCATAGCATCGAGGCGTGCGACTCCTGTCGTCGGAGGTGTCTCTCTATCGAGAGAGTAGTACTCCCACCCTCGGATACATTTCCCGAGTGGCTCTGACCAGCTATAGCCTGCCGATCCGATACATCCGTGAGCATCACGATCTCCTCAGACGATCGCCTGAGTCGTCGCGTGAGTGAGTGATGTATGGAGGAGAAAAAGGATGAAAATAAGAGATTTCTTCATAGAAAAAAGTAAAAAATATAAAAACTGTCTCCAGTATAGTGAGAGACGAAAAAAATCAAAAGAAGTGACGAAA